>JAKPFN010000012.1 GCA_029551395.1 Armatimonadota bacterium | reverse complement strand
CATAAAGATACTCTCCAAAATACCCACATCGTTTATGAAGTTTTGAGTTAATGGCATAGGCAGTATGATCGCTGTAACGAGGTTCATTACCTGTCATCATACAGAAGTTCCGCGTGCTGTTGTGTCCAAGAGGAACGATATGGTTTTGATCTATTCCAAGGTCAAACCTGTAGAGATCGATCAACCCCATCTGATGACCCCACTCATGATGTCCCCAATCGTAACGCCCGGTTATGAACATTGGGTTTTCTATGAATATTCGCGGATACTCAGCAGGTGTAAAGCCCCATCTACAATCCCATTCAAAGTCAGGTGGAGCATGGCAGGCCCAGGGATCAGGATCGGGAGTATCTTCCGGCTCCACGACCACTTCATCCAGACGCACTCGTTCCAGTATTCCATTTGGTGCTAATGGAAAAACAGCTTCCTTAAAATATTGGTTGATTAAGGCCAACTGCATTTGTGCCCAATCTTCAAAACTTGCTATCTGCGGATTGATTTTCGGAGCTTCTGTCAGGAACCAATCGTAAACCGATTGCCATACATGGAACCGGAAGGACAAAGCATTAGTTCTGTCTTCCCGGGAATTATTTGTCTCCACATTTTCAGCAATAATATTATCCGGGTCAACTTCGAATTTGATTGTATGGTCATTCCATTCAGAATCCCACTGCCAGGTATAGGTGAATTCAGATCTGCCACCTGGAGCTATAGATGGTGCTGTTGAAGTTTGAATAAGCTCGCCGTCAAAATACCACTTATACGTAAAATCACCTGTAGGAGCATCTCCAGGATTCTTTACTACAGCAGTGAATACTACCGTTTCTCCAGGGCTGGGCCATCGTTGTTTTGCCGCTTCTTGTGCAGTCAAATATGGTTTTCCATTAGCCCAGTCTCTTGGATCCAGACCATTAATATAACTTACGTCATATTTATAGTAACGGGGAGTTCTGGAAATGTACACTACATCTAAATCTGGCCCTGCGAACAGTGGAGTGATTGCAGATACGGCTAGTATAGTTGTTATTGCGGCGATTAGATACTTGTAAACCGAACAATTACTTTGCATGCTGCATCTCCTTCTTAATACAAATAATCCTGACACCACACTGCTCTACAACTAGCCTTTGTATTACAGAAGATTCGGTGCAGGCACGCCCACTAATTGGACTGACGCAAGTCAGAGGAGTTTTGTTCCAGACTGCCAAGCTGCTTAATTTCCAGGTTAATTATTGGCTTAAAAACAAAAAGGGCGAGTGATTCTCGCCCTATCAAAAGATAAACATATACACTTGTTGCTCAACCAAGCAATTTACTAATCCGGTTGTTTACGTCTTCAGCTAGTCTCTGGATATATCCATCGATGTAACCTTTGATGTCCATTGATGGATCTTTCACGAGAGGTGTTAGATTCATTCCGAATATAATACTTGTTGTATCATCCGTTCCATGAGATGCATGGTAAGTGGCATGTGCTCGTCTTCGGCCCATTGTGGCTAAATCGTACCGTTTGCCTCCACATATCTGCGAATCGAATACACCAAGAAGCGCAGCAGCAAGATTCTCGTGAGCCGCTATATCAAAAACGACCTTATCAGTATCCAGCAGCCAATCCAGATCACGCCAGATTTCGCATCCATAAACAGCTTCAGGTCTAATATCTTCGGGAAGTTCTCTTAGTGCCTGTATTGTCCTGATTGCGACTGCTACATGAGTGTCGTGCTTGTCAGCAAGGTTATGAGTGAATACAACAGATGGCTTTGTAGATTCAATTAGTTTCTTGATATCTTCAACCACGCTTCGGTTGGTTGGGTCCTTGACCATTGAGCTTGTGAAATCCAGCAGGACCTGGGCTCCATATTCACCCACAAATGCTGCTTTTTTCTGCTCGACCCGGCGGACCTTCTTCATTTCTTCATCGGTATATTTGGCATAAAGGTCATCTCTTGGGCTGCCGGCTCCATCAGTGACAACTACTCCCATGAACCACTTTGAATCGCTGCCAAAACATTCCAGGATGCCCGGATATGTCATAATCTCCAGATCATCCTGATGTGCTGCAATCCCAATATGGGTTATCCGCTGCAGGGCTTCATCAACCGGTTTTGCATCCGGTACAAAAATCTCTGCAGTAGTATTAAAAAACTGCATTCAATCCTCCACTATTTCTAACTATCTATCGAAGGCAAGCTGGCAGCAGCAACTGCCTGTCCGACTCTGCGGCTGGCTTCATCCTCAGGAAGGTGAAGAGACACTTTGTCCGCCAACTCGGGGAATTCCGTATTAAATACTTCACTAGCCTTCTTAATAAGTATACTTCCACCGTCACCGGATGTAACGCGGCCAAGAATAAGCACATGTTTTAGGTCATAGAAGTCAGCATAGTGTGCAATTCCATAACCTAAATAAACACCGATAGTCTCCCAAATGGCTTTTGCGCGTTCATCCCCAGATGCCAGAAGCTGCTGGACTGATTTTAACTTGTCTGCAAGCCCAAGAGAGTCATCCAGAGCGATTCCTGCTTTAGCGGCAAGTCTAAAAACTGCCTGCTGGGAGAAGTATAAGGCTCCAACACCTTTGTCACCAGACCATTCATCAACAGGAGCTGTAGGACTTACATCGACTGGAGCAAATGCAAGCTCATTAAGCCAACCTGTAATACTTCCATCTGGCGTTACATAACCAACAGCTTCACTTGAACCGAGAGCAATTCCAAGGACTGCATTATCGCCAAGAGACATCGATCCAGCAAGTGCAGTGACTTCGCCATCATTGACAACCTCAAAGGGTATGTTGTTCCATTCCTTACGCATATTGATGAACAAGTCTTTTACCTTCGCGTTGAATACATCACGAGGTACTCCACGGAACAACGATGCCACCATTACGCGGTTATTGATGTATACTCCGGCTGAGCTGCCGCCTATGGAGTCTACTCTGGGCATATAAGAAGCCGCTTTTTTGAGTGCAGCCATTATCTCATCGTGATGATACTTGGGATCAGTCTGGTTCCTCGGGTCCCAGTTTACTTCTTCGCTAAAAACCGGTTCGCCATCTATAACTGCAGCGACTTTTCTATCACTTGCGCCAAGGTCGAAGCCAATACGGCAGCCTTTAAGATGCCTGCCAAGAGGAACAGCTTCTTCTTTGGCTTCAGGAACATCTGCAGCGTCTACAATTTCTACAGTAAAGGGCTTCTCATATACGCCGCCCATAAACTCATGGTCAAATGCGCGTGTTCCACTTGGAGAATATGTATTTCTTATATGCTTACCGACCTCTTTAGGTCCCCCTACGATAACCTTCCAGCCACCTTTTTGCCAGAGCAGCATCTTTACTATCCGCTCTGCATAAGCAAGATTGGCAGGCATATCATCAGAATTGCCTGAGACAACTGTTTCAAATCTGGATATAGACCCGTCGCCTCGCTCCAATCCAATAACCAGTGGTACAGCTTGCCCTGATTTACGAACACCTTCCAAAAATGAATGATTAGCCAGTACCAAAGGCTTAAAATCAGGGTCGAGGGGCGGGGCCACACTTGGCTTTGCCATTTCTACAAAGTTGTTCATCTACTTCCTCTCTATTTCTATTGCCTGGGGGGTCAGGCTGCTTGCAGTACGGGCATATTCTATGCTCCAGGTCGTTTATTGTCAAGATTAGAGGGGTGATAGAATTAGTTGAGAATATAACATGAGTGATAAAAGCAGTTTTATTACCTTGTAATTGTAAATTGGTCATACATTTACGAACATATCTTCAGATTATCAAGCTTGACTCGTTGACGTTGTGCCTGACCGGTGTTACAATCTGCCCGTGAAGACAATAGAGATAGATACTGTAGATAAAGCTCGTTTCAATGGATTTGTTGCACAATTCCCAAATGCAGACCTTATGCAGTCGTGGGAATGGGGTGAAGTCAAGGCTAAAAGCGGAGATTGGAGTCCTGTAAGATTGATTGGTGAGGATGATACTGGTCAGATTGTGGCATCTGCGCTAATGCTGTTTCGACGAATCCCTCGCACAGGTAGAACCATAGTCTATGTACCGCGCGGACCGGTTATAGATACAACGAATCCTGTACTGGTGAGTGAGTTCACTAATGCAATGAGGCAAAGCGCTCGAAAGCGAGGTGCTATTCTCATAAAGATCGATCCTCCTGTACCAGTAGAAGATAACATCAGTAGGCAATGTATTGAAAATGCAGGATTCCAATGTATTGCTGATCCCACAGGCTTTGGAGGCACTCAACCGAAATGTGTTATGCAGCTTGACCTGGATAAGAGTGAGGATGATCTGCTTTCTGGATTTAAACCGAAATGGCGTTATAATATCCGTCTAGCTGAAAAGAAAGGTGTTCAGGTCAAGACAGACTGCACCAGAGATGACCTCAAGGTATTTCATAAACTGTATCAAACCACTGCAAGACGCGATGGTTTTGTTGGCCGACCATTGAGTTACTTTCAGACCTTATGGGATGTTCTTGTTCCGGCAGGATATGCCAAGCTGTTTCTGACATATTATGAAGATACTGCACTCAGTGGTGCTTTCGATTTTGTCATCGGTGACCGGGCCTGGTATGTATACGGCGCATCCAGCAATGAACACCGCAACCTGATGCCTAACCATCTTATGCAGTGGGAAATGATAAAATGGGCTAAATCACTTGGATGCAAATGGTATGATTTTAGAGGTGTTTCACCACGTCGTGGAGCAAGTGAAGAAGATGACCACCTGCAGGGCTTGAACAGGTTCAAAGAAGGCTTTTCACCCCGTTATGTTGAGTACATAGGTGAATATGACCTTGTACTATCTCCGGCATGGTATTGGTTATGGGTCAGCCTCAAACCAACAGTGATGAACCTGCTGAAGAGACGTGCAAGGTCAGGTGCAGACCAGCAGGCTTAGTTGATTTCAAACACATCCAGCCCCGTGTAGAGAAACGGGGCTGGTCATCCATAACCAACCCCGCTCCATCCAGTTCAGGATGTACACTCCAATTTAACCAGGGTGCATTACACGCCTGGATTATTACTACTAAAGTATTGCAGGCTCTCTGATCTCGAACTTGTAGCCAACGCCCCAGATAGTTGTGATTCTGCAGGGGCTGCCATTGTTCTCAATCTTTCTGCGGAGGCGCTTGATATGCTGATCTACGGTTCTCTCGTCACCGTAGAACTCCTGGTAGGCCCAAACCTGCTCAAGCAACTGCTCACGAGTAAATACTCGATTGCGGTTGGATGCCAGGTACCATAGGAGGTCGAATTCCTTAGGGGTAAGATCGACTTTTCGATCTCCAACTATAACTTCACGGGATATCCGACTTACGGCCAAGCCAGGGAGATTAAGGACCTGCTGTTCGTCTGGACTGGGGACATAGGCTGCTCTTCTGAGGACAGCCTTGACTCTTGCCAGTAGTTCACGAGGTGAGAATGGCTTGGTGATGTAGTCGTCTGCGCCGATTTCAAGGCCCAGAACCCGATCTACCTCATCAACTCTAGCAGTGAGCATAATGATCGGAATATTGCTGGACTTTCTGATTTCCTTACAAACGTCCAATCCATCCATTCCTGGCAGCATTAAGTCCAGGATGATGATATCAGGTCGATACTGGCGGGCTTTCTCGATTCCGTCTGCACCGTCTACGGCAGTGATTACTTCGTAGCCAGCTTTGTCAAAATACATAGAAACTAGTTCGCAGACGTTCTCTTCATCGTCTATCACCAGCACCTTTTGTTTGGTCATACTTACTACTTCCTTTCGTATTGGGGTAAACGTACATCCTATGACGGCTTTATGCACGCTTCTAATAATTGCGTGTAAGCTCATCTATCGCAAGTATATGTTGTTTTCTCGCAGGTGTCAAGGCTGCATCATACAAATTTGCTCTGATATTTTATATACTTAACACTGCCTGTGCGGTAGTATTGTGGAATAATCGGCGTGTTTTTCGAAATTCAGTACCGTCATCGGGATTCCAGACGCGATTCGTCAGCAAAATCACGAATAAATCGCACTTGCTGTCTATAACAACCGATGTGCCTGTGAAGCCTGTGTGACCGATTGTATCATCAGACATGAGATCGCCTGATGGCAACATTTCGTTAGGATGGATAAACCATCCTGCTGTGTGACCTCCAATAGCCGGATTAATGAGATTTCGATATATAATATCGAAACTTGCACGTGAGAAGACGTCAATATCTCGACAGAGCAACATAGTCATAAATCGTGAAAGGTCAATTGCTGTCGAAAAAAGTCCCGCATTACCGCTTATTCCACTTAAAGCCCACGCATTTGGATCATGAACTTGCCCAACCAGGGTATTTTTTCGTACAGGACAGCCTGTTGTTGCTGCAGTTCTTGTTAAAGGTTCTCCAACCGGGTTAAAAAAGGTATCGTTCATTTCCAGACGCTCAAAGATGTTTTTTCTTGAGAATTGGTCGAGGTCAGATCCACTTACCAGTCTGATTATCTCTCCCAAAAGGATATAACCAAGGCAGCTATATGTATATTTACTGCCCGGAGGATTCTCTGGTGATAACTCAAGTATTGCAGAAATAATTTCATCCCTGGTTAGCTTACTCGAATAAAGATCTTTGTAAGCTGGAAGACCGGATGTATGAGTAAGCAAATGAAAGAGGGTGATTTCTGAGAGGTGCGGCAGTTCATAATCAGGAAAAAAGTCCTTGAGCGGTTGTTTCAGATGGAGATTGCCTCGTTCTACAAGTAATATGAGTGATGACGCAGTGGCTATTGGTTTTGTCAAAGATGCCAGATCGAAAATCGTATTTGGACGGACTGGCTGTTGTGTTTCAGGATTAATAACACCAAAACATTGAGGTTCCAGAGTACCATTGCTTCTGCCGATTATGTAGACTGCTCCGGGATATAAACCAGCATCCAAACCGCGCTGGATTACTCTACTGGCTGCTTTCAACCGTACAGCGTCAATACCTATAGCATCTGGCGTCACATACTTGGGGTGCATTGACTATTTCCGTCCTCAAGTTGGAAGATTCGTCAATTATACTAACATAGTATGGCTGATACTGACAAGTTCTGTCGGTATTCAGTCACCATTTCTAGTTCCAGATGCAAGTTGCAGATGTTGGATGTGGACATAAAAAGGGATAAGAATCAGCCTCGTCCAGCTATCAGCCTCCAGAAAACTACCGCAATGAACACAAGCAAAGCGATTGTAAGAACCAACCGGACTACTTCTGATAGAACCCTGATAAGCCCCAGTGCTATCGGTAACAAAATGATAACTGCAATAACAAGCAGTATAATCCAAAGCACTCGTTCTGCTGTTCTGCTCATCTTTGTTGCTCCTTAATCAATTAAAACTGTTCAAGAAGATGGTCTGTCGGTGCTTTCGATGTCTTTTCGCATATCCAGATATTGTTCTCGAGTGATTTCTCCCCGCGCATAGCGTGCGTTTAATATTTCTAAAGCTGAGCCTTGCATGGTTGGTCCTGCTTCGGCCGGTCTGGCAGCAATCCACCGAATCAGCAGTATAAATCCTACGATGATCAGTATCCAAAAGAGCATCATGAATATATACATAAACCAACCGCCCAGCCACCAACCGTCTCTAAACCACCAATGCATGATTTATCACCTCACTCAAGCCCTGTGCCCTGTAATTACCTTTCCCAGCACTGTTCGCATAGAAACGAAAACGGGCGCCACACATATGCAGCGCCCGGTCAGATTTCTTTGGATGTCTAAAACCGTGTTTACATAGGTTCGAAGAAGACAAACTGCTTGAACTCGTTATAGCGGTCAGAAATATCTCTTTGGGTCAACGCTTTAAGTCTATCAAGACTGAATCCCTCTACATTGAATGACGCTATAGTGCTTCCATAGATGATAGCCTTTCGGATATTGCGCTCACTTATGTCGTTTGTGTGCGCGATATACCCGATGAACCCTCCAGCGAAACTGTCTCCGGCTCCTGTAGGGTCAACGACTTCTTCAAGAGGGTAGGAGGGAGCCATGAAGCATATACTGTCGCAGAACATCATCGCACCATTCTCGCCTTTTTTGATAATCACCGTTTTAGGGCCAAACTGCCGGATTTCTCCTGCTGCTTTTATAAGGCTGCTGGTTCCGATAAGCTGTCTGGCTTCAGCGTCATTCATAAAAGCCACATCGACACGTTTGAGAACTTCGATGAGCGAATCTTGCTTGTTTTCAATCCAGAAATTCATCGTGTCGCAGGCGACGAGCTTAGGTTTTTCTACCTGGTCCAAAACTTCGAGTTGTAATTCAGGGTCAATGTTAGCAAGGAATACGTATTCTGCTGACCGGTAAGCAGGCGGAATCGTTGGTTTGAAGTCTGCAAAGACGTTTAGCTCGGTAAAGAGAGTGTGTGCCTGGTTCAGGTCAAACTCATAAGAGCCTCCCCATCTAAAACTTTTACCTGGACGAACCTGGATACCGTGCGTATTGATACCTCGGCTGGCCAGAAAATCGATATGTGCCATAGGGAAGTCTTCGCCAACAACTCCAACGACCATTGCCGGGGTGAAAAAACTTGCGGCGACTGATGAATAAACAGCCGCTCCTCCAAGCGCGTCCGTTACCTGTCCTAGCGGTGTTTTTATGGAATCGAGCGCTACGCTTCCGACTATTAGAACCGGTGCGCCGCCGTTATGCATACCAGAATACATATCTCCTAGCTCCTCTTGAATACTTTGTCTAATAGTACCAACCATAGGAATTTGGGTAAGGTTGCTACCTTTGATATTTTACGGGGATTGCAGGCAAGCCTATGGGCCCATTCAAGCCCGTGTTTACGCATCCATTCAGGGGCTCGTTTGACTCTGCCAGAAAGAACGTCCAGCGTTCCTCCAACACCCATCGCAACATTGACACCAAGCCTATCCAGATGCTTCGCTATCCATTTTTCCTGCTTGGGGATTCCCATAGCAACAAAAAGCATCCTGGCTCCTGAATTAGCAATTAATTCTACAATCTGCTCATCATCCTGGAAGAACCCGTGGTGTGTTCCGGCTATACTAAGCCCTGGGAACCGTTCCTTGAGCTTTTCAGCAGCTTCATCCGCAATTCCTGGCGCTGCCCCGAGCAGGAATATCGAATAACCTTTCTCAGCTCCGAGCTTAGCAAGTTGCACAGCAAGGTCTACTCCAGATACCTTCTCGATTAGCGGATTATGATACCATCTGCTGGCAGCTATAATACCTGTACTGTCAGGAGTCACCATATCTGCGTTATTGACGATATTTCTGAACTCTTCGTCTTTTTGAGCTATGACTACTGCAGAAGCATCCGCGGTGACGACGAGATGAGGCATTCCACTCTCCATATAACCCTCAATCAGTCCGAGAGCGGTCTGCATATCTACCTTATCTATCCTGACACCAAGTAAGTCAATTCTTTCCATATACTACAGTAAATGATTATACAACAGATAAGTGAGATGATAATAGCAGGAGCTGAATAATGAGTCTTTTTATATCAAGACAACTGCAAAAGGGCCAGAAATCGACCTGGCCCCTTTCAGTTTTGTTATCTTTATCCTGCAGCAATAAACTGGATTTACAATAGGCTTAGTATTTGCCTGACTATGTTCCCTCTTCCCAGGAAGCAAGGTACTTGACTTGCTCAGGAGTGAGCTTGTCTATTCTAATACCCATTGTCTCAAGCTTCAACATAGCAATCTGCTGGTCTATTTCTTTTGGTACCGGATAAACCTTTCGCTCAAGCTCTTTAGCATGCTTGTTCATATATTCAGAGCAAAGAGCCTGGTTTGCAAAACTCATATCCATAACGCTTGCTGGATGGCCTTCCGCAGCCGCAAGGTTAATTAACCGGCCGTCTCCCAGGAGGTAAAGCCGCCTGCCATCAGGCATTAGGAACTCTTCTACGAAGTCTCGGATCACACGCCTGCTCTTTGCCATATTCTCAAGCGCTGGGATATCGATTTCAACGTTGAAATGACCTGAGTTGGAGATGATAGCACCGTCCTTCATCATTTCGAAGTGCTCTTTTCTGAGCACATGGATGTCTCCAGTGACTGTGCAGAAGATATCGCCAATCTTGACTGCTTCAGCCATAGGCATGACATCGAACCCGTCCATAACGGCCTCTATACCTCTCAGCGGATCTACTTCACAGACCACAACGCGCGCTCCCATGCCCTTTGCTCTCATAGCAAGACCTTTACCGCACCAACCATAGCCTGCAACTACGAATACACGGCCGGCAATTAGCACATTAGTAGCTCTCATAATGCCATCGATTGTGCTCTGACCGGTACCGTAACGGTTATCGAAAAAGTGCTTGGTGTCAGCATCATTAACAGCAACTATCGGGTATTTGAGAACGCCATCTCGCTCCATACTTCGAAGTCTGATAACTCCGGTTGTTGTTTCTTCTGTTCCACCGATGATGTTTGGAATCAAATCTTGCCGCTTTGAGTGGATTACGCCGACGGTATCAGCGCCATCATCCATTGTCAGGTTTGGCCGCATGTCCAGGACTGCGTTTATATGCTGATAATAGGTGTCGTTATCTTCGCCTTTAATAGCAAAGGTGGGGATACCATACTCGACTGCGAGAGCTGCAGCTACATCATCCTGTGTTGATAGTGGATTAGATGCGCAAAGCCCAACTTCCGCTCCTCCGGCTTTCAGAGTGATTGCCAGGTTAGCTGTCTCTGTTGTTACATGAAGACACGCAGCCAGTGTGACTCCGGCAAGAGGTTTTTCCTTCTCAAACCTTTGCCTGATCATCCGCAAAACGGGCATATCCTGGCCCGCATACTCTATTCTGAGCTTGCCCTTTGGAGCTAAACTCGGGTCTTTTACATCATATTTCAACTCTTTAGCCTCCTGAAGACAGGAATCAAGGACCAGAGCCCAAGATTGAAAAACTACCAAAGTAGAAAATTACCAGTTCTTCTATGATTCTCGGATCTGGTCCCTGTCCTTAAATTTATCTTCCGCCAGGATCGACGATTACTCCATCGAACACGGCAGCGTTTGATTTTACTCTACAACCTGTACCTACTACACACCGTTCGAGCATGGTGTTTTGCATAACACAAGCGCCCGGCCAGAGGATGCTCTGCTTGACAGTGGCGCCTTCTTCGATAACGCAACCTTCACCAAGCACAGAGTATTCCAGCAGTCTTGCACCTTTTTCGATTCGGCAGTTGCGCCCGATTAGAACCGGGTAGCCGATGTCAGCACTTGGGTCAATTTCTACCCCATCAGCAATCCATACGTACTTGCGAATTTCTTTGTGGTGGATTTTGATGGAAACTCTACCGTCCAGCACGTCATAATGGGTCTGCTGGTACTGTTTCAGATTCCCAACATCCCTCCAGTAGCTGGATGTCAGATACCCGTAGAATCTGGTCCGGTGTTCAAGCAGCATAGGGAAGACATTATTTCCAAAACCGTAGGCAACGCCTCTTGGGATTAACTCCAGCACCTGCGGTTCGAAGACATATACACCTGTGTTAGCAGTGTTGCTAAAAATAACCTCACCACGAGGTTTTTCCAGGAACCTGGTGATTCTGCCGCGTTCATTCAACAGGGCAATACCATATTCGGAAGGATCATCTACAAGAGAAAGTGCAATCGTTGCCAGAGCTTTCTTCTCTTTATGTAAACGTATCATCCGGGTGATGTCGATGTCGGCCATGTCGTCTCCGCCGACCACCAGGAATGTGTCGTCAAAGAAATCTTCGCACCGTTTTACGCTTCCAGCATCACCCCAAAGCCTGTCTTCTTTTGAGTACTGTATGTTAACGCCCCACTTGCTGCCATCGCCGAAGTATTCCTCAATCTGGTTGGCAAGATAATACAGGTTTACCATTATATCTTTAATGCCGTGTTTAGCCAGGAGTTCAATGATGTGCTCCATGACCGGACGGTTAACGATCGGCACCATAGGTTTAGGGATGTGGCGCGTAAGTGGATCGAGTCTGGATCCAACACCAGCGGCCAGTATCATTGCTTTCATAGAGTGTAGAGCAACCGGTTCTTATCGTTACCAATCGATAATGAACTCTTTGCTCATCCTCCTTTCTAATCTAAGGCGATTAGCAGCTTTCGACTGCAACTTTAAGGGCATCTATAACTGTCTGCACCTGCTCATCTGAAAGATTAGGATGAACAGGGATAGAAAATACCTCTTTGGAAGCTTTTTCGGCTTCCGGGAAGTCTCCAAGTTTGTATCCCAGATAGCTGTACGCCTGTTGAACGTGCAGAGGCGACGGATAATAAACAGCAGATGCTACTCCTGCGTTCTTAAGCTTAGATTGAACAACCTCTCGATTAGCACATCTGGCAGTGTACTGATGATAGATATGATAATTTTCCGGCAGTTCAATAGGCGGAATAATAGGGCTTCCAGTTAATACTTTACTATATTTTGCAGCATTATTTCTTCTGGCTTCGTTCCACGCCGTTAGATAAGGCAGCTTAACCCGTAGTATTGCAGCCTGTATTTCATCAAGTCGGCTGCAGTAGCCTATATGACGGTATTCATAGGATGATGACATACCGTGGAATCTAAGCGACCTGGCTTTTTCAGCGACAGCGTCATCATTTGTAAGCATCATACCGCCATCTCCGTAGGCTCCAAGGTTCTTGGTTGGGAAGAAACTCAAAGTAGCCGCATGGCCCAATTGACCGATTGGTTTGCCTTTATATTTTGAGCCAATAGCCTGCGCTCCATCGCAAATGACTGCCAATCCATGTTTTTCAGCTATAGCCAACAATTCGTCCATCTGCGCGCACTGCCCATAAAGGTGTACCGGAAGCAGCGCTTTTGTTTTTGGTGTAATTGCTTTTTCTACGGCAGATGGATCGATATTATATGTTGCAGGATCAATATCAACATAGACAGGTCGTGCGCCTACCAGAACTATGGATTCGGTAGTAGCAACGAAGGTAAAAGGTGTAGTAATTACCTCGTCGCCCGGGCCGATCCCGAGCGCAGCTAACGCTATGGTGATGGCATCCGTGCCGGATGCTACGGAAATACCGTAATTTGCTCCGCACATTTCTGCGATTTCGGTTTCCAGAGATGAAACATTCTCTCCAAGAATAAACTGTCCCTTCTCCAGCACATCGAGCAGTGCGGATTTGATCTCTGGCTCAAGCGCACGGTACTGAGCCTTTAGATCAGCCATCGGAATCGACAAATTCTTTGCTCCTTTACTTCCTTGTTAGTTACCAGGCTGCCTGACGAGTCAGATTATCCCAGACGTCGGGTCAGCATGTCAATCAATAACCTATAATCCTTTCCATACTCAGGATCATCCAGACATGCCTGTGTGAAGGCTTCAAAATATGAAGAAAAAGTCCCTATATCACGTCTGATTTCTTTTCCAGTTAGAGGAACACACCAGACAGGTTTTTTATCTTCTATCATCAGTCCAATAGAGTCAGTAATCTGATACTCATCACGAGCGCCAGGTAGAGTATTTCTAATATATTCAAAGACGCAAGGATCAAAGGCATATCGTCCAGCTATAGCATACTCACTCGGTGCATTTTCAGGCTCAGGTTTCTCTACCAAAAGGTCGATTTCAAACCATTTGCCTCCTACAGACTTAGGATGGACTATTCCATAACGAGAGACTTCTTCTTTAGGTGTACTCTGGACGATAATAACAGCCTCTGCGTTAGTTTGAGCGAAACAATCCAGGACTTTTTGTGTTGGATGAGGTATTGTGTTTGGAGTGATGATTGAATCTCCCAGTGCTACCAGGAACGGATCATCTCCAACAAAGTCTTCACTGCATAAAATTGCATCAGCAAGTCCGCGTTGATGTTCCTGGATAGTCCAGTTAACCTTCAATCCTCGCGCATTTTCAAAGTACGAAGGAATAGACAGTTTATCTTTTGAAATGACAAAAAGTATCTCCTGAATGCCGATACTTAGCAACTCGTCTACAATAATCTCCAGGACAGGCTTTTTGCCCAGAGGAAGCATTTCTTTAGGGATTGCCAAAGTAAGCGGCTGCAGCCTGGTACCTTTTCCTGCTGCCGGAATAACCGCCTTACGGATCACTTTTGATTTAACCAATGCAGATGTCCTGAGATGTGGTATGAAGTCGGCTTCATTTTATCACGCAGGTGGTTGACGGTCAAATTAAAATGCCAGATATAATGGAGTTGCTTCCCTGGGGAGAGGGAAGGGGGCTGGGAAGCAACTCTACGGAGAATCATGATGTAACACTTACTATTTTATGGGTTAGGGTAGGTATATTATTAAGGTGTAATTGTATAGACATCACCGTCCTTCTTATACTTACAATGCAAGGCAGCACAAACTGCATCAAGTGCTTCTTCAACAGTCTTTGCGGAGATTTGCATAGTGATGTTTTGACCAGGGCTGAATTGATCAGAGACAGTTACTTCTTTATTGAATACCTCAGATAGGGCGTTGGCAATTTGATAAATATCAGCGTCACGCATATCAATCTCAGTAGCAGCCGAAGGATCATTCGACTTTCTGATTCCGATCATGGATATCTTCTCCTGCATTGGTCCGATTGCAGTCCGCTCTTCAAGCTGTACATTTACATCAATTTCCTTGTCTTCTCGCCTAACTTTCAGCTTGATAACTTCACCTGGCTTCTTATCAAGTATCAGAGAAGGGACATCAGCAGCAGAGTAGATAGGATAATTATCAACTGCGATGAGAATATCACCAGGTTTGATTCCAGCTCTAGCTGCAGGACCATTTTCTGCTGGTTGGAGTAAAATCCCGAATGGACTCATAGCGACTGAAACGCCCAGCCATGCCCGCTTAACTACTTTTCCTCTCTTTAGATCTTCAAGAACAGGTATGACTCTGTTGATAGGTATAGCAAATCCAGCACTACCGGAAATCCGTTCGATTTCTATCCGACTGGACATTGAATTGATTATTCTTTCGATATCGTCTTGTGAAGGATCAGCAACATTCGGCAGCTTGACATCAGGGTCTTGATTTACACCAGAAAATATATTTTCCAGGATTCTTTCAATCTCCATCTGCAGCATTCGTGGATCATCGCCGGGAGATATCACTATTGTTGGAGCGTTAAATGGCAGTGCCGTGGGAGAAGGCGAGAACATCGCAGCCGAGACACCGACGACCTTGCCGGATGGATCGAGCACCGGGCCCCCGCTGGCCCCCGGACCGATCGTTCCGGAAATCTGGATCATATCGGTACCGCCTCCTCCCACAGAGCGGTTAACACCCGAGATCATCCCGAGCGATGCTGAGTTGGTAAGTCCAACCTGGTTGTTTATCTGCACTACCAGTGATCCAGGCTGGAGAGTGTCAGAATCACCAAATTGAAGGGCTGTCAGACCCTTTTTATCAATCTTGATAACTGCCAGATCAGTAGCAGGATCTATTCCAAGCAACTCGGCATCAGATATGCTTCCATCTGCAAATCTCACCGTAATATCTACGGCACCATTGACAATGTTGCCGGTAGTGAGGATGTAACCTGCTTCATCGAACACAAAACCTGAACCGATCGTTGCCACAGGATACACCGCAGTAGAAATATCCTTTGTCCGTCCTGCACCGGTTCCAAAGCTTCCTGCCAGTGATTTAGAGCCCTTATCTGCCCGGATTTCGACAACAGCCGGGCTTGCCAAGCTTACGAGCTTACTCATATCATCGCTTAGCTCCTGCAAGGTCGATACACCGTAGGCGCCTGGGGCTATGGCAATGAGCGTTATTATTGCTAGAACGATTAGATATCTGTAAAGTTTCATTTGTCGTATCGCCATTTCTATAAATCTAGATATGCGCATGTAGTGCCGTTTACTCTATGAATTGCGTATGTGTTATGGTCGTTTTGGACGTCCATATCCACTCCAACAACACCAATAGCATGTTCAGTCGGCGTGACTATCGCCACCTTCTGGTCATCAGTTGATACTGGCTGCAGATCCGGGTCAGGCTGTGGAGGTATCACATTTATGCTAGCTATCTCATCATTTTTAATCGGTGGTTGACCAGAACCTGGATCTGCAGCGTTATTTACTATGATTGTTTTATCAGTCCGATTAGGTTTTCTATTGTTATTTACTGGCTTAACCACATTCAGGACGGTAAGGTTTTTTGGCTGTTTATCTATCGAATTAGTTTGAATAAGGTCATTATTTTCTTCCTGCTTTGCGTTAGCAGTTGCCTCTACCTTATCAATAAGTCCGGTCTCCGGTTGAAGCGATGGTCTTACCTCAACATCAGTCTGATGTTTCACTATCTGGTCGTTAGTCGATTGAGCATTATTAGAGTTTAGTATTATAGAACCAATAAGGCAGAAAATGAGCAGGCAAACGGCTGCTGCAGCAACGGGAACAAGCTTGAGCCTGATTCCGGCTGGTTTGGCTGGAATGGCTGTCATTCTTGCACACACCTGGTCCCAGCTCACCTGACATTTCTCGCTAACCTCAAGGTTTTCTCGCAGGACTGCCTGTAAACGCTGGTAACTGGCAGCTTCAGCCCTGCAGTGTTCGCAGTCAGCAAGGTGACGGGTGACCGTTACCGGATAGTCCTGCTGATCCGGTGGAGCCGTTTCAAGCCATTTTTTAACTAGGTAACATCGCACTCCCATTTTTATTCCACCCCTTCCAATGCGGGGGACAGCAGCTTGCGAAGCGTTTTCCTGGCTCGGCTCAGCCTTACCCTCGCACTTATCGAAGAGCATTTGAGCACTCTTGAAGCCTCTTCGCAGGTAAATCCCTGAACATCACAGAGTATCACCAGCATTTTATGGCTGGGTGGCAGTTTTTCCAAAGCATCTTTTATCAAATGTTTAGTGATACTCCCGTCTTCAGCGCTCTCAGATTGAAGCGAAAAACAACAGGTATTTTCAGTGTCCAGATCCAGTTCAGTTGCTGTTGGCACTTTTCTGCGGGGCGATCTCATATAATCCATGCATAAATTAGTCGCTATTCGGCAGAGCCATGTCAAAAGCTTGCTGTCACCTCGGAATCTTCCAATAGAGTTCCATGCCCTGCAGAAAGTCTCCTGCACAATATCCTCGGCGTCATCTTTAGAATCGATTGTTTTCAGCACAAAGCCATAGATGACATCCTTGTACTGCTCGAATAAAACGCCAAATGCATCCTGATCACCGAGTTGTGCAGCCGATATTAACTTGTTTTCTGAAGTGACTGCGCGTGTCGCTTCTGCTGTTGCAAAGCTGCCTGGTATCATTTCGCTTCTGTAAATATGACTGATATGACTAATGGTACGTTAACCTTTGTCAACTAATATTTCTTGACTCTTTTTTTCTCTGTAATGTTCGAAGACTGTGTCTTGAGGGATAGGGTGGAGGATGTATTTCTTAAAATGGGAATCGCCGCTCAGGAAAACGAAAATCGTCTGTTATCTGAGCGGCGATTATTTAGTTTCATGTTGATAGATACTGAGAATCTATCAGGTGATATCAACCAGCTTTATGTCGAATGTCAGGTCTTCTCCTGCCAATGGATGGTTTGCATCCAGTGTTGCACTGGTCTCATCAATATCTGTTATTCTAACAAGTATCACCTGTCCGTCTTCACGCTGAATGCGAAGTATGTCACCCTCTTTAGGCTCCAGGTCCTCCGGAAGTTGGTCCCTTCTAACGGTTGCTACCAGTTCTTCTCGCCGCTGGCCATAAGCTTGGTCTGCAGGAATCTCTATAGTCTTCTTGTCTCCGACCGACATACCTTCTACAGCTTCTTCGAAACCTGGGATAACCTGGTGTGAGCCTAATACGAATTCAATCGGTTCCCTGCCCTCGGAAGTATCGAAAATCTGCCCACTGTTCAGCCTGCCTGTGTAATCTACCTTTACTAAATCGCCGGTTTTAGCCACTGCCATTGTTTTTTCCTCCATTTAATACACGAAACTCGTCATCAAGAATGCTCATCATAACGAAGTCGTGGTACTCGTGATTATAATAATACCCGTCTCGCTGGATGCCTTCTTTCTTGAAGCCGATTTTCTCATAAAAACGGATTGCACTGTCGTTGAATCCGACAACACCGATGGCTACCCTATGGAAATTAAGGTAACCGAAAGCATAATCCAACAGCAGGTTTATTGCTTCTGTGCCATAACCTTTACCCTGGGCATTTTTTTCGCCCATAATGATACTGAGATCGGTTGTTCTCCATGCCGGGAACATGCGGAGTAAGCCGCATTCACCAATAACTTGGTTATCCTCTTTTGTACAGATGACAAACCATACCCTTGAGTCATCTGATCGAGATTTCTCGAACCATTCATCAATGCCCTGTTGGTCCATGGGCAGTGTGGAGCCGATTAATCCGCGGACTTCAGGATCATTTACCCATCTTTGCATGTGAGGGAGGTCATCTTTTTCGACTGGTCGAAGATATACGTTCCCACCAACCAGAAATGCCGATTTGTTATCTTTCAATTGTCATCCTTCTGTAGATGTAATCTACGCATCTTTAGCTTTATCTCTAACATAAATCCCAGAACTAAAGCAAACATTGCATAAGTGCCGCCCTTGAGTAATGCGACGAAAACATCACCTCTTAAAAAATCACCGTATTCCAGTGGTATCACACCATCAGGGCTTACTGAATAAACATAGTAATAGCTGAAATCATCGCTATCATGTGTCAGGAAAACCTTCTGTGTTTTAGCTTGAGGATTATCATCCTGGATATCAATTTTTACCCTGTCAAACTTATCATTCAATGCAATAGTCAGGGCGGATTCAGTATCGTATACCGTATCAGCAGCTATGTAGAATGAATATGGTCCGTTTCGCCTGTTGTCTTCACGCCAAAGGATAGGTTCATCATCATTCTTCATCATCATGTGAGTTCGCCTGTTTTGGTAGTAGCGCTGTTTTTCCTTGATTTGCTTAGAACGCTCGTCTTTCAATAACAGAGGCTTACCAGATTTGGGAAAACCTACTACATAGAACGAGTTGGGTTGATTTTCAGGTGATATCGGTAGTGGTTTAATCGATGATTTGTGAGTTGTGATGAATCCAACGCAGCCGGCAATAATACTGATCAATATCCAGAGCACAGCGGACGAGCTGATTTGGTTGCGCTTAGTGACTGTCATACCGACACCTTCACAACGACTTTGCGGACACTGTTTACATTGTTATGGCAGACTCCCGGCATGTGCGCGTCATGAGGAAAAAGGATCATGAACGACCCAGTAGTCATTGATGCGAAATCTCCCTTCCCTTCCAGCCAGGTTATATCCTTTTCAAGGTTATATGCCTCGACAACACTCAGTTTCGTAATATCGGTGTGCCCTATCAGTTCGTTACCACTTGCTATGTACTGCACATCAATATATTTCCGATGAGCTTCCCATCGCTTTTCTTCTTTCGGTACAGTCTCGTAGTCTTGAATGATTGCATAGCATCCGTCAGCTATGTCATATCTACCTTGCTGCAATTGTGAGAAGTCCTGAGATGCGAGATAAGTCAGTGCGGACTTAATCCCTGGCCCGAGGCAGTAATAGAGCGATGCATTGGATATTTTATCGATTATCATAAAGCCGAACCAGCCTTTGAGATTATATCAGTTACTTTTGTGCTGTTTCGATCTTCTTCCTCACCTGATGCAAAAATGCCTTCGTGTCTTTTATCTGCTGCTCTCCATCTTTTGACGGCACGGCTGATACGAGGTAGATGCCTGATACCATCCATCCGACGGCAGGCTTGCGGCTTATGAACATGGAGTATGTCTTCTGCTTGTCTATGGCCTGCGGATTATACTCTTTTCTCCAGTATTCGAAGAACTTATTTGCAGCATCTTTCGATTTCATAGTATGCACGGTAACTTCCATTACCACATTATCTTTCATATAGAGGTCACGGGCAGCGACGGTGACTCCGTTATCGAGATATAGTTTGTATCCGCCGTTATAGATTTCTGTCAGGTTTTCTCCTTTGACTTCTATCCTCGCGCCATCGACCCTGTTCCATCCCTTGACATCACCATTAGCAGGCAGTAGCTTAGATGGAGCAACAGCCGCTGTTGCAGCAACAGCTAGAATAATCAATGTGAATAATAACGCAGGTTTTTTCATCTCGAGTCCCCCTTCAACGCTGAGAATGAACCTTTTTGGAATTTCAGCATTCTACATATTGTAACTATACCCTGGACCATCAGTCCAGTCGAGTGGAGATGTCTGCAGTGTAGCTATCAGACCAGAAATTGATGGAAGAAGACCAATTCTAAGCCTTCAACAATAGAGAGGAGAAGCCCATCTGCTTTCAAGTGTCACTATTAGAAGTATGATTCTAATTCTTACCAGAGGTTTCCATCTGCAGATATGAAAAAACTGCCTCTGCAGCCGGTCTGGTCATGGTGGGAGCCTGTTCCAGTTCTTCGATTGTCGCCTCTCGGATGCGTTTTAACGATCCAAAGTGCTTGAGAAGCGCGCTCCGGCGTTTTTTGCCGATTCCTGGGATTTCTGCGAGTATCGAGCGCGTCATCCTCTTGGACCTCAGCTTGCGGTGATACTCGACGGCGAACCGGTGGGCTTCATCCCTGATACGCTGGAGCACGTGAAGCCCTTTGGAGTTGCGTGGAAGCAGCCTCGGGTCACTTTCACCCGGTTTGAAGACCTCTTCGTACTCTTTTGCGAGTCCTATAACCGGAACATCCTCTCCAAGTGCATCCAGAACCTCAACTGCTATTCCCAACTGACCTTTTCCGCCGTCTACCATGAGCAAGTCCGGCAGTTCTGCAAACTTTTCCGACTGTCTGAGCTGCCCCGTGAGCCTGCGAGCAAGCACTTCGCGCATCATAGCGTAGTCGTCAGGCCGTTCTGGTGTATATTTTATCTTGAACCTGCGATAGTCGGACTTTTTTGGTCTTCCGTTCTCGAATACAACCAGCGATCCAACAGCCTCCGTACCCATGATGTTCGAAATATCGTAGCACTCTATGCGTCTTGGGAGCTTCGGCAGGTCAAGTGCCTGCTGCAGTTCGCCAAGCTCGATTGTTATGTACGCTTCATCGGCTTCTACCTTCTTCCGAAGCTGGTCGAGTATGGCTTCAGCATTCGTTTCTGCCATTTCCACAAGTTGGCGCTTCTCACCACGGACTGGGTGACTTATCTCTACTTTGGTCCCGCGCTTCTGCCTGAGCCAACTCTCGATTATCTCAAGCTCATCTATCTCGCATTGAAGCAGGATTTCCTTTGGTACATAAGCAGCAGCCTGGTAGTATTGCTTCACGAACTCCTGAACACCTTCGGACAGATCGTCACCAGATGTTCCTTCGAGCATGAAGTGCTCCTGGCCTATCAGCTTTCCGTTGCGTATGAAGAACATCTGCGCAACTGCATTGCCATTATCTGTTACAATGGCAACTACGTCCTGGTCTACCATTGCAGTCGAGATTATCTTCTGCCGTTCGATGATCCGCTGGACTGCCTGTATCTGGTCTCGGAGCCGGGCTGCTTTTTCAAATAGCAGCTTCTCGGAAGCTGCTTCCATCTGGTGTTGCAGTTCTTTCAGCAGCTTTTCCTGCCTGCCTTCAAGGAACAGGATGACATCGCGTATAACCTGGGCATACTCCTCTTCTGAGATAGAGTTGTTGCATGGCCCAAGACATTGGCCGATGTGATAATAAAGACATGCTCTTCCTTTGGATTGGCTGGGGTCTTTGTAACCGCATGGAACACCGAAGACGCGGCGGATGAGCCGTAGTGTCTCCCGGACTGCCATTGAATCCGTGTATGGTCCGAAGTACCGGTTGCCGTCTTTGCCCTCAAACTTGATTTTCCTCAGGAAAATGGGCCTTGGGAACCGTTCGTTCAGCGTGATGCAGATGTATGGATAGCTCTTGTCGTCCTTGAGACGCACGTTATAATGTGGCCGGTATTTCTTGATGAGGTTGGATTCGAGTATGAGCGCTTCCAGTTCGGTATCAGTTACAATCCACTCGATGTCAGCGACCTCGTGGACCATCCGGCGAACCTTGTTTGAGACATCCTTACCTAGTTTTTGGAAGTACGACCTAACCCTGTTTTTAAGTACGACAGCCTTGCCGACGTAGATGACGTCACCCAAGGCATTCTTCATTAAATATACGCCAGGGCGAGCCGGCAACGCCGCCAACTTATCTTTCAATGTCACGAAAAACTTGCTTTCTAAGACCCACGACTCAAGCGAATCGAGCGGGTCGAATAAGTCGATCTCCTCGACTATCTCTTTCTCCATTTCCCCATCCAAAAGTAATACGCTTTTCTATTGTTCAGAATCTCAAAGGTTCTATTTGATGACCAAATACCATTTCTTATGCTACTGCTTTTCGGTTAACTTTTCAGTTTCCTCATACATCCCCGCAATGCTGTGAGAGTTTCCTAAGATAAACCTTCTAAATACCATACTCACAACGTTGATGGCATACCGGTCTTTGACTATTATCATCAAAGGGTCGTGTTTTTCGTCTCGGCCGCCGTAGGCCCACTTGGCGCCCATATTTCTGACCATGACCTCACCAACGTAAGCACCAAGCGAAAGCATGACGGCAGCCATCTCTTTTGTTAACCCTATACCGGTTTCTCTTTCTTTATCGATCAACATATCGACGTCTTTCAGGCTTTCAGGTGAGTAATCCAGAGTTACTCCCAGCTTTCGAGCTGAATCCACGGTCATTTTAGCTCGATAACGCGCCTGATACGGGTTCATGGACCACTTGTGCGGTTGATTGGATTTATCAGTCCTTTCGCTGAATAACTTCGTCAGGAACTTCATTAAGTAACCCCCAGATCCGTTGTCTCTGCTGTATCTATGGACTTTTGTGCTGCTTTTTGCTTGCCCTTCTTCCGGCCATTCGGTGATTTCTTCTCAGAAAGAACTACAGGACGGCCACCAAGAATCTTCCTCAGGTATCTTCCAGTATGAGATGTCTCAATGCGGGCGACTTCCTCCGGCGTTCCAGTGGCAATAATTTCTCCGCCTTGGTCTCCACCTTCGGGGCCGAGGTCTATTATCCAGTCTGCTGTCTTGATAACATCCAGATTATGCTCAATAACGAGTACAGTATTACCCGAATCTACCAGCCTGCCTAGTACTTCCAAAAGTTTTTTTATGTCATGGAAGTGCAGTCCGGTAGTCGGCTCATCGAGGATATACATTGTCCTGCCGGTGCTTCTCTTTGCAAGCTCCGTGGCCAGCTTTACGCGCTGAGCCTCTCCTCCTGAGAGAGTAGTCGCAGGCTGACCGAGCTTTATGTAGTCCAAGCCGACATCGTGTATTGTCTGCAGCTTGCGAGTGATCGGAGGGATATGCTTGAAAAATTCAAGCGCCTGTCCTACAGTCATATCTAGCACATCAGCGATAGATTTCCCCTTGTATTTGACCTCAAGAGTCTCTCGGTTATATCTCTTGCCTTTGCAAACCTCACAAGGCACGTAAACGTCAGGAAGGAAGTGCATCTCAATTTTGATGATTCCGTCTCCCTTGCAGGCTTCACATCGTCCGCCTTTCACGTTGAAGCTGAACCTACCTGGCTGATAACCACGCATCCTTGCATCAGGCGTTTGGGAGAACAGGTCCCTTATCAAATCGAAAGTACCTGTATAAGTAGCCGGATTTGATCTAGGCGTACGGCCAATCGGCGACTGATTGATGTCTATAACCTTGTCAATGTGCTCAAGCCCAGTAATCTCCGTATGATCTCCCCAAGCCCGGTGTGTGCCATGCAGCGCATACATCAATCTTGGGTAAAGAGTCTCCTGAATAAGAGTGCTTTTACCTGACCCTGACACTCCGGTAACACAGACGAAGTTTCCAAGCGGGATTTTAATATCCACATTTTTCAGATTATGCTCGCATGCGCCTTTTAACTCGATATATGCTCCATTGTGCGGGCGTCTTTTATCAGGGATATTGATTGAAAGCTTCCCTGACAGGTACTTTCCGGTGATCGATGCTGGATTAGTCTTTATTTCTTCTACCGTTCCAGTGGCGATAACCTGTCCGCCGTGCTCACCTGCACCTGGACCGATATCGATGATGTGATCAGCGGCATACATCGTCTCTTCGTCGTGTTCTACAACGATAATCGTATTTCCAATGTCACGGAGCCGGTGAAGCGTGTCGATAAGCCTTGTGTTGTCCCTTTGATGCAGGCCGATAGACGGCTCATCCAGTATGTACAGGACTCCCATCAATCCGGAGCCTATCTGTGACGCCAACCGAATCCTCTGAGCCTCGCCGCCGGCCAGAGTCGCTGCTGCACGATCCAGAGTCAGATATTCCAGTCCAACATTTTTCAGAAAACCTAGACGAACCTTTATCTCTTTGGTCACCTGATGAGCGATCGTTTGTTCGCGCGGTGTCAATTGCAGACTATCGAACCAGTCGTAAGCTGATGCAACCGACTTTGCCGCAACCTGGCTGATGTTGAGACCACCAATCGTGACAGCAAGGCTTTCCGGCTTCAACCTCATACCTTTACAAGAACCGCAGGGAACTGCGGACATGTAGCGCTGGATCTCTTCTTTAATCATCTCGCTGGAGGTCTCTTTGTAACGCCTGTCGAGCCAGTTCATAATCCCTTCGAACCAACTTTCGAACTGCCTGGTCCTGCCGTACCTGTTCTTGAAGGTTACCGGGATTCTCTGGTCAGCGCCGTAAAGAAGCACGTTCAACTGACGATCAGTTAAATCCTTGATTGGCGTAGATGTCTTGAACCCGTATTTCTTTGCTACTCCCTGGAGTTGTCCAAGGTAGTACTCGCTGGTTGTCCTTGCGAGCGGGATAATGGCCCCATCGTCTATGGATTTGCTCTTATCCGGTATTACCAAGTCCGGGTCCAGCCTCGTGTGCGTTCCAAGACCGTGGCAGTCAGGGCAGGCTCCATAAGGGCTGTTGAAACTGAAGTTGCGCGGAGCAAGTTCTTCCAGACTAATTCCACATTCCGTACATGCGAAGCTTTCCGAGAAGAACAGTTCTTCCTCGACTGGTGAACCAGGTGTCGGTTCCACAACATGGATGCCCACATTTCCATTAGCCAGTTTCAGTGCTGTCTCCAGTGAATCAGCCAGCCGTTTTTCAATTTCAGCCTTGACTATCAGCCTGTCAACAACAACTTCGATGGTGTGCTGCTTGTAGCGGTCCATCTCAATGTCATCCGAGACTTCATACAGCCTGCCATCAACCCGGACACGAACGAATCCCTGCTTGCGGATATCTTCTATGACCTGTCTGTATTCACCTTTGCGTCCCCGGACTACTGGAGCGAGAATCTGTATCTTAGACCTTTCAGGCAACGCCATGATCTGATCAACCATTTGTTCGACTGTTTGTTGAGAGATTTCGCGTCCGCACTCAGGGCAGTGAGGTCTACCGATCCTGGCAAACATCAGCCTGAGGTAGTCATAAATCTCTGTAACCGTACCGACGGTCGATCTGGGGTTTCTGGTAGTAGATTTCTGGTCTATGGAGACTGCCGGAGACAAGCCCAGTATGTCATCAACATCCGGTTTGTCCATCTGACCGAGAAACTGACGTGCATAAGCGGACAGAGACTCTACGTAGCGGCGCTGGCCTTCAGCGTATATCGTGTCAAAGGCCAGAGAAGACTTTCCTGAGCCTGAAAGCCCGGTAATTACTACCATTTGGTCTCTGGGGATTTCAACATCTATGTTTTTGAGGTTGTGCTGTCTAGCACCTCTGATAATGATCTTGTCTTGCGTCATCAAACAACTTCCTGAGCTTACTTCACTCGCTGGTATAACATACTATTTTACCATTAAGACCTGCCCTGTTCAAGAGTTGTAAGCTCAAAATGAGGTGATATAAAGTGGTTTTAGGCGCTTTTTCGGAACCAGTTCGAGGTGCCAAAAACGGAAAAATTGAAGTCAGTGTTGTAACGGTTTGGCTGTTATGGTATAATCCTCCAGTTAGGGGGTTGTTTGCACAAAATGAAACGAACCTATCAACCAAAAGTGCGCCGAAGAAAGCGCGTTCACGGTTTCATGAGCCGGATGTCAACAACCGGCGGACGGAAAGTGCTGAGTTCACGGCGGCAAAAGGGCCGCTGGAAGCTCACAGTATAACACATATGAACGGAGCGCAAGATGCTGCCTCCGCACGCAAGGCTAACACAGTCTTCTGGTTTTAGAGCTGTTTACGGTCGAGGGAGGTCCTATGCAACGGACCTCATCGTCTTGTACGTACTACCAAGACCTGGTGGTGACCGGGTTCGCTTCGGGTTCTCCGCAGGCAAAAAACTGGGAGGAGCCGTAGTGCGGAACCGGGCTAAACGGCTGATGCGAGAGGCAGCACGGGCTCTACTTCCAAGAATATCAGGAAGCTATGACTTTGTAGTCATTGCCAGGAAGCCTGTCACAGATGCAGCTTATGCAGATGTGGTCAAAGACCTGCGGAAGCTCCTGGAACGAGCAGGTGTGTTTACAGGCGCGGGAGAAAATTGAAATGTTGCGCCGTATAATGGTTTTTATGATTAGAGGTGTTTATCAGCAGTTCTCGCGCCGATTCTGGCCGAATGTCTGCAGATATACACCCTCTTGTTCAGAATATACAGCACAAGCAATTGAGAAATATGGGCCTCTCAAAGGAGTATGGATGGGTATGTGTCGGATAGGCAGGTGCCATCCGTGGGCTCCAGGTGGAGAAGATCCTGTAAAATAATTCCTTTAGATAAGAATACTGAATGAAAACATCCAGATTATTATATATTGTGGCTGCACTGCTTGTTGTGGTCTTCATGACAGGTTGCTCATTTCTTCAGAGCACAGAGCCGGATTCAGCACCTAAATTGCTCGCAACGGGAGACAGACTCGCTGCACAGGCACAGAGTGCTAAAGGCAACCTTGTGCAAGCAAAGCATTTTAAGAATGCCATCAAGCAGTACGATAAAGCCGCCGCTGTTAACCTGACCAATAATCCTGAATTAGCTCCGGTTGTAGCACGCGCATTGCTTCATAAAGGTCAGATATACGCCGGTATTCCAGTTGGTTCGACTCCTGAGAACGGATTCAAGCGTGAGTTTACTACCACATACAGTGGAGGCTTCCGTGCGTTGTTCGGGATGAAATCAAGGCTACAGAATGACCACATGGCACGAGATTCCTTCCGCATGGTGCTTTATAAGTTCGACTCAGGCCGAAGCTATGAGGATTTGGTTAAAGCGTACGGAGAAGAAGAAGCTCGCCAGATCAATGTGGTAGTCAAACAGGCAGAGCAGTATGCACAGCTAGCTGGAGAGAGGATGGATGAAGAAAACAGGTCCAATCTTCTCTACAGGATTATGGATACCCTGGTAGCACTTACCTTCAGAATTTCCTGGTTTAGCTATTGGTTTGCAATTGTACTGGCAACATTGTTCGTTAAGATTATTACCATGCCGCTGACCAAGATGCAGCTCAAGAATATGAAGGAAATGCAGCGGGTAGGGCCGATAATAAAGCAGCTTCAGGAGAAGTATAAAGACGACCCACGTGAGTTTAATAAAAAAATGTGGGAAGTCTACACAGAGCATGGTGTTAATCCGTTTGCGAGTTGCCTGCCGCTATTAATCCAGATGCCGATTGTAATCGTGGCATATTATGCTATCAGGGTGTATGAAAACCAGTTTGCTCAAGGATCGTTCCTGTGGATTGGCTGGGAACCGCTAGAGCATATATTCTATATCCCATTGATGGGCAGACCAGTCTGGTTTACGGCTCAAAGCCTTGCCCAGCCCGACCTGCTGCTGCTCGTGCTTTATACGATAAGTATGATAGTAGCACAGCGGCTGTCAACGGTTGATCCGTCACAGGCTGAGCAGCAGAAGTTTATGGGTTGGGCGATGGCGGTAATGTTCTTCTTCTTTATCGGTTACCTGCCGTCAGCATTTATGCTATTCTGGTTGTTGTCCAACCTGCTGCAGACATGGCAGCAGTATCGTGTGCTTCACAGCGGTTCAGTGGAAGCAGTACCGGAGAAGCCGGTGATTGAAGCAGAACCGGAAAGACGTCCTTCGCAATCAAGGCGTTCCGGGCGCAGACGCAGGCGGCGATAAATACGCAATCTTATAGTACTTCCATGTGGAGGATTGCCCTATGACTTGGATTGAGGCTAGTGGAAAGACACTTGAAGAAGCTAAACAAGCTGCTGCAACAGAGCTTGGTGTAGCTGTTGATCGTATATGTGCCGAAATTCTTGATGAAGATAAAGGCTTTTTGGGATTTGGTCATCTTGTTAGAATCCGTGCAACGGTGATGGATGATGAGCAAAACGGTATAGAAGAACCATCAGACAGCGCAGACATGGATGAATTCGAAGCAAGCATTGATGTTAACGTGGATTCTGAAGCTGAGTCTGTTGGAGCTGAAGCTATGTTGGTCCTCAGCCGAGTGCTGGAGGCTATGAAGTTTGAGGCAGAACCTAAGCTTGTTTCAGAAACTCCTGAGGAAATCCAGATTGAGATTCATGGCTCATCTGAAGACATCGGCAGGCTTATTGGCAGGCATGGTCAGACTTTGGATGCCCTGCAATATCTTGTAGCAATAGCTGCAAACCGGGGTAGATATGATAAGATCCGGGTAGTGCTGGATGCTGAGGGTTATAGAGAGCGGCACAAGCAGATAATAGAAGCTAAAGCTCGTGAACTGGCAAGACAAGTCAAGGAAGCCGGACAGGAAGCGGTGTTGGAACCGCAAAACCCAAGAGACAGGCGAATTGTCCATATGGCGCTTGTGGATGACCCGGATGTAATCACCTACAGCGAAGGTGAAGGCGATGAAAGACACGTCGTTATTTCGCCAAAGAAACAATAGAGTCTGCCTGACAGGTTGAATTGATATAACAAGGCGGAGGTTACGTGTAACCTCCGCCGTTAATGTATCTCATGACTACTAACTCATCTTCTGATTATGATATCAGCACAATAGCAGCCATCGCTACGGCAGTTGGCTCGTGCGGCATCGGTGTTATCCGCATCAGTGGCCCGGAAGCTTTTGCAATTGCGGATAAGGTGTTCAAGAGTGCCTCTGTTGTGCCATCACAGAAACCTTCTCATACGGTTCATTACGGTACACTGGTAGATACTAAGAGTGGTGAGCCAGTAGACAAAGTCCTGTTGACTATATTTCGAGCACCATCCAGCTACACGGGAGAAGATGTTGTAGAAATCTCCTGTCACGGTGGAATCGTGACGCTCAGGAAAGCGCTCCAAGCGGTTTTTGCAGCAGGTGCCAAACCTGCTGAACCTGGAGAGTTCACCAAGCGAGCGTTCTTGAATGGACGGCTGGATTTAGCACAGGCAGAGGCTGTAAATGACCTGATTAAAGCTCAAACAGATGACGCACAGCGCCTGGCTCTTCGTCAACTGGGCGGTTCGCTGTCAACAGAAGTTTCCAAACTGACAGACGTGCTCCTTTCTATACTTTCGCGCATTGAAGCTGCTGTAGACTTCCCTGAAGATGTAGAAGAGCCGGATTATCACGAATTGGCTGACGAAATTAGTAATATAGCCGGAGTAATCGACCGTTTGATCTCTACAAGCGATAGAGGACGGATATATCGAGAAGGAATCAGTCTTGCAATCGTCGGCAGGCCAAATGTAGGTAAATCCAGCTTGCTGAATGCGCTGCTCAGACAGACTCGGGCAATTGTAACGGCAGTGCCAGGAACTACGCGAGATGTGATCGAAGAGACAATCAACATCCGTGGGATTCCTGTTGTTGCTGCGGATACTGCAGGGCTGCGAGAGGCTTCGGATGAGGTCGAGCGAATTGGTGTAGAGCTAACGGAGCGCACTATGGCTGCTGCTGGGATGGTTTTAGTAGTCCTGGATGCTTCAACGGGCATTACGGATGATGACCGGGACATTCTTCACCGCATAGGAACTACAAGTATTATTGTGTTGAACAAGGTCGATGTTGTGTCTGAAGACAGTCTACAGGAAATTCTCTCAGATATCCGAACAGAGGCAATTGGCAGGATTGTAGTTCCCGTATCTGCTGCCACTGGTGAAGGAATAGAGGATCTGGAAGACCAGATTGCAGATATGGTCCTTGGAGGTCATGCAGGAGTTCCTGAAGGAGTCTTTGTCACCAATCTACGGCATAAACAAGCGCTGATAGATGCTCGTGAGAGCCTTTCCCGTGCGCTCGAAACCATAGAACAAGAGATGCCTGTCGATTTCCTTTCCGTAGACCTCATTGCAGCAAGGATGAGCCTGGGTGAGATCACTGGTGAGACAGCCACTGAAGATCTGATCGACCGCATCTTCAGCGATTTTTGTATTGGCAAATAGCTTCCCTCATAACTTATCCTCTCGTTTCTTTGATGTAATCAACTTATAAGCTCGTCTCCCTTGAAAATCACAGCACTGGGTAAGAGACTATTAGGGGTAGTATAAATCCTCTTTGGAGGGGAGACCAGAGATGAATTACATTGGTTCATCCGGTAGGACGGCTACCGGTGTTGTGATAATGGTGATGTTTCTAACCGGGTTTTTACTCGGTACGGCGACTATCGATGTCAGGACTCAGACAACTGTAAGGCCAAGCACACCTGCTGGAACCGGTGCAGGTCCTGCAGTACTTCTCCTTGAGAATGAACGTGCTGTGGTTGAAATTGCAAGGAATGTAGGTCCAGCGGTAGTTGGCATCAAGACAGGAGATAATTCGGACAGCCCGGAAGGTTCCGGTCTGGTAGTGCGAACTGACGGCTATATTTTGACTAACAACCATGTAGTGCAGGGAGCAAAGAGTATAACGGTAACACTGGCAAGTGGGCGTGAAGTGCCGGCTAAGTATCTTGGCGGCGATCCGCGAGTTGATGTTGCGATCTTGAAGGTAGATGCAGGAAAGCTTCAGGCGGCTCCTCTTGGTGATTCCGATATGCTGCAGGTAGGTCAAATAGCTGTAGCTATCGGCAATCCATACGGTTTTGAGCGGACTGTTACTGTTGGCGTGATCAGTGCACTCGGGCGGAGTATCCCAGGAGGCGGCGCTGCGTTAACTAATCTGATTCAAACGGATGCAGAGATTAATCCCGGAAACTCAGGAGGTCCGCTTCTGAATGCTCAAGGTAAGGTAATAGGTATCAATACAGCGTTAATTACCGGAGAAGGCGGCGGCGGACTCGGATTTGCTGTGCCCATTAATACAGCGCAGGATGTAATAGAAGATGTGCTGACAAAAGGCCGGGTAGCTGTTCCCTGGTTAGGCATATCTTATGCTGACGTTGATCCAGAATTGGCCACTGCATTTGCTCTTTCAGTCAATCAGGGGATTATTATTGCCGATGTTGCTGATAATAGTCCGGCCAGCAAAGTAGGGTTGAAGCGCGGCGATATAATCATCCTGGCTGATGGTAAAAACATTAACGACAGTGCTGATTTTCAGAAACTGTTCAGGGCTAAGCAGGTTGGTGATACGATGAACCTGGGAATTGTCCGGGATGGAAAGAGGGAAACAGTGACAATAAAGCTGATTGAGATGCCGGAATCATCCCGAAACGGCCCCACAGAATGCCCGACTAACCTTCCATGTGGTTAAACTAATGACACTGACTTTGCAGGGATTCACGCTATATCAAAACATGAATCCCTGCACATCACGGCAGCCCCATCCATCACTAAACTGCTTTATCATCTGAAAACCTTCATTATCTGTGTATTTCGAGAAGGATAATTGCATAGTTTGCCATAAAATATGATTACCAGATTAATCTGCTTGCTCTATATTGACAAAAGAACAGTGAATATACGAGGGCAATGATATGCTTTACATCGATGGCAGCTATGGAGAAGGTGGAGGTCAGATACTCAGAACAAGTCTCTCTCTTTCTGCACTGCTGCAGCGTCCAATAAAAATCGAAAACATTAGGGCAGGCCGCAAGAATCCTGGGTTGCAGCCGCAGCACCTGACTGCAGCTCGCGCTATTGCTCGTATCTGTAACGGCAAGCTTGTTGGGGATGAAGTTGGTTCAATAGCATTGGAATTCCATCCAGGGCAGGTTCAACCGGGAGAATATATCTTCGATGTATCGGAGATTAAAGCATCGGCCGGAGCGGTTAACCTTATCTTGCAGACAGTGCTGCTTCCGCTTGCTTTTGCGGCAAAATCTTCCAGAATTACCCTCCGAGGGGGCACTCATGTTCCCTGGAGTCCTCCGGCTAACTATTTGGATGAAGTCTATCTGCCTGTGCTGGCTAGAATGGGGCTGCTTACGTGGTACTCAGTAGCTAGGGCAGGTTATTATCCGATTGGTGGAGGGGAAATTCGTGTTGAGATCGACATCGTCAACAGCCTGAAAAACATGGTATTCACTGAGCGTTTACCAGGAACAGTCACATGCTATTCGGCTGTGTCGAACTTACCACGGTCTATCGCAGAGCGACAGATGAACGAGGCTGTTATATGCTTGAAGGATTCAGGAATAGTGCCTGTTGAGCTGATAGAAGACTACGAATCACCCGGCAAGGGAACGGTTGTATTTATTCTGTACGATGGCGGTGACCTTAAAGCCGGTTTTACTGCACTAGGTGAGCGTGGAAAACCGGCAGAGAAGGTGGCGCGTGAAGCCTGTAAGGAGTTTACTTCGTGGTGGAAATCTGGAATGGCTCTTGATAAGCATCTGGCAGATCAATTAATCGTTCCAATGGCGCTGGCTGAGGGAGAATCATCTTTTACTACCGAGGAGATCACGCTACATCTTACTACAAATATTGATACTGTAAGGCAGTTTTTGCCGATTAATATAGAAATATCAGGAGAACATGGTCAACCGGGAACGGTGAAAATTGAAGGTGCCGGGTTCAAGAATCCCTGATTGAAAGAGGAGCAGTAAACTGCTTGCTGGAGGGTGTTGACAGCAGCAGTCTTTAAGATATTGACTCGGTCTAGGGGAGTAGAAAGAGAGGTAAAGGTTTGCTGATTCCATACCGCGTAAAAGCTCCTGTTAGCAGATTCCCAATTGCTACGGTGACGATTATTGCCATTAATGTGCTCGTTTACTTACTTACGATTGACGGAAATCTAATGATTAAAGAGCACATTGCACTGAGATACGCTTTTGGTGGCTCAGAACTTCCGATATTGAACGTGTTTACGGGAGCTTTCCTCCATGCAGATATTTTTCATGTGGGAGGAAATATGTTATTTCTCTGGGTATTCGGTCAGGCTGTGGAAGACAGACTGGGGATACCTAAATTTCTGGCTGTATATCTCGGCACAGGTGTAGCAGGGTCTATTCTACAAGCTGTTGTGCAGGTAAGCACAATGGGGCAGGTAGGTTTATGCATAGGTGCATCCGGCTGCGTGATGGGTCTGTTGGGAGCATACTGGTACCTGTTTTCATGGAGCCCTGTGTGTATATTCTACTGGATCTATTTTTATGTAGGAACCTTCCAACTCGATGCTTTCTGGGTAATCGGGTTGTATCTATTGATGGATTTATTCAATGGCGTCATCTCAGCTGGATTTGCAACTGGAGGCGGTGTGGCATATTTCGCGCATGTAGGCGGTGGAATTGTAGGGGTTTTGTTCTGTATAGCTATGCGAGCCAAACGCGACACTGATGCTGTATCTGAGGCAAGAGCCTTGCAAGCAGACCTTAAAGACATGTCGCTGTTGCCGCTTCATGCATTAGAGCCTATGGTTGAGCATGATCCAATGAATCCACAATTGCTCAGGTTGCTAATGAATGCTGCCCAGAAGCAGGGAAAATATCAAGTTGTTGATCGTGCAATGAGCGCAGCAGGTCCTGAGCTTGTAAATAAAGATCCGGCTCTTGTTGCGTATTACCTCAAATCTTACAGAGGGCAGGTGGGAATATATCATCCTGCAGTGCTGATGAGGCTTGCAAAGAATCTGGAACAAAGAGGCGATAAACTTCAGACTATTGAGATTTATCAACTGTTGCTGGATAACTATCCTGAAACTGCAGATGCAGAGACTGCGCTTTATAATATGGCTTACTGCTATTGGAATGGATTTAGAGATGTACGCAATGCCCGCAACTGCCTTCGTGAAATGGCCAGAAGGTTCCCAAATGGGCCGATGACTCAGTTCGGGAGAAGTCTTTGGGCGCAAATGGACCAGGCTTCAAAAGCCAATCCAACCAATTAGACTGATGATTGGTTAATCCTCAGATAGATTAGGTAAGCGCAAAATACGCATTGAATTGGTTATAACAGCAAGGCTGCTTGCGACCATAGCAGTTGCTGCAATCAGCGGGTGTATGTGTCCCATTACTGCCAGCCCCATTGCAACAATATTGTAGCTGAAGGCCCACAACAGGTTTTGCCGGATGATGCTGTAGGTAGCCTGTGAGAGCCGAATTACCCAGGGAATGCGCAGCAGGTCATCCCCAAGCAGTGTAACATCACTCGCTTGCCGCGCAAGGTCGGTACCTCCACCAATGGCAATGCCTACATCTGCTTCTGCAAGCGCTGGAGCATCGTTGATTCCGTCTCCAACAACTGCAATCAGTTTTTTTCTAAGGCGCGATTTACCGCGCATTTCCTGCACTGCCTCGACTTTTTCAACGGGCGTGCATTCATAAAGGAATTGCCGGATTCCAACTGCTTCAGCGGTCTTTCTAACCGGGTCTTCACGGTCGCCGGAGATTATGGCTACTGATATTCCTAAATCCGCCAGTTCTCGTACTGTTTTAGATGCTTCAGGACGGATTTGGTCTTTCATATAGACAGCACCGCGTATGCGTCCGTCCCATGCGATGTATGTTGATGTAAACCTGCTTCCATTCTTACGTTGAGTCAATTCTGGCGGCGCTTCATAATCTGGTGAGAGGAACTTCAATGAACCTACAGATACTTTTTTAGTGCTTCCATTCAATGTTACAAGTCCGGAAACCCCATGACCTGGATGAGTGCGGAAATCAGCAACAGAACCGACAGCGCATCCTCGAGATTCAACTGTTCCCATTATTGCTTTTGCAATTGCATGTTCACTGGCAGTCTCAAGTGATATCAACCGGGACATTACCTCGTCTGTAGTTACTTCAGGTGAGACAACTATTTCACCCACTGCAAGTTTACCGGTTGTCAGAGTACCGGTTTTATCGAAGAACACTCGATGAATCTTCGGCAATCGCTCAAGCACATCACCTGAGCGTATCAAGACCCCAGCTTTGGCAGCCTTTCCAATGGCTAAACACGCAGCAAGCGGAGTTGCAATACCCAGAGCGCATGGACAGGCAACAACCAAAACTGCGAGTGCAGATAAACATCCTCTCTCTATGTTGTGCTGGAAAACGCCCCAATATACAGCAGTGCCTGCTGCTATGATCCATACTATCGGAACAAAAACCGATGCAACACGTTCTGCCAACCGTTCAACAGGCGCGCTATTATGCTGTGCTTCCTCTACCATCTGCTGAATCTGAGCCAGAAGAGACGCAGAACCTACTGCTGTTGCCTGCACGTTGATGAGGCCATCACAGTTGATGCTCCCACCGTATACCAAGTCTCCGGGCGAACATGACCGAGGTCTGGATTCTCCTGTAAAGGCCGATTCTTCTACCAGGCATTCTCCTGATATGATTTTTCCGTCCGCAGGTATCCTCTCTCCTGGTTTTACTATCAAAATGTCGCCTTTTCTGACCTGGTCTGCCGGGATTTCGATATCCTTTCCATTTCTGCGAATTCTTGCAGTAACCGGCATTATGGAGATCATATCTGCAATAGCTTTCGATGTGCTGCTCTTAGCTTTAGCTTCCATCAGCCGGCCAAGCGTAACTATAAGCAACAGCATCGTTGCCGTGTCGAAGTAGACGTGACCGTTTCCCTTTATCACATTGAATACACTGACGCTGTAAGCTGCGAATGAGCCTGTGACAATGAGGGCATCCATGCTTATCCGCTTTCTTCGGAGATCTTTTGCTGCACCAAAAAGGAAAGGACTGCCAAGGATTACAACTGCCGGAGTGGAAAGCCCGACCATAGCCCAGTGGAATCCGCGGATGGTTGCTGCTCCAAGTTCATCAAGTGGAGTGGCATATAGAATCAGGCTGATCATCATCACGAACATGGATAAAAAAGCCCCAAGTCCGAGCCTGAGAAGTATCCAAGTGGCTATGCCATCTTCGCCCTGAGTGCCCATTATCCTCTGGATGAGATAGCACCCATAACAACAGAAGCGTTGTTTGCCGTCAGCAGAATATCCGCTGCCTGTAAATATCAGTCCGCAGTAAGCGCAGGACTGCCGTTTGGTCAATGCTGTCCACCTCCGCAGCATGAGGGAATTGCGTAGTTGATGGGGTGAGCTTTGGGTATCATTCCAGATGCTCTACCTATTGTAAGCAGGGCTATACTTACTACAACTACACCTGCAAGCTTCATGCCAACTTTGGCGAACCGTCTGTTTAGTCCAGCGCCGCAAAGTCCAACACCAAGAAGCCCAGGGGCAGTTCCGACTCCCACACCAGCCATTAGAATGATACCATAAAGCACATTGTGGGATGCAGCAGACACTCCAAGCATAACTATTGGAAGAGGGCAGGGGATAAAACCGACGCATAATCCCAGCACCAGTGCCGAAAGTGGGCCAGGGCTGATTAGAAGGCCACCGAATATACTCTTTATGAATCCTGTATCTGAGATATTCTGCAATGGTTTTATTGAAGGGAGCTTGATTCCTAGCATAAGCAGGCCGAATATGAGCGTGATGATGCCCGCAGCAAGACGAATTACTGGTGCAGCCTTTGCAAGCTGTGTGTCTTTCAACACGATAACACCTAAAGACGCGGCAAGTGCTCCCAGGAACATATATGTGACGCTTTTTCCCATTACAAAGAGCAATTGTCTCAAGAACACCTGACCTTTACCTGAGGATTTAGCCAAATGAAGCGGGAAACCGCCGCACATACCCAAACAATGAGGCGTTGCGCTAATCCCTGCAACAAGCCCTAAAAGAAATGATGCCCACACTTATTTATATCCTCTTGTTTCAGAACACGTTTGTCTATTACTGCTGCTGAGTTTACCCAAATTATTCAGCTTTTATATGTGTAGGAACCAGGCAAGCTGGATAAAATACACTAACTGCTGAGCAGGCACGGTTGCTATTTTACCTGACCGAAGTTGTCGACCGTCAAGACCTGCTTATTAACTGCCGGAGGTTTAGTCAAAGTGCCTCTCACACGTAGAGAGCTTCTCAAAGGTCTGGGGGTAGCGGTTGGAGGATTAGGGCTTGCTGCTACTAATTATGAACATCTGGTGCCGTTCATACACCAGCCTGAGAACATTATCCCAGGAGTCTCTGCCTGGTATGCCACAAGCTGCAGAGAGTGTCCTGCGGGGTGTGGGATGCTGGTCAGAAACAGAGAAGCTCGTGATGTTAAATGCGAGGGCAATCCTAACCATCCAATCAATCGAGGAGCGCTTTGCGCTCGCGGACAGGCAGCCTTGCACGGTCTTTATGATCCACACCGTATAAAAAGCCCAATGCGCGGCAACGGTAATGGACATTTTAGTCAGGTCGATTGGCAGGAAGCGCTACGGGCTGTAGGTGAGGTTCTATTAGCAAATAGAGGACGAATTGGTATCATCAGCGACCTTCAGACTGGCAGCCTTAGCGCTCTGATGCGTCAGTGGCTTGCAGCATTCGGTTCAGGCCGTCTGCTGGTTTATGAGCCGATTGACTATGAATCGGTTAAAGCAGTTTATGGCGGAATCATACCTGCATTCAATATAGCCGCAAGCGATTATCTGATTTCATTTAATGCTGATTTCCTTGAAACGTGGATTTCTCCAGTCGAATACGCTTGGCAGTTCGCAGTAATGCGGCAGATTACCAACGGCCGTCGAGGACGTTTTGTTTATGTAGGGCCGAGAATGTCGATGACTGCTGCAAATGCAGATGAATGTATTATTGTTCCATCCGGCGCTGAAGCACTGGTTGCGAACGCTTTAGCCGCATCTCCCGGAACTCCTTCCATAGACGAAGTTTCATCTCAACTGGACATCGATCCAAGACAGCTTCGAAAGATAGCTCGCGAACTTGCAGAAGCACAGGCTCCATTGGTGCTTCAGGGAGGAGATTTCAACACAGCCAGAGCCGTTTCTGCGCTCAATACAACGCTTGGTACGCAGTTGGTGTCTCGAAACCGGCCCCATGCGCTCTCGAACGCTGCGAACCGCGAAGATGTGCAGGAATTCATCTCAGCAATGGAGGCAGGAGAGATAGAGGCACTTATCGTATATGGGGCAAATCCTGTCTATGCATTGCCTGAAGCAGACAGGTTCCTTCAGGCTATGAATCGAGTGAATGCAGTTATAAGTTTGACCAGCTTTATGGATGAAACTTCAACACATGCTCATTGGATTCTGCCATCAAATACACCACTTGAGTCTTGGGGTGATTATGAACCGCAGCTTGGTGTGGTCAACCTAATGCAGCCTACTATGGGGCAGATATTCAATACAATGCATACCGGGGATATTTTAATCAATCTTGCCAGGTCTGCAGGGATTGCACCGAGAGTAACATTCGGAGCAGATAGTTACCTTGAGTATTTACGCAATCGTTGGGGATTTCCTATTCAACAGGGGCAGCCGCTGGATGTATATCCACCGGAATGGGAGTCCTTATTGCAATTAGGAGGCAGATGGCCTGAAACGGTTGAAGCAAGCGAAGCTAGAACTCCTTTAACTATCCAAAATGCGGCCAGCGAGGACTCTTTAGCTTCTATTCCGCCTGAATCATTGCCACAACCTCCGACAGAGATACAAGTCACTTCTGCCGTACCTTCATCTCAGCAATCAAAGCCGTCTATAGAGGCAGGCAAGCTCAGGCTTTATGCATATCCTCATATCTACTTCTATGATGGTCGAGGGGCTAACAGGTGTTGGCTTCAGGAAATGCCAGAACCTGTTACCAAGGTCTGCTGGGGCTCATGGATAGAAATACATCCAAGTTTGGCAGACCGGTTAGGCGTACGCACTAATGATGTTGTTGAGGTCTCGAAAGACAATACCAAGATATCGGCTCCCGTTTATGTCTGGAACGGCGTGCATCCCGATGTAGTTGCGGTTCCAATTGGTCAGGGTCATAGTCATTACGGAGACTTTGCAAATGGTGTTGGCATAAATGTATGGCCTGTTGTTACTCCCGAGGCTGCTGAAGTAAAAATACGAACAATGGGGACTAGAAAAGCATTGGCAAATTGGCAGCATGGAGACAGCCAACATAGAAGAAGTTTAGCTCAAACTACTGCCTTGGGAGAACGTGAAAGCCACCGAGAAGTTCGTCTGCCTTTGCCAGCCGGATTTGATGAAAACGATTTTTATCCAGGTCATGAGCATAAAGGCAGCAGATGGGTAATGGTTGTAGACCTCGACAGATGTATAGGCTGCAATGCCTGTGTAGCGGCCTGTTATGCAGAAAATAATGTGGCTGTAGTGGGAGAAGAGGGTGTAAGGCGGAACAGAGTGATGGCCTGGCTTAGGATAGATAGATATTTTGATTGGTCACAATCTCGAACTCCAATTATCTTCCAACCAATGCTCTGCCAGCACTGCGATGTTGCTCCATGTGAGTCAGTATGCCCGGTCTATGCAGCAGCCCACAGCGAAGAAGGCATCAACATGCAGGTCTACAACCGCTGTGTGGGAACCAGATATTGCTCCAATAACTGCCCATATAAGGTGCGGCGTTTCAACTGGTTCCAATTTACATGGCCTGAGCCGTTGAACTGGCAGCTTAATCCTGATGTTACAGTGCGAGACCGTGGGGTTATGGAGAAATGCACATTTTGCATACAGAGGATAAGAGAAGCTCAGATTATTGCAAAGCGAGAACACAGGGCTTTAAGAGATGATGAGATTATTCCAGCCTGTGTCCAAACCTGTCCTACAGGTGCATTTACCTTTGGAGATCTTAATAATCCTGATTCAAGAGTGTCCAGGCTTTTCAAACAGGATCCAAGAGCATATCAGGCGTTATATGAACTCAATACCAAGCCTGGAGTAGTGTATCTCCGGCGGATTATCGACTCAGAGTAACTTGAGGGGAAGTTGTTTTGGTTGACAGAGTTCTAAGACATATAGATGAGCAGGTGCTTGCATCGCTTGGCAAACCATCCAGAGGTTATTTGCTGTTTCTGTTGGCCTGCATCATATTCATACTGCTTGGCGGGATTGCGTATCTGTTCCAGTACTTTCTAGGAATGGGTGTGGCAGGTCTGAATGTGCCTGTTTCGTGGGGAGTTTACATCACTAATTTCGTCTTCTGGATAGGAATTGCTCACTCGGGCACATTGATATCTGCGATTTTATACCTATTCCGCACCAGTTGGAGGAATGCTGTAAACCGCAGTGCAGAGGCAATGACAGTCTTTGCTGTTTTGACTGCTGGAATGTTTCCACTTATCCACCTGGGAAGAGTATGGGTTTTCTACTGGCTGTTGCCATACCCAAACACTATGCACCTCTGGCCGAATTTCAAGTCTCCGCTGGTGTGGGATGTTGTGGCTGTTACAACCTATTTTACCGTAAGCCTGCTGTTCTTCTATGTTGGGATGATACCTGACCTTGCTACGGCCAGAGATAGAACATCTGGATGGCGCAGGTCTATGTATACCATGCTTTCACTCGGTTGGACTGGTCGTTACGACCAGTGGAGGCACTACGCAAGAGTCTATCTTGCCCTTGCAGCACTTGCTACCCCGCTTGTTATCTCTGTCCACAGTGTTGTGTCTTGGGACTTTGCGATGTCTATCCTTCCCGGTTGGCACACTACGATATTCGCGCCGTATTTCGTTGCTGGAGCTATCCATTCAGGGCTTGCCATGGTAATCACTTTGCTCATTCCGCTCAGGCGTATTTTAGGGCTTGAGCGGATTATCACGATGAGGCATTTCGAGTCTATGGCGCTGTTGATGATACTGACGGGCTTGATAGTTGGCTATTCTTACGGCAGTGAAGCGTTTATCGCATGGTACAGCGGTGAGATTTTCGAGCGTCAGTTCCTCCACTGGAGGGCTTTTGGAGCTTATGCTCCATTTTTCTGGTTGATGGTCGGGTTTAATGTAGCGCTGCCAATGACATTTTTCTCTAAGAGACTCAGAACTAACATTGTATGGCTGGCTGTGGTTGCCGTGTTGGTGAATGTAGGGATGTGGTTTGAGCGGTTCGTGATTATTGTGACATCGCTTTCAAACGGGTTTCTGCCATCTTCCTGGGGATTGTATGTGCCTACAATAGTCGAGTTCCTGATTACCCTTATGTCATTCGGGTTCTTCCTGTTCCTGTTTTTGAGTTTCGTGAAACTCTTTCCTGCTGTGGCTATGAGTGAGCTGAAAGAGCAGGTGGTGCATAAATCGGAGGAACTGCATGGCTGATGCAAAGCATATACGTGCCATATTTGATGACTTTCCGGCGTTCAAACAGGCGTTAGGTTCGCTGCAGGCATCTGGATTTGAACGTTACGAAGCATATGGCCCGGTGAATCTGGAGGAAATCAGCCCGCTTATGCCGCGCAGAGGAAGTGCTGTCCGGGCTTTTGCAACTATAGGAGCGGTCATCGGTCTCGTGCTGTTCTTCTATATGTGTATTGCGACCTCTCTTATATACGCATTAATCGTCGGAGGCAAGCCGCCGGTATCAAATGTGCCTTTTGTTGTCGTTGGTTACGAAGGAACGATTCTTCTCGGGGCAGTTGGGGCGTTTTTTGGTGTGTTGATATTGGCTCGGTTGCTTAGACATGATGTTCCATCTGGCTATGATGTTCGATTCAGCGGCGACAGTTTTGGTATAGATGTTGAAGTCGTTTCTGACCGGCATGATGAGGTTGTCAGATTGCTTGAAAATGCAGGTGCAGTGGAGGTCATAGAGACTGATGAATGACCAACCGCAGAGTGAAGTCAATCCTGGAATGAATGTGGATGCAAGATTAGCATTTCCCGGATGGATACGTCTGGCATCAATATTGGCAGTAGTCATTGGGGCTGCGGCAGCTATTATTGGCTTTCTTACTGCACCAGTAGTTGAGTCATGGCTTTGGCTGGTTGTATGGTTTCTGGTTTTCGGAGGAGCTGCTCAGGGGGTTTTGGTCTGGGCTGCAATTTTCAGGGTTGCGCAGGCCAGATGGACACCTGCTGTAAACCGTTTAGGGCATTCTACTATTGGTTTTTTGCCTATTGTACTTGGAATTCTTGTTGTATTGCTGCTTGGAGTCAGGTTTTATGTACCCTGGGTCTGGAATCCTCTGCCGGAGAAAGCTGCGTGGCTGAATATTCCGTTTATGATAATCCGAAACCTGGCAGCAATGGCCTTAATGGTCTTGCTCAGTTTCATTCTCGTCAGATGGAGTCTTGAAGCCGATGCAGCCGTAGCACGGGGCGAAGATTTGAGCCGGAATCTGCATTACAGACTGAACTCTGTTGCAGTTGCTATAACTATTGCCTATCCATTCGTTTTTACACTGATTTCCTACGACTTTATTATGTCCCTCTGGCCGACATGGTTCAGCACGATGTTTGGCCCATACTATTTTACAACAAATATATACATGAGTCTGGCTGTGCTGGTCGTAATGGGTGTCCTACTAGGCAGCCATCTGAGAGTAGGACGTTATCTTGGCCCTGACCAGTTCAATGACCTTGGCAATCTGATGCTTGGGTTCAGCTTGTTTTCCATGGGGCTGTTTTTTGCTCAATATCTGACTATCTGGTATGCCAATCTTCCGATAGAGACGGACTTTATCATCTTCAGATACCTTAGAGGCCCTTGGGTTCCGCTTGGGTGGGCAGCGTTCATTATCGGTTACGTTGTACCGTTTTTATTATTGCAAAGCCGGACGTTGAAACGGAGACCTCGCTGGCTTTTTTGGGTGGCGTTGTTAGTCATTGCGGGAGTAGCTTTAGAACGCTATGTTCTGGTAGTTCCATCTGTTATGTATGCGCTAGACAGACCGGGACATCTGCTGCTTTTTCCGGTTTCTGCACTGATGGGGCTGGGTTTCCTTGGAGCATTAGTGCTTGCTGTATTGGCATTTTTGAGAAGATATCCCGCTATTTCTGCTGCTGATGAAGCTCTGAAGGAAATCTATGACCGGGAAGAGGAGGTGCTGGTATGATTTTTGCGCGAGTACCTTCCTTCCCTAAGCCGATAAAGCTGGCTGTAGCAGTGCTGGCTATTATACTTTTGCTGGCTGTTGGTGCACTGGTTGTAAGGGCAAAACTTGATATCGGCCCTGCTCAACCGATTCCATTCAGCCATAGAGTCCATGCAGACACAAAGCAAATCAATTGCTTTTTCTGCCATCAATATGCGGCAGTTTCATCGAATCCGGGCATCCCGACAGTAGATAAATGTGTTTTGTGCCATGAAGTGATTGCTTCCCAGTTTCCTCCGATTGCCAATGTTCTGGGTTACTACAACCGACAGGAGTCAATACCTTGGGTGAAGGTCAATAATCTTGCTGGGTTTGTCAGGTTCAGCCATCAAGCCCATCTGACAAGAAGAATAGATTGCAGCCGGTGCCATGGCAACATCAAAGCGATGGATAGAGTCGAGCAAGTGCATCGTTTTAATATGAACTTTTGCATTACATGCCACTGGGATAAAAAGGCATCTGTGGACTGTTACACATGCCATTACTAGAGTGATAATCGATGAGGATAAATCTAACACGATTCTGGTCAACTGAATACCTGACGGCAAAGATTTTTCTGGTATCGGGTGCAGTCTGGTTTGCAGTAGGAACGAGTCTTGGTCTGTTCAGTGCGATACACCTTGTCGCACCGGATTTTTTTGCGAATATTGCATTTATTGAGTTTGGCCGTGTCCGTCCAGCCCACACTAATACAGTTTTGTTCGGCTTTGTAACCGGTATGCTCATTGGCGCAGGGGTTTACATACTTCCAAAAGTTCTCAACACGAGATTATTCAGTGAACCGATGGGCGTTGTAGCGGCTGTTACATTCAATCTGGCAGTATTAGTCGGAGATATCTCTCTTCTGGCAGGACATAGTCAAGGTAGAGAATACGCTGAGTATATATTCCCTGTGGATGTAATGATTGTAGTCGCGTTTTTGTTGCTTACAGCTAATGCTGTGATGACCGTCAGGCAAAGACGGGAACCTTTGTTATATGTATCATCCTGGTATGTAGTAGGAGCAATGCTTTGGACTACAGTTATGTACCCCTTCGGAAATGTGCTGTGGAGAGGCAGACCAGGAGCAATGAGCGGTATTACGGATGCCATATTCCTATGGTTCTACGGCCACAACATATTCGGACTGCTCGTTACCCCGCTTGCAGTGGCTATCGGTTATTATATGGTGCCAAGAATCGCCCGCGCACCGCTTTACAGCCAGCTTTTATCTATCTTAGGCTTTTGGACTCTTCTTATGTTCTATACGCACATAGGAGGTCATCATTTGATTCAGGCTCCAATACCTACCTGGCTCAAAACTGTTTCCATAATCGACAGTTTTGCTATGATGCTGCCTGTAGCAATTGTTTTGATTAACTGGTGGTACACTGCCAGAGGCCGTTTCCAGAATTTTCTATCAAATCCAGTAGGGAAATTCTTCCTTATTGGTAGTATCTGGTATGCAATCGTGTGTGTTCAGGGACCGCTCCAATCTCTTGCCTGGGTTCAGCGGGTGACTCATTTCAATAACTGGGTGATTGGGCATTCTCATATCGCTGTTTTAGGATTTACCGGATTCATTGCTATTGCTGGGATGTATTATGTGCTGCCATATATCACCGGAAGGAAGATCTACAGCACCAAACTTATCAATATTCAATACTGGTTGGTACTTCTTGGGTTGTTGGGGTTCTTTGTCTCGCTGACGGCAGCCGGACTTATCCAAGGACATGTATGGCTGCATGGCGGAACAGTCTACCGCAGCGTTCCGATGCTTAAACCATATATGACTACAAGGCTATTTGAAGGCATATTAATCATCATTGGCTCTTACATCGGGCTTTATAACGTTATCATGACATTCCTAAAAGGTGAGAGGATAAGCGAATGAGGTCCTCTGAAGCAATCATTGTCTGGGGAAGTCTCTTAGTGGTTGTGGCAGCGATGTTTGCCACTGTTTACTGGCCTGTCATCAATATAAGAGATGAACCATCAGATATTTGGCGGCCGCTTCAGTCTCAAGAGGAAAAAGGCCGTCTGATATATATTGCCAATGGGTGTACATACTGTCATTCACAGTATATCAGGCCTCAGGATTGGGGTATTGGAGCAGAAAGGATATCCCAATCAGGCGATTACTACCGGCAGATACCTCATCTTTTAGGTTCGCAGCGTACCGGGCCTGATCTTTCTCAAGAAGGTGGAGAACACTCGGACGATTGGCACAGGGCGCATTTTATCAATCCGAGGTTCACAAGGCCGCGTTCTTTGATGCCTGCATTTGCTTATATCGGTGAAGAAGGTATCGAATCTTTGATTGCATATATACAGAGCTTAGGCGGAAAAGATGCAGACCAGAGAATGGCTGTGCAAAACAGATTTCACGAAGAAGCGATAGCTGCATGGGAGCGCGGCCCTGATGAGCACATCAGGTGGCTGCATTCTCGTGTTCCACAACCCTGGAGAATTATGCCAAGCGAGACTCCTGCAACACGGGCATCGGTTGCTCGCGGAGAAAAGGTCTATCAGGACTACTGTATAGGCTGTCATGGCCCGGTTGGTGATGGCGCAGGTCCAGCAGCACCATATATTTATCCGCCGCCGGTCAACTTTACCACTCTTCGGAGGCACCTGATCGATGGTCAGTATATCGGGGGTATACTCTACTACCAGATTATGAACGGGATAACAGGCACAGCCATGCCCTATCATAAGAAGGATTTGGAGTCTGCGAAAATCTGGGATGTAGGCAACTACATTATGGTCAACTTTATCAATGTAAGAGATGACAGGATACCATCAGCAGGTATTCCGGTGTCGTATGAAGGACGGCACGCAAAGCCTGTCACCAAAAACCCGCAGCCTGAGCCGATTCAGCCGGGAAAAGGTGGTGTGAGATGACATTCCTTGTATCCTGGATTCTGATAGCAGTATTCGGTATCACATGTTATTCTCTGGTATTTATCTGGGCAGTACGTGCCAAGCAGTTTACTGAGTTGGACAGGCAGCGGTATATAGCGCTTAGATCTGAAGACCTGCTGGACTTTGATGCATCTAAGCATGATATGACTCGTGCTGACCGTTATATCTGGCTTGTTTTGACATTTCTTGCGCTGGCATTCTTTACAGCGGCTGTTTATCTATCTTTACGAGGAGCATAGGTAGCAAGTTGGAACTCTATCCGCTTTTTGTCAATTTCATAGTGGCTGCTGCGGTCATTGCAGGCATTTCGTTTGCTATATGGTGGATAATCGGGTTGTATTGGGTTCATTCAAGACGAGAAGAGCGCGAACTACCTGAGATAGAACTACCTGCTAATCTGCATGAAGTCTTTACTGGCATTCCTCCGGTTCTGATTGCATTTATAATCTTCATATTCGCATCGTTGATACTTTATGTGGCTTATATCTGGTTGGGAGGGATTACATATTGAACTCTGACTTGCCTGAGCACCAACATCCGGAAGTTCCTGAAGGTTTTCATCCTGAAATACCTGAACAGAGAGAGTCGCCAGCATTTGGAAGATGGTGGGTAGGAGGTTGGATAGCTCCTCTGGTTGTTGCTGGATTCACCGTCGGCTGGTGTTTGGTAATATTCTTTCTGATTGGAGACAGGAAACCTGATTGGAAGTATGGAGTGATCCCGTATGTACCAGGACAATCAGCAATTTCCTCAGAGTTAGCGCCTGCAGGCTTGGAACCGCAGCAGGTTGAGCTGCCGGAGATGTCTGAATGATAACCAGAACGTCATTTAGAGTCGTTACTATATGTCTTTGTGCGATCTGCTGTGCGTCGTGCGGTCCAAGGATGAGGACGCAGCCTTCCATTCAACCATACGAACGTGCTATGCCTCAGATGCCTACGGGTACCGTGCCTACTCGTGGTGATTTATCTGCTTTTACACTGGAACAGTCAAGACTGACAGATAACCCGCTTCCACTATCTGAGAAAAATCTCAGGAATGGCCGAATCTACTATAACTATTACTGTGTTATGTGCCACGGGGAAGATGGCAGAGGCAATGGGCCTGTGGGGCAGGGATTTGTTCCCAAACCGACTGATCTGACAACATCAGGGATTGCTCAGTTGAACGCAGGGCAGGTTTATCTTCGGATGCTGACAGGTACTGGCCATGAACCGGTTATGGATCAGACTATGCTGCGTGATCACCGGTGGCCTCTGGTTATGTATGTTCAGCAGTTATCAAAACGTGTGCCTGAAGAAAGCTCTGTAAGGACTCGTGAAGAAGCCATAGAAGAAAGGCAGTAGGCTCACTCAACTACTAGTACAAAAAAATGAGAGGGCGCTGTGCGTCCTCTCGAGTAGCATTGGTCTTACCCATATGCTGGCAGGCAGGTAATGATGCGGGAAGCGAGATCAGTTGAGCGGCTGTATTCTGGTAACTTTTTCAAGATAAATATCTTCGACATCACCTACAAGGCAGGCACCATAAAGAGGGACAAAGGTAACGTCGTGGATATGGGTGGTCATAATCTGCTCTTTGCCGTGTCTGTCACGCCAGGTGACTGAGCAGTCTTTTCCTACGTATGCTTTGGCCTCAGGTATAGTCATGGTAGTGCCCTCCTCAAAAAGAAATGCCAGGTCTGCCGAAGCGGGGCACGCCGTCTTGAGATGTCTGAAGGCGTCAGCCAGATGGCAGCTCAAGACGATGCGTCCCGCACTACTTTCGGCAGCCTGGCAACCGTAGGAGGATGATCCCGTAGGCCCGTTGGCTTTGCGTCCCCGCCTTTCGAC
>JAKPFN010000008.1 GCA_029551395.1 Armatimonadota bacterium | reverse complement strand
TGTCATAAGCAAAAGATTGGCTTGTACCAGGGTAAGTACCTTCATCTACAGTGACGTAACCGTCTAGATTGGTATCTATCCCCATCGGTCCCGAACCATCCCACTTGGCGCCTGTCCAGGTGTTGGTTGTCGGGTCGTAGACGCTGTGTCCGCTGCCGCGGTTTGACCAATAGGTATGTCCCACAGCATCTGTTATGTCGCTAGGCCCCGTACCACCGGCCCAATGGAGCTTTCCATTTGCCCAGACTGCCTGGGCATTAATCGAAGGCCACGGGTCGGGGGGAGGAGCAACTGCTCCTGCTGGCACTATCAAGCCTAATAACAGGCCGATAAGCGCCAACGCGGTGATTAATCGACTCAACGTTTCATCCTCCTTTCCTGATGATGATTCTACGTTTTGCCTTGTGGCGAAGAAGACCTGGTATAACTACCGGACTTCCCGCAATGTACCGCATTAACCGTCCGTCCGCATCTTACAATCCATTCCGGCCACTATATTTGTGCGGTTAAGCCGTGCAGTACAAACTATTGCCATACGCAACCCAAAAATCGAACAATAATTCTGCAAGCCGATTTATAGAGGGGGCTGCGTTCGTAGACACTACCTTAAATGCATATAAATTACTATCCACTCTGTTAGTTAGCATGTTTAGTCTATCATGTCAAGTACTATTGATCAGTATGACTAAAAACTAGTAATATTACCAGTCATTGATTACAGCCTTAACCTAGCGTGTTAAGATGCGACATTAACACAAGGTACACATGAGAAGACAATAAGTAATCGGTAGATTTAGTGTAAAACTTAAGTACAGTTGGGGTAAATAAAAACCAAAGGCCGGAAGTTGTGCTTCCGGCCTTTGGTTTTTATGTTTTTTTGGGAAGAGTATTATGGCTGCTGGTTAAGCAAGTAGCCAAGTCCTTCCATTGGCTGAGATCCACCCCAGCCTTCGCCAAGCCAGGTGCCTGGAACAGCAAACTGGCTTACAAGCTGTGCATAATCGTTGTAACCATTGCATACCTTAAACAGCACGCTGTTCAATCCAGCATTCAATGGTACATTTGTGATGCAGTCCTGACCGTAGTTCAGGAAACGACTCACAGAGTCATTAGCCCAAACCAGATCGCCATTCACCCACACTCTGATCGCATCATCGCTTCCAATCGGCATATCTACGACCTGATCGACTGGCGACCATACATATACGTGTGCATAAATAGTCCGTCTAGTCAGAACTTCAGGAGCGAATACTCTATCAAGCCATACAAGCTCGTCAATTCCATCATGACGGAACCAGGTCTTGCCAGCAGTCACATCACCAAGACTCGGTCTAATCGAGCCTTCAGGGATAAACGCTGTGGCCATCTGGGTTTCTTGAGACATGGTATCATCACCGAACGGGCCAAGGAACAGATAGTCCCTCAGGGCCTTTACCGGACCTTGGAACGGAAGCGGTTGGATTGGTGAATTTCCATCTACCCAGTCTACCGGTTCATTTCTCATAAGGAGAATGGGGTTGGTTCCATCAGTTGAGATTACACCTCTGACTCTGACGAACTGGTCTACCTTAGGCTTGGGCAAATCGCCGCAGTATACAGTTATAGGCGGCTCATTACCATCTACAATGGCAAAGCTGTCAGTATCAACTGAAGTAACCTTGCCAGCCAGCTTGACAAACAGACCCTGTGCCATAGTTGTACGTGCAGTGCGGCTGTTCATCGCCAGTGCATCGGCCGGACGAGTATCCGCCAACCACTCAACGATCTCTGTGTCGATGTATTTCTCTCCTTCAGGTGTGCTTGCGACAACACCGGTAATATTGATGGCATCGCCTGCTCCTACCCAAAGATCGCCTGCTATAGTGCCAGTGGCATCCAGCCGAATACCGCCGGATCTGTCAAAATCCTGTGCATAGGCAATACCAGGTGGTAATCCAGCGCCGCCGACTGCTGTCAGTTGTTTGGACATGAAGCTGACGCGAGTGCCGTCTGGAAGCTGCCTGGCATCACCGATGTTATTGCTTGCAGGATTAATCAAAGAGACTTCCTCAACAATTACATCATCAACAGCATGTACAGTAGGTGTGCCATTGTCGTATGCAACAAGCGAACCGATCTGATCGACTACCATATAGGCAGCTCCCGCAGGCGGGATTCTGCGGTACATTGGGTCAGTTCTCCACCATTGCCAGTAGGCGTCCCATCGTCCCCAACCGTACGGGTAGACCAACTCTCCACCTAAAACAGTCTCTCCATCTTCGGCTAACCAAAGGATTCTATGGCTGAACCGATACGTCTCCCATCCTTCGCCAGTGCGCCACAGCCAGATGTTATATGCGTGCATACCATCGGCCTTAATGGGGAACTTCTCACTATAAAGACCAGCCCATTTGTCATCCATCTCTGGGTCGGTTATGTTCATCATGTCATATATACCGCATGCGTTGCCGCCTGGAGTGTGGTTGATTCCCGTAACACGAGCAAAGATAGTCTCACCTTGCGGATCCCACTCCATCATTGTCCAGTATCTTGGTTTGGAGGGATCAAGCGGATCGGCTTCTTCGAAGTTCCAGTTAGGAACCAGGCTTGTTTCGGCTTTTGTATCCAATACAAGGTCTTTTCGGAGGCTTGTGCCGTCGAATGGGATATCTACGGCTGTATCCACATTGCCATAACCCAAAGCATCAGCGGTAAGAATCTCAGATACTCCAGGGAACCATGTCCAACTGTAGAAACCAGTTTCGTCGGTATAGAAGTTCCTGCAGAACCGGTTGTCACTTGTGTTCGGTCCAAGGTGAACAAGTGCGCCGTCGATTGGATTGCCTGCTGAATCTTTGATATAGCCATGAATTGAACCCATTGATTCTGTAGCAGAATGGATCTCAACTTCGTAAAGGCCATAATTCGGGAAATTGTAACCGCTCGGAGCTGAACAGTAAATCTGGATCGCTCTTGCTGTAATAGGAGTCTGGAACCTGATCGGTGTGATGAACGGATCATCAGGATCGAACTGGATTCCTCCCAGGCTGTTAGTAGCAGAATAAGCTGTTGTCCAGCCCCATCCCGGCCATGGATTACCTTCTGTATAATCTACCGAGTAACTTCCTGGGAACCTGTGGCTCCAGCGCAGAGTCACACCGCTTATGCTGAACGTACCCATGTTTTGCGGGTCCAGGTCAATAATAAGATATTGCTCTGTTCCAGTACTGGATACAGTTAACCACTGAGTAGTCGGGTCTGCGTCAATAGCCAGAAATGCGTCACCACCGTCTGGCTGATGGCTGCTGTACTGCACCGATGATGTTAACAGTGACATATTGAAGCCAGGAGCTCCTGAAAGCGTGAAGTTCGCAGTGTGTGCAGAACCAGGTGTAGCATATATTATCTTATCAAGAGATGTCTCGAAGCCTTCTTTCCACGCGGCAACAAACACTGTTCCTTGTGGAAGGTAAATTGGGCCATACTGACCATTAGCATCAGCCATGTAATACATCAAGGCATCTGCTGTTGCACAGGCAGATTGTTTAATGCCGATGATTGCACCGGGTACAGGCTCCCCATTATATGTAACGGTGCCTGATACATTGGCAAACTCAACTCCACCTGGCGATCCATTAAGGCTGCAATCATCTATGTATACGCTGCCTGTGTTTGTCGCGCCATTTGGCTCTACATATACCGTATATGTTAGGTATCTTGCACCATAAATAATCTGGATCGGTGCGGAACTGATTTCCTTCCACTGGTTAGTTATCGTATTATCATATCCAGAATATCCATCCGATAAGATGTTTCCGGCTATATCCAACTGATGCCAGCGAAGCCTTATCCTCAAACTAGTGGTCTTCTTTACCCAGGCTTTAAGTTGGTATAGGGTTTTTCCTGATGGATCAATCGGAATAGCCCACTGTCGTGGACCGTTTGATCCCAAAATAGGAGTTTCAGTTGTGCCGGATACTGAGAAGCTCTTTGAGCCTGAATGTACCCGGTCTGCTGCTGTTTCCATAGCAAATATGGCATTATTGCCTTCGGGGTAACCTCCGCCAAATGTTATCCACGGTGGCGGCGGCGTGCCTGCCCCTTCCTCAAATCCTGGGTTTTCCAGCAAATTCTGCGCTAAGACAGCAGATGCTGACATCACCAGGCAGAGAATGGACAGGCCAATTAAAAGCCTTTTCATTCTTGCGCCTCCTTTTCCTTATTTTCTATTCACTAGCAACTGTCTTCGCGGCGTTCGCAGGACTGCTTTGAAATCAGTCCCAACGAAGCCACTAAACAGGGAACACGGGTGTTCTGTGACGTTTTGGGATAATTCAGACGATGACATAAGCCGCAAATCTGCGTTTGCTGACTAATACACCTTTTACCAGCCTAACTCAGCATTTCCAGTTCATCAACTCGCAAAATTACCAGGTTCCTTCTTCATAATTCTGTCTTATACAATTAAACTCGACTTTTTACAAGAACGGCTATGCAAGAAATGTGCCTGTCAGCCAGATATGTAAGTTAAATTTCTGATTAAATCAATTAGTTTCTGCTGGAAATGGTATTTAATAGGCTGATGACCTTGATTTGGCATTTATCTCTGCAAAATCTGACCTTACAACTGCCATTTGGATGGAATTTTATACCGAATAAAAAAATTATCCAATCGCTTCCGCGTAAACAGCCTTCCTAATCCCTGGCCTATTGAGAAGACCGAGCCAAAAACTGCATTTCTTCAGCTTTCAGCAGCTTTTTCAGTGACTCTCTCTCTAGTTTTGGAAATACAAACCTGATGTGGCTGACACCCAAATCGCTGAGCGCCGTGTCTAGTCTGCCTACCAGTTGAGGCATAGACTGCCATTGACCATTATGTATCTTTACTTCTACTCTGAGCGATTCCTCAGGATTACCGTTGTCGTAAGCAAGCCCGATATACCCAAAGAAAAGCGGCGGAGCGCCTTCAAGCGGTTTTCCTCCTGTAACCGGTTTTACAACCATCGCCTGAGGCATTGGAGGTTGAGTCTTTGCGTGTTCATACGGCTGGATTTCAAACCCGCCGCGCCGTTCATCACCGTAACCTTCCATCAAGCTGGACATGGAAATCGGGGCAGTGGAAACTGTAATCACGCCCGGATGATTCGTATTGATTAACCCTACGCCTGTATAACTGGTCCCATCGAACCGTCCGACTCCTCCAAGCGGGCTGGTAACTGTGGCAATGTGTTCTTCACGGCCATCTGTGTATCTTGCCCTGACAGCCCCTCCTACCTTGTTATCGAACTCTATCTCTCGAAGATACGGCTCCGGCCTTTTTACGATTATGATTATCACATCTCCCGGTGATGGTTCCCAGTCAGCAGGAAGATACACCGGACGCGACCCTCTTTCCAATCTCATCGGATTTCCAACAAGCGGGGCGAAGTTCCGAAAGATACCTGTGCCTGATGGAATATCCGTATATATCCCTGAATCGTATGGAATGTGTCCGCCATAGCCTGGTGGGATGTGAACGAACTCCGCTGGCACCAGGCTGATTGTCATTGGCCTCTTTTTACCGTTAATGAGCTTTGTCTTGACCTTCAGCCTTAAGCCATGCACGGCTGTAGCTGCTACTGTGCTGTCAGGAACGTAAGCTGATGCAGCAAAACCTTGATATGTGGTAGTAGCAGGCCGATTGACTTTGCCGATTGTCGTATAACTCCTGCCCGAGTCGAGCGATACCTGCACAACACCGCCGGTTGAGTTCTCCACTCGGATGCGGAAAAGCTCGACTTCCTCAGCACCAACAGCTACTGTAATATAAAGGTATATAAATAACGCCAGAACAACTCTCAGCAACGGCATCACGGCTTACCATCTTCCTCTATCAGCTTTTTCACTTCATGTATCTTTTCAAGCAGCCCAGGAACCGAGTGCGGAGCTTTGGCAGGAGTTGGAAACACTTGTTTCAGCACATCCCACCAGTTATAATCCCGCAGGTAGACAAGGTCAAAGAGCATTACTCCTTGCGTAGTTTTTAGAGACATATCTATGGCTCGTTTGAAAGCCTCAGGATTTCTCGCATACTGCAGCAAATACAGACTGCCGTATACGAAGGTCTCATTTTCTACTACCCGAACGGATTCTTCGCAGGCAGCCTCCACTGAAGTCCATTCCGGCACACCTGCTGTGCGTGCTTCTTCCTTTGTTATATTCTCGTAATAACACCCGGTACACATCCAGTCGACCATATCCGCATAACCGGTCTCTTTGTAAGTGGGAGAAGCGAAATCATAAGGTGGAACATGCTCCGGGCTGGCCCAGTTTACGCCAACATCATAATAAAACTCATACCAGCTTCCCACATACACTCCGATGAGCGCATCCGGCTTCGCGGTTTTAACAGACTTTCGCACCTCAGCAACGAAGTCATGTATCTGTTTAGCGCGCCATTCCATCCACTGGCCGAAGTATTTGCCTCGGATAATTTCTCTTCCTGGGATTGGGTCTATCTCGAATATATCCTCAGGGAACCGTTCTAACTTCTGCCCGAGCCACGCTTCGAATTTTTCTTTGGAAAGTTCGCTGAAGTCTGCATATATACCAGGATAACGCATCCTGTCCAGAACGATTCCGTCAACATCGTAGTTCTTCACGATTTCCGAGATTACTGCCAGTTCATAAGCCTGAACATCGGGATTTGCCGGATTAACGAACACGGCACGATGCTCATCCGCTGCCTCTCCGACTCTAATAAACCTCGGTTTACCTTCTATAGTCAGCTTTGCTCCGGCTGGTGCGTTAGCCTTCAGCCATTCTCCTGCCGGCCCGCTTGCAGTGAGCATATAACCATTATCCGGCAATACGATTGGTTGTTCCGGTTGGCCTGTTATGATGCTGGCGATTGTTCCATCTTCATCCACGAGAACAGACACATAGTCTTCCGGAATCTGTTTAGGTATCGACTTGTCATCACTAATCAACCCGAGCCGACCGGGCAGGGGAAGCCGGTTTACTCCATCTATCGGATAAGCATCAGCGCTTGCCCCCTTTGCCCAGCGCTCTACTTCATATTTGATACACTGCCAATCGGGATTAGCCAGTGCTGAGCCGCCTTCAGGTTTGTTTGCACCTGCCTCAGAGAACACATTGACCGCTGCATGGACCTCTATCCCCACTCGTCTGCATTCCTCGACCATCACCTGCAGCAGGTCATAGTTCTGAGGGTACGGCCTGCCGTTCCAGATGGTCAATCTTGGCGCGACTTTGCTGTTATAAAGCACGACCCCAGACAGCGGTTTTACATCAACGACTATTGTATTGAAATTAGCCTCCTTGCACTTCTCAGCAAGTTCTGCTACCTTTTCCCGGCTGTCGAGTGCCCAGATATTGGCTTCAGCATCACACCATAAGACACGGCCTTGAAGCCCTCCTGCCGCAGAAATGGCTCCTGTATAGTCTCCTGCCTTTACCTGTGCGGTAATAAAGGTCATCCCAAGCGCTCCCAAAATCAGAAATATTCGAATCAACAAGCTACCTCATACAATCTGAACCTTAAGGCAATTATAACATGACAAGCTCAGCAATGTTGGGATTTAATTGATACGCAGACAACTAATGAGGTGGAATGCTGACCTGAAGCAGCTACTGATTGTTACTTCTCCATTCCTTTCTGACGTCCTATCTGCTTGATGTAGTCATATTTCCATACAAAGTCCAGCAGGTCTCTTGTTTTTGCTATTGCGAGCCCAATAACCGTATCCGCTGCACCGTAGTACATCCATATTTCATCGCCCACGGGAACTGCCCCGCAGGTATACACGACTCCTGGCAGCAGTCCGCTTTGCTCATAGTGGGCTTCTGGGGCAAAGACCCAGTCTGACGCTCTCGCCAGTACTTTTCTCGGCCGATTGATGTCAAGAAGTGCAAGTCCAAGCCGATAGATTGGCCTGTTGCCTATCTCTTTGACACCATGATATATCAGCAGCCATCCTTCTTCAGTCTGTATTGGAGGCGCGCCTACTCCTATTCTCAAACCATCCCACCACGGCCCTCCTCGTTCCGGCAGCAGGACTCCGGGAGCAGTCCAGTGAGTAAGGTCATGCTCTGCGCAGGCATACCAGATATGTTCCTGCCCGCCTGTTACCGGCCTGTGAAGCATAACCCATAGGTTATCGAACTGGTGAGGAAACACTGTTGCATCTTTATTAGTTGGAGGCAGGACAATCCCTAACCGTTCGATACTCTCGAAGTCTGTCGTGGTAGCCAGCGCAACCGATGGCCCATAGCGGGAATATGCAGTATAAGCGATGATCCACTTTCTGGGGCCGATACGGGTTACTCTTGCATCCTCGCATCCCCATTCTTCATAAGGATACTCGGGAAGGTCGGGTTCTATCAGAGGTTTATCGGCTATTACCCATCCATCGACCCCGTTTTTGCTCCGTGCGGTTCGGATTTCCGATATCCCCCGTCTATCCTCTATCCGTATGAGCAGGATTATCTCTCCATCCAACTCAGCAACGCCTGGATTAAGTGCTGCATTTGCTGGGATTGGAAGTTCGGAAGGGGTAATCAGCGGATTATTAGGATGTCGTTTGAATGGTTGTGGAATCATAGGTTATCTCCACTGAGCATATTCAATCATCTGCTATGTCCTGTGTTCTGCAAGATTAGCTGACACAACATACAGTGCCAGGAAACATTACAATTAGGTTTAACCTGCTCTGAAAGATATGAAACACGGATTACCGAATGATTAAATGCATCCCATCAGTCGTCTTGTTCAAACGTTAAATCCTTATAAAAGTAGCTTTGAAATTTCTGATGCTTAGTAAAGGATAATAACCGCAAAAGGTCGTAATCCTAAGCAGGTAGGTATATTGTATCGTCCGGGATAACGAAGCAGAGAGGATAAATCACAGCACACGAGATATATCCAACCTATCCTTACACGCTTTCGCGATTAAGATAATTAGTCTATAGATAATGCAAGATGTATCAAGGAGTAGCTGATGTCAGAAAACAGTTTTGTGGATGTATTTGTCAGTGAGCAGCCGTTTCCTGCGCTGGTCTACCGAACGGGAATGACCACATACCAGGAAGCTCTGATTGACGGGCAGTTTATCGGCAGGGTATGGAACACTCAGGGGAGCGTTCATCGTGATGAGTCAACTATAGACCCTTCAAGCCATCCGACACCTCAGGCATTCTGGCTTGAAGTAGATGGTCAGCTCCTGCATTCTCACTGGGAGTGGGGAGGTATCGAGAAAACTGAGTCAGACAACAGCCTTCACGCCGTTATCACACTCAAACATAGCGTCAGGCCGGTTGAAGTCAAGGTTCATACCATATTGGACGGCACTCCGGTCATCACCCGGTGGCTTGAGGTCACCAACACTTCAGATAAACCTGCTGCGCTGTCGAGAGCATATCCGTGGAGCGGTGTCTTGCATACCGGCTCGACTCGAGACATGCTCTACGGTGAAGATGAACCTGAACAGCGATACTCCATAGGCTACATGACCGATACCCGCTGGGGTGGGGAAGGGAATTTCGAGTGGCATCCACTTCCAAGTGCTGGCTACCGTATTGATGGTAGGTACCGCAGACTCAGACATCGCCACCCTATGTTCATCCTGCGAAACGAACTGACCGGAGAGCATTTCATCGGCCAATTTGCCTGGTCCGGCGGCTATTCCTTTGAATTCGACTATGACGACAGGCCGGGAGTCAGCCAGAGAGACCCCAGATTGTTCTTCCGTGCTGGTGTCGATGCTCCTGCGCCGTTTCGCACAATCGCTCCTGGTGAAACAGTAGCTGTCCCTGAGATGCACCTTGGCCTTGTCACCGGTGATTTCGACGAAGCAGTTCAATCCATGCACGACCATCTCCGCAAAAGCGTCTTTCCTCCACAGCCCCGCGGTCATGGCGGCTGGGTAGAAGTGGGAATCGGCCCGGAATACGAATTCGCTGAGGAAATGGTCCGTAACTGTATAGACATGGCTGCCGATATCGGCGCTGAGATTTTCTTCATAGACGCCGGATGGTATGCCGACTCAGGCGGTCTCTGGTACGAGACACTTGGCGACTGGAACCTCGGCGGACGTCTGCCCAACGGCATTGCACCAATCAGGGAATACGTAAAAAGCAAAGGAATGCTCTGGGGATTGTGGATGGAGCCGGAACGCTTAGGCGTAAAGAGCAAGACCTACCAGGAACATCCTGAATGGATTCACAAAAACTATAGAGGTCAGGAAATCGGCGGTTGGATAGACCTGACCATTCCTGAGGCTGCAAAATGGATGGAAGAGCAAATCATCCGGGTCATCACTGAGCATGAGCTGGACTTCTTCCGGTTAGATTACAACGTTGGTGGGGCATACGGAGCAGGCGGACATCTACGAGATGGCTACTTGGAGAACACCTACTGGCGCTACTACGAAGCATTCTACGGCATAATGAGCCGGGTACATGAGCGTTTCCCTGACCTGATTATGGAAAACTGCGCTGGCGGCGGCGGCAGAACGGATATAGGCACCGTCCGGCTCTTCAACCACACCTGGGTAACTGATTACCAGGCTGCACCGCGCTCCTTCAGCATCAGCAACGGTATGACCATTGCGCTTCCGCCTGAATACGTAGACCGCCACCTGCTTGGAGTCGGCCAGAACTCCCATTTAGCCGGAGATTTAGACTTCCAGGCCAGACTTTCACTCTTTGGCAGGCCGACTATTGCAGGGATGTTCTCCCCGGTTGGCTCAAAACGGAATCCGCTGGTCATAGACCGCGTAAAACGGACTGTTGAACTCTACAAGAACTTCGTCCGGCCATTCATGCCGACCAGCAGGCTCTATCATCACACACCGGCAGTCACACAGCGGAACCCGAAGGGCTTCGGTGTGCTGGAAATGGTCTCTGAAGACCGTTCGAAGGCCATCGCGGGTGTATTCAAGCTCGGCGGCATGGCCCAGTCTGATTACCTGCTCCGTTTCCGCGGCTTGGATCCGGCAAAAGAGTATCAGGTCACAATAGACAGCACTCAGACCACTTTCGAAGCCGATGGAGACGACCTGATGTATGAGGGCCTTGCTTTGCATCTCGAAGCCCCTCTTGCATCGGAGTTATTGATAGTAAGTGAGGAATGACAGGTTTTTACTGATATAATCAATAGATAGAACCCATATCGCGCATGGAGGAGACTTTTTGGACGGTTTTGAGCAGGAAAACCAGGTGACTGAGCAGCAGATACATTATCCTGAAGATGAGCAATGTCAGGGATTGCCTGTTGCGGCTTCAGGTCAGCCGAATTCGGCTGATAAACCGCGCTGGAAGTCCACGGCAGGCGGCATTGGTATTGTAGCGATGTTCCTGTTCAAGTTCAAGACTGTCATATTACTTGTCCTAAGCAAACTGAAGTTCCTCTTGGGCATATTCAAGTTTGCCAAGTTCTCAAAAGCGCTCACCACACTCGGCAGTATGATGGTCACTATTGCTGTCGATGCAATGATGTGGGGCTGGAAGTTTGCTGTTGGGTTCGTTCTGCTCATTTTTGTCCATGAGATGGGCCATGTGCTCGCGCTGCGCGCCAAGGGGATAAACGCAAGTGCGCCTGTGTTTATACCGTTTGTTGGAGCTTTTGTCGCGCTGAAGGAGATGCCCCGCAACGCCAGAGTCGAAGCCGAGATTGCCATAGCCGGGCCATTGCTCGGAACGTTAGGCGCTGTGGTCTGTTTCTATTTTGGCAAATGGGCGAACCTGCCGCTTTTTATCCGGTTGGCTTATGTAGGGTTCTTCATCAACCTGATTAACCTGCTCCCTGTGCTGCCTTTGGATGGCGGTCGAATAATGGCCGCCATCTCTCCAAAAGTCTGGCTGGTCGGTATGATACTCACAGTAGTTGGCTTCTTCGTCACCGGAAGCCCGATTTTACTGATATTGGTGCTGCTTTCACTGGGAAGGATGTGGCAGGCCATAAAACCTAAACCAAGAGACCAGATAGATGAGCAAGTTCAGATAGCCCAGCAAGACCAGACAGACCAGATAGACCAGGAAGAGCAAGAAAGCCAGGACTACTACAATGTCCCGAGATTAGTAAGAATGAAAATGACAGCCGCCTACTTCGGCCTTGCAATGTTCCTCGGCGTAATGATGATGAAACTCCACCATCCGTAACGAACTGTTGCAAGTTGTGTTCACCACAGCTCAATCGTAATATTCGCTCCGCCGATGTTTACCTGTGCGTCGCCGGTTTGTGGGTTTACTTCGAAGGTGATCGGGCCAAATGTGCTTACCATCCCGCCGATCTTTCCTGTTCGCTCGATGCTTCCTGTAGCTGTTGTTTTCAGTGCCGTTCCTGAAGAGCTTACGGTGACATTGCCTTTGAAGGTATAAAGCGCCAGTGGAGTGTCTACGGATGCCTGCCGCGGAGCCGAACCTTTAACGCTCACGCCGCTAGTACTGATCTCAAAGTTGACCGGTACAGAAAACCCCGAGCCAAGATGAACCTTGCCCCTGCCTGTCACTCCGCGCTTTGGATCTACGGTTATATTGGCGTCTGATATAGGCTTGCCTTTGGTGTTGATGGTCCCGGTTCCCTGCATCCCTCGCCGGTCAAGCAGGAAAGTCCCGTCTATGCGGACGTTGGCAATCGTGAACCCCGACCTGCAGCTTGCCGTGATGACCTCTGCTGACGTGCAGGCCAGGTCTACCTGAGTCGAGCCTCCGCCGGGCAAAGCCAGCTTCCCCGTAGCCCTGCCGGAGCCGTTGTCATCCATCGTGCCTCTAATATCGCTCACTTTGAACCCGCCGACTTCCAGAGATGAAGGCCAGTCAGCAACTACAGGAGCAATCGATACCGCCGACATAATAACGGCCAAGACTATCAGACTCTTTATGCTATACATCTTGTGAATGAGCTTTCCATACTGCCAGTTTAAGGTTCAGGGATGGCTTTAATTATATGTGCCGCAGTTCCATCCCTCTATACCCATTAAAGACGATACTTGCTGGGGAAAATTGCACCCTGAAATTTATTGACTACTATTAGTGAACATGGTATAAAGTCAAAACAAGCGAACAAACGTTCGGTATTACTGTTGGAGGTAGAGAGATGGCTGCAGAAAACGCGATTTATGTGGATGCCGAAAGAGGAGAACAACTGGAGAAAGCAGCGGATGACCTGCTTAAGGTTGTGAACGGGGAGATGAGGACTTACACAGACAGGCAGTTGGCAAGGAAGATGCGGTTGGAAAGACTGAGGCTGCCCGAACTGAATGAATTATCAACGCCTTCCGAGGCTGAGTCTTATCTTTTCGAGCAGGAGATAAGGTCTATGGTCGACACAGGCCGATTGACGAAACTCCAGGGAGCAATCCTGATGCTTGTTTTTGAAGGAATCAGCATACTTGGAATATCGCTGCAGTTCGGACTGACACCGCACAGAGTCAGGCAGGTGCTCAAAGCAGCCAGAAAGCGGTTAACGACAGGAGGCTCTCCCTACGATGGACTCTACGAAGTCTACTGGCAGGAAGTCAACAGATACGTGTATAGAAAAAGGTAACGATTCATCATGAGACGCATGGTCGTCATGAGACGCATGGTCGTCACCTGCTTTAATGTTGTCAAGGTAATCTCGATAGCCTGGCCCATCCCGCGCCGGGCAAAGATTAACCGCACGTCCCTGTGCGGAAAGCAGGTAATACAATACCTTCAACTTTGCACTATTCGCCTATTCTCTATTCTCGGGCTAAATTTGCTCTATTCTCGGGCTAAATTTGCAATTTAGCCCGGAAGGATAGCTGAGGGATTTGCAATCCCGGACATTGGCATTTCAGACCATAAACCGGAATCACAGATTCCTTAGCAATATGTTCGAGATGGGTTGCAAATCCCCCCTAGAGGATAGATGTCACCCTGAACTTGTTTCAGGGTCTCTTGACTGCTAAGAGATGCCGAATCAAGTTCGGCATGACGTATAATCTCGATTGCCCGGCGCGTGTACCCAATTGCCCGTCCCGCACCGGGCAAAAATTAACCGCACGTCCCCGTGCGGAAGGCATATAATACAAAACTCCTCACTCTACTCTTTGCACTCATCCCGATGCCCGTCTGGCTCTAGATGGATGAGGACTGATAATTTCCCACTTAGCTTTTATCTATCCATGCCATGCATATCTTGGAATCAAGCTCCCACTGATACTTGCCGGGGCTTCCTTCGTAGACAAGGACAAACGCATCATCTGTCTCACAAAGCGCCGGGCCCCATATCGCGCCGCCATCTACCGAACCTTTAGGTCCGCATCCGAAGATCGGGTTTCCGGGATGCTGCTCCCAGTTGACCATATCCTTCGACCTTGCCAGACCGAAGTAATCAGGTTCATCTGCCAGATAAGAGCTTCCGGCATAGAGCATATAGACATACTCTCCAGCATCGAAGACTCGCATGGTTGCAATGGACAGGCTGTCCCAACTATCAGGCAGCATAAGCCCGCACCACGGCTTGTCGTCTGTAATAAAGTTCATCCCATCTTCTGAAGATGCAAGGTAAGGCCGATAAGCCCCTACGGCATCTGGAAGCTGATAAACAAGTTGAATCTTTCCGTCTCGCACAAGCACATCCGGTGCGCGTCCGGTCATAATCTTTCCGAGCTTTTTGAAGTTGACGCCGTCGTCGCTTACGGCCGCGCCTATGCTGTCAGCACCGTCTCCTATCGCCGAGTAGTAGAGCCTGACCTGTCCGTTGAAGACTGTAACGGCAGGATCGAGCGCCTCCTTGCAATCGAACTCGCCTGGCCAGCCGCAGTCCACGGCGACGGATTCATCACAAAGGTCTCGTATCTTCAACCTCTCCGGTCCGATCTCCAGTACCTCTGCAACAACAATTCTGTCGTGGTATTCCCCTTCGCGCCCTGGCAGTTCTCCGTTACCCCGGTAATAGAGGAGTGATTTCTCCCTTAATTGCAGAAAATGAGGGTTTGCGGTCCATCTGCTTTTCCAAGGTTTTGTTCCGGCAGGTATCACCGGGTTTTCCGGATGATGGACCCATGACAGGCAGTTTTTCCGATAATCATCACCGAACAGGTTCCAGAATCTTTCGTTCATCCTTATTTTCCTTCCTCAGACCGGAACGGTAGCACCCCAGAGCAGCCAGTTCCGCAGAATAGTCAAATAGCAATTGGATAGAGCCTTAGTTGGGCAGGAAAATCTGTTCTATTACTTACTCGTACGGGAAATCCAATCTTCGGGCTAGATTTGGCAACCCTCGGGCTAGATTTGGCAACCCTCGGGCTAGATTTGGCAACCCTCGGGCTAGATTTGGCAACCCTCGGGCTAGATTTGGCAACCCTCGGGCTAAATTTGCAATTTAGCCCGGAAGATAGCTAAGGGATTTGTAACACCCTCGGGCTAAATTTGCAATTTAGCCCGGAAAGATAGCCAAGGGATTTGTAACACACTCGGGCTAAATTTGCAATTTAGCCCGGAAAGATAGCCAAGGGATTTGCAATCCCGATTGCTGATATTTAAGATAATCATCTGGAATCACAGATTTCTCAGCAATATGTCCGGGAGGAGTTGCAAATCCCTCCCGAGTGAGGAGACGGGCCGAACCATCATTACTCGTCACTCGTCACTTTCCACTTTACTCTTATTTCTCCGGTTTCATCTGCGGGAACAGGATAATATCTCTAACCGCATCCTGGTCGGTAAAGAGCATTATCAACCGGTCGATGCCTATTCCTAGCCCGCCGGTCGGAGGCATACCGTATTCCAGCGCCCGGATGAAGTCCTCGTCCATCGGATGGGCCTCGACATCACCCGCAGCACGCCTGGCTGACTGCATGATAAACCGTTCGCGCTGGTCTATAGGATCGTTGATCTCGGAAAACGCATTTCCTGTCTCTTGAGCGCCGATGTAAATCTCAAACCGCCTGGTAAGCTCCGGATTGTCAGGAACCTTCTTGGCAAGCGGCGATGTCTCTATCGGAAAGTCTGTTATAAACGTCGGCTGGATCAGGTTCGGCTGAGTAAACCGCTCATGGATCTTTTCCATGATCCCGCCGACCATATCTTCCTGCTCAGTAGGCAGCCCTAGCCGTTCCATGGCAGCTTTCGCGCTCTCGAGCGTCGCAAACTCTTCCGGTTCGACTCCGGCATACTTCCTGATGCCTTCCAGCATCGGAACCCGAGGCCAGGGAGGCGTAAGGTCGATTTCATGCCCTTGATAGGTGAACTTCGACCTTCCGTAGACCTCCTGGCAGATATAGTTGAACAGGTCTTCGACGAGCTTCATAACATCTTCGAGGTTCGAATAAGCCTCGTAGCTCTCAAGAAGCGTGAATTCCGGGTTATGACGGGTAGACAGCCCTTCGTTTCTGAAAACGCGGCCGATTTCATAGACCCGTTCGAACCCGCCGACCACCAGCCGCTTCAGATAAAGCTCGAGGGATATCCTGAGATGGAACTGGTGATCCAGCGCGTTATGATAAGTCAAAAACGGCCTTGCAGCAGCCCCGCCGGCAACCGACTGCAGCACGGGAGTCTCCACTTCAAGGTAATCCCGGCTGTCATAGAAGTTGCGGATCGCTCGTATGATCTTACTGCGCTTCTCGAAGACCTCTCTTGAGTCAGGGTTGACGATCAGATCGACATACCGCTGCCTGTAGCGTTGTTCGACATCCTGAAGCCCATACCACTGCTCATCGCCTTTTTGCTTCCCGTAAGGAGGTGGGCGAAGCGACTTTGAAAGCATAACCACATTCTTGACGTGGATAGAGATTTCACCGGTGCGGGTGCGGAAAACGAACCCTTCAGCCCCGATGAAGTCCCCAAGGTCCATCAGTCGGACGACTTGATATGCCTCAGCAAGGTCATCTTTGCGGAAATAAAGCTGTATTTTGCCGGAACGGTCTTCGATATGAGCAAAGCTGGCTTTACCCATCTCTCTGATGCTGGAGACGCGGCCAGCAACTCGGACGGTCTGGCTCTCAAGCTCTTCAAAGCTGGAGAGGATGTCGCTTGCAAGGTGAGTCCGCTCGTAACGCTCCACTGCGAACGGGTCCAGTCCCATCTCCCGCAGTTCCTGGAGCTTGGCGGCGCGCATTCTAATGAGTTCGTTATCCTGCTCACTGGGCAGGTTCACTTTTAATCCCTCCTACAATATACGTACGATAAAATGGGAGCGTGAAAGCTCCCATCGAAACTTCACACTCCCACCTTCTTCTAGCATTAAGAGAGTTTTTCCTCTAAGGCAGTTGATTATTTCCTTATTCCGACGATTTCATAACGGGCTACACCCGCAGGAATCTCGACCTGAACCTTATCGCCTACCTTACGGCCCATCAGGGCCTCTCCAACAGGAGATTCATTGGAAATCTTATCTTCGGCGGGGTTGGCTTCAACGGACCCGACAATGTGGTACTCCCACTCATCGTTAGTCTCGAGGTCTCGTACTTTCACTATAGATCCGATGCCAACGGAATCTGTCAGTACTTCATCCTCTTCAACCACGTGGGCGTGCATCAGGATTCGCTTGAGCTCTTCGATCCTGCCTTCAACAAATGCCTGTTCAATTTTGGCGTCTTCGTACTCCGCATTTTCGGAGAACTCACCAAACTGCTTCGAATCTCTTATTCGATCAGCAACACGCTTGCGGTGCACTGTTTTTAATTGCTCAAGCTCTTGTTCTATCTTCTTCAGTCCGCTCGCGGTCAGTAAAATCTCTTTGTCCGTTTGCATAGGACTTCACCTCTTCGGTAAGTACTGCACGGCAGATATAAACTAAGCACTGGCAAGGCCGGTAATTTACAGGCCGAACCAGTGCTTGACAGAACTTTCGTTACCGATTCGCAAGGATTATACCACACTCATGTTGGGTGGTCAAACAACTTTCTGCTCATCTGTTCCGAAACCGTCCTGTCGAGCTTACAACTGCCTCATCTATTTGACGACTGAAACCAGCTAAAAGATTCCTGAAAACCCCAAAATTTTTGCACTTTTTAAGCAAGCAAGCGCAAAATTTGCGTAAATTCGTCGAATTCTGAACTGCTTGCTCGGCTGGTCTATAGATATATATACCCAGATTTTCGGCTAACTCATCAATACTTTTTAGCAAAATTTGTTAAGTCAGCCTGGATTTTTATTCCTGGTAAGCAGTTTTCTGGTAATATTACGTACTCCGCAGCCAAATGACTTCGCAAACTTCTCGTAGGGCAGGGGAGTCGACAGCCTTTCCAACTCCTCCGGCCTCAGTTTTTCAGGTGTGTGCTTGCGTTTGAGCATCAAGACCGCATAAAGGTCTGCATCTACGAAGTTTCGGAAGATGAAGTTGATGAACGGGTTCCAACCGCGCCCTTTGAACGCACAAGCTGCAAAATCGACTACCTTCGGCTCTCCATCAGGAGTTATCATGACGTTTCCTGAGCTTCGGAGGTCGCAGTGTACCACTCCATGCTCATGACAGGCTCGCATTACATCAGCCAGCTTATCAAAAAAGTCTTCAGGAATAGGTCCGGTGTAGTTTTTGAGGGCAGAACCTTCGATATGCTCGATGATTATCGCGTAGCGGTCCAGCCTTTGAATAAACTGAGGAACTCCAGAAACGCCTCTCAGCTTGAGCAGTGCCCCTCGTTCACGTCTTATCATTATGGGGCCAATCAGCAGTCGGAATAGAATGTCACTTCTGCGGAAATCCTTGACCACAACCTTTTGGCCTTCGAACTCGACCACTCGCAGGTCCGGCCTTGTTCCGCCAGCCGTGCGCATAAACGCGACGGTGTGTTTTTCTATCTCATCTCTGGTCATAAGGGAAGCTGCGGCATTCTGGACGGTTGATAGCAGATCAAGTCCTGTCTCTATTGCGGCTTCGGTCTCCTGGCCGCTCAAGGAACATCTCGTCTATCAATTCCCGCGCTGCATCTTCATCAGCCGTTACATAGACTCTGCCTTCCGTCCCAGGCAGAGTGGCTGTTCTGATAGATTCAGCCGGTAGTGAACGAATGAATCTGACAAGCGCCATCATCTGCGCATCGCTCATGGAACTGTTGACACCGCCTCTAACGGTTTCAATTATATCCGGCAGCTTGAGGAAAGTGCTGGAGGACATTGTCTTGTCTCTGAGCGCCATGAGGAACTGCTGCTGGCGTGCTATCCTCTCATGGTCTGAGTCACTGTTGCCGTCGTTAGACTTCCTGAATCTGACAAATCCAAGCGCTTCTCTTCCGTCAAGCAATTGTTTGCCGGGCCTCAGGTGGATGTGCAGGTCGCCCCAGTTGTCATCGTAGTCCATCTGTTTATCGACTGTAACTTCCAGCCCGCCAAGCATGTCTATGGCTTTACCGAAGCTTTCGTAGTTAACAACGACATACTCCTCAGGGCGGATGTTAAGGAACCGTTCGATGGTATCAGCAGTAAGCTCAGGTCCACCGAAGGCATGTGCAGCATTAATCTTGTGTTGACCTCGATAACCTGGAATGCGGACTTTCGTGTCTCTTGGAATAGACAGTATATTAGCTGTCCGTTCTCGGAAATCGATTCGTACAAGGAGGATTGTATCGGTTCGTCCGTTTGTTTTGACTACTCTTGCCTGCCTGTCGCGGTCTACATCTCTGCCAAGGACCATAAAAGTAAGCTCATCCTGGTTCGGGAACGCCTTATCTACGTTCCACATCCCGCGACGGTAGTCATGCACGACCTGCCGGAATGTAGGACTGCCGAAGTAGACATAGCCTACTCCAGTGCCGGCCACAAGCGCGGCCAACATAAGCATACCGAAGCAAATCCGCCAGATCCATCTTGTTGTCCGGCGTCTAGGTATCGGCCGCCTCGCAACTTGTCCTACACGATGCTGCATCAGTCCGTCAGATTTCCTCCTAAATACAACTTACTTGAGAATACGTTCATGCAAAGATGTTATGTCTCAAGTATCAACAGTATAATGACGAGCTAGCTTCCCTGTCAACCAGACTGGGCTAATTGTAACCGGGATAATTGATGGAGTGCGCTAAGGCTAGTAAGCGCTCTCTTAGCTCTCTCGGCTCGCTTCACTCTCGGGAGGGATTTGCAATCCCTCTCACTCTCTCGGGAGAACTCTCACTCTCGGGAGAACTCTCACTCTCCTCACTCTCGGGAGGGATTTGCAATCCCTCCCGGATGAATAGCTGAGGAATCTGCGATTCCGGATGATTATCTAAATGCCAGGAACGGGATTATAAATCCCTTGGCTATTCTTCCGGGCTAAATTGCAAATTTAGCCCTCACTCTCGGGAGGGATTTGCAATCCCTCCCGGATGAAGCTGAGGAATCTGCGATTCCGGATGATTATCTAAATGCCAGGAACGGGATTATAAATCCCTTGGCTATTTTTCCGGGCTAAATTGCAAATTTAGCCCGAGTGTTGCGCCCGAGAGTAAATTTACCCGAGTGTAATTTTAGTTGCGGTCAGGAACCGGTCTTTACTCCGTTTCCTCTTCTTCCGGCATCTCAAGCAATGTGACCACACACTCTTGAACACCGTGGCCTTCCACTGCCTTCACTTCGAATTGCGTATTGCGGTAGGTAACAGAATCCCCAACTACCGGCGGCCGATCGAGCAGCATCAACACAAGTCCGCTGACCGTATCTACCTCGTCGTGTTCGAGCGCAATATTCAGCGCCTCTCCGACTTCTTCCAACCGAGTCGTTCCAAGCACATGAAGCGTACCTTCATTGTCCAGGTAGGTATTCGGCTGATCACTTGCGTCCTCATCTATTTCGCCGATGACTTCTTCGAACAGGTCTTCTATCGTTACCAGTCCCGCGGTGCCTCCATGTTCATCCATGACGATTACCATCTGAGTTCGTTCCCTATGCATCACTGCGAGGATGGTGTCAAGCTCAGATGTCTCAGGCAGAAATGGCACCGGACGCAGGTCTTCCGCTTTTATAGATTTGTTCTTCAAAATCAGCCGCATGAGGTCTTTGACGTGAACATATCCGACAATATGGTCAAGGTCGCCTTCATATACCGGGTATCTGGTATGTCTCGACGTTCGAAATATCTGCACAAGTTCCTGATGGGTGGCATGAAGCGGAATTCCTTGGATTTTGACACGGGGAACCATCACCTCTCCGGCATCCAGTTCGCCAAACTCGAACAGGTCACGAAGCACCTGCCCGGACTCAGCGTGAAGCATTCCGCCTTCGAGGCTTTCCTCGATAATATACTGCAGTTCTTCTGAAGTATGATAATACTCAGCGCCTGTCGCCTGCCTCTTGATTCCGAATATCCTCAGAATGCCGTTTCCAAGGTCATTTACGCCGACAACCAACGGATACATCAGTCCTTTGATCCACATCATCGGCGGAGTAATCCACAGGACTGTTTTTTCTGCATGTTCCAGCGCGAGAGACTTCGGCACCATTTCTCCGACGACTATATGGAAGTATGTGAGGATACCAACCGCTGCCACGCTGGCTATCGCATGAGCTGCTATCCACTTGGCAGCGCCAAGCGATTCAAGTAAATGAACGATTTGTCCAGCCAGATAATGCTCCCCATACATTCCAAGTCCGAGGCTTGCAAATGTTATCCCAAGCTGTGCAGTTGCTATATAGCGGTCCTGCCGTTTGGCATCGTGCAGTATATCGTTTACCATACGCGCGGCCCGGTTTCCCTGCGCTGCTTTGCGTTCAATCGCAGCCCTTGGCGCACCTACAATGGCAAATTCTGCGGCAACGAACAGACCGTTAAGGAGGATCAATATTCCCATTATGAAGTATGGAAACAGGCTATCCAACTTCTTCCTCCTCCGGTACCAGCGGCGTTACAAGTAGTGATACTATCGCGTGATGGTCTACCTTTTCGACCTCTATTTCAACGTTATCGATCGTTATTCGTTCGCCGACTATCGGTATATGGCCCAGGTGCTCTGTCACATAACCGCTGACTGTCGCTGCTGTGCTGTTTTCCCACGATGTGCCGACCCACTGCTCAGCGTCATCCAGATGCATCATTCCAGGCAGTCTGACTCTACCGTCAGAAAGCTGCTCAGGCTTTGCTTCATCGGCCTTCAATTCGTCTGTAAAGTCACCCAGCAGTTCCGCAA
>JAKPFN010000157.1 GCA_029551395.1 Armatimonadota bacterium | reverse complement strand
CGTCATGCCGAACCTAACACGTCATGCCGAACTTGTTTCGGCATCTCTCAGAAAGCACAAGACCCTGAAACGAGTTCAGGGTGACGATTTATGCGTCTCAAAATGGCGGTCATACGTCATGCTGAACTTGATTCAGCATCTCCTAACAACCACAATGCCCTGAATGAGTTCAGGTTTACAGCAGACATCACAAGCGGCCCAATAGCAGTACTCTTGCCATACTCAGCCGTTTCGTTCTATACTCTTCTTGGCAGCGGAGTCTTGGACTCCGCTGTAACGCATGTTCAGTGTGCATCATAAGTTAAGTGCAAGGAGACATTGAAGTGAGCCCAAAAGTAAGAAGGCAGTTCTCACCAGTGCAGTTCACAAACGTCACGATAAACGACGTCTTCTGGACTAAGCGAATAAAGGTGAACCGCGAACAAACGCTGCCATTTGAATACGAGCAGTGCAAGACTACCGGTCGAATAGATCAGTTCAAGCCGGGTTTCGTTCCTAAAGGGACCCAGTTTACTCATATGTTCAACGATTCGGATGTACACAAATGGCTTGAAGCAGCAAGCTACAGCCTGGCAACACATCCCGATCCTAAACTTAAGGCTACGGTTGATGAGGTAGTGGACCTGATCGTGTCAGCGCAGCAGCCGGATGGCTACCTGCACAGCTTCTTTACATTCGTTCAGCCGGAGATGCGTTGGAAAAACCTCCGAGATAATCACGAGCTATACACCGCAGGCCACTTGTTTGAAGCTGCTGTAGCACATTTCATGGCCACTGGAGAGCGCAAACTCATTGACGCAGCCTGCAGGTTTGCAGACCATATAGACACTATGTTCGGCTCTGAAGAGGGCAAAAAACCCGGTTATTGCGGTCACCAGGAAATCGAGCTTGCTCTTGTAAAGCTTTACAGTGCCACCGGAAACGAGAAGTATCTCAAATTGAGCAAGTTCTTCATAGATGAGCGCGGAAAACAGCCGTATTACTTTGATATCGAAGCACGTGAACGTGGCGAAGACCCTAAAGACTACTGGGCAAAGACTTATGAGTATTGCCAGTGCCATATCCCGGTCAGAGAGCAGGACAGAGTGGTCGGTCATGCCGTAAGAGCACTCTATATGTACAGCGGAATGGCTGATCTTGCCGGAGAATACGGCGATGAACCTCTGCTTAATGCATGCAACAAGCTCTGGGACAATGTGTGCCTGAAGAATATGTATATAACTGGCGGAATCGGTCCATCTGCCAAGAACGAGGGCTTTACCTTCGACTACGACCTGCCGAATGAGTCTGCCTACGCTGAAACCTGCGCTTCCATAGCTCTATTCTTGTGGAATCACAGGCTTCTTCAGTTAGATTGCGACTCCCGTTATGCTGATGTCATGGAGCGGACGATCTACAACGGCATAATAAGCGGTGTATCTCTCGATGGCAGGAAATTCTTCTATGTAAACCCGCTTGCCAGTGTGGGCGATGTTCAAAGGCAGGAATGGTTTGCCTGCTCCTGCTGCCCGCCTAATGTAGCACGCATTCTGGCATCGCTGGGGCAGTATGTCTACTCTACAAGCGATACCGATGCTGTTGTCCATCTCTACGTCCAGGGAACCGGCAAGATGAATGTAGCCGGACAGGAGATAACGCTTACTCAGACCACCGAATATCCCTGGGACGGCAATGTCCGGGTAGGAATAGACGTACCGCAGCCGACCAAGTTCGGACTCAGGCTCCGCATCCCTGGCTGGTGCAAAGGCGCTACGCTGAAAGTCAACGGAGAAGCTGTTGACCTGTCTGGAAAGATTGAAAAGGGCTACGCAAGGATCGAACGTGAGTGGAAGTCTGGCGACAGTGTCGAACTTGACCTGCCGATGCCTGTTGAGCGGGTTTACTCACATCCTGAAGTCAGACAGGATATGCGCCATGTAGCGCTTCAGCGCGGACCTGTTGTGTTCTGCCTCGAAGAAGCAGACAACGATGATTCGCTGTTCAAGGTAATGCTTCCAAAAGATGCGCAACTGAACGCAAGCTTCCAGAAAGACCTGTTGGATGGTGTAGTGACTATCACTGGTGAAGCCGTTGTGGTTGACCAGTCGGGCTGGGAAGGCCAGCTTTACCGCACTGAACCGGTAAAAACTAAACCTTATAAGTTCACTGCCATCCCATACTTTGCCTGGGCTAATCGAAAGATCGGCAAGATGGTAGTTTGGATACCGGAAGCATAAGTAAACAATCAAGAATGAGGGTTAGGATTGATAAAAAAATCCTTGCCCTCATTTTTAGTAACTCTACGATAGGAGAAACTGATGATATACCGGGAGCTTGGACAATCTGGGATAAAGGTATCGGCTGTTGGACTTGGGACATGGGCTATCGGCGGAACCTGGTGGGGCGGCACTGAAAGCAATGATTCTATTGCTGCTCTGCAGGCCGGGTTGGATGAAGGGATCAATCTCATAGACACTGCTCCCGTGTATGGTTTGGGACTTGCTGAAGAGATTGTAGGTCAGGCTATCAAAGGCCGCGACAGGGATAGTGTGGTCATAGCTACCAAAGTCGGGCTGGTCTGGGATACAACGGAAGGTCAGTTTTTCTTTGAATCCGCAGGCAAGCGAGTGTTGAGAAACCTTAAACCTCACAGCATCCGCCAGGAAGTGGAGCAGAGCCTTAAACGGCTGGATGTTGATTACATAGACCTCTATCAGACCCATTGGCAAGACCCAAAAACTCCTATTGCAGATACAATGGAAGAACTTATCAAGCTCAAGAATGAAGGGAAAATCCGCGCGATAGGTGTCAGCAATGCTGATGTATTCCAGATGGGGCAGTATCTTGATGTTGGCCAAATAGACTCCAACCAACCGCTTTACAACATGCTGGACAGGGCCATTGAAGACGAAGACCTTCCATTCTGCATAGAACACAATATAGCTGTGTTGACATATTCCTCACTTGCACTGGGGCTTTTGACCGGTAAGATGACACCTGGCAGAGAATTCGGCCCTGGAGACCTTCGGTCAACCAATCCACGGTTTTCCTACGAGCCTGTAGTAAAGATCAACTCAATGCTGGATCAGTTTGCGCCCATTAGAGAAAAATATGGCCTGAACCAGACCCAGTTGACTGTAGCCTGGACTGCCAGCCGTCCCGGAGTAACATCAGCCCTGGTTGGTGTCCGAAATCCTGATCAAGCCAGAGACATTGCCCCAGGCGGCCGCGTGGAGATAGCACCTGAAGACCTGGAGGCTATGGACAGGATAATCAGCGAAATGGCGCCGGCATAACACCGGAAATAGCGCGGAAAAGCAGCCTGCAGATGATATTTTTATGCCTCTCATGCTCACTTTGCCAGCTTGTTTTATGGTGAACAAAGACCGTGCAAAACTGGTTTATACTGCTGCTTGTCACCTGCTGAAATTTGACCTCAACGCCCGATTTTGGTATAATTAATCGTGCGGCCCGAAGGGCCGTGCTGTACGTACGGGCAATTAGCCGACCACAATTGGCCAAATAATCAAGGCCAATTAATCCACGTACCAGAACAAATGTGCTACAGGCACGAGAGGATAACACCTTGAGCACAATAGCACGGGAAATCATCCCTATCAACATTGAAGACGAGATGGCCGGATCGTATGTCCGGTATGCCATGAGCGTAAATATCGCTCGTGCGCTTCCTGATGTAAGAGACGGACTCAAACCATCGCAGCGGCGCGTGCTTGTTGCGATGAACGATCTTCATCTTACTCCAAACTCCCAGCACCGCAAATCCGCTAAGATCGCTGGTGATACCTCAGGTAACTACCATCCACACGGCGAGCAAGTCATTTACCCGACTATGGTCAGAATGGCGCAGACGTTCAATATGCGTTATCCGCTCATTGACGGCCAGGGTAATATGGGTTCGATCGATGGTGACCCACCGGCGGCTATGCGTTATACCGAAATGCGCATGTCCCCGCTTGCCATGGAAATGCTGGAGGACCTCGATAAAAATACGGTCGATTGGATGCCCAACTACGACCAGACCCGAAACGAGCCTACAATCCTTCCAGGCAAGTTCCCGAACCTGCTTGCTAACGGTTCAGCGGGTATCGGTGTTGCAATGGCGGCCAATATACCGCCGCATAATCTTAGTGAACTCTGTGATGGCGCTACTTACCTGATTGACCATCCCGGTGCATCTCCATCTGAATTGATGGAGTACATAAAAGGCCCGGACTTTCCGACCGCAGGGCTTATCCTCGGCACAAAGGGAATCCGTTCGGCTTATGAGACTGGCAGCGGGTCAATCGTGATGCAGGCTCAGGTTCAGATTGAGCCGATGGACAACAACCGCTCGGCGATAGTAGTTACCGAGCTTCCATACCAGGTCAATAAGAAGAACCTGATAGAGCACATAGCCGGTATGGTCAGGGCAAAGAAAGTGGATGGTATCTCTGATATCAACGACTTCTCCGACCGAACCGGTATGAGAATAGTCATCGAGCTAAAGCGGGACGCTCACCCGAAGAAGGTTTTGAACTATTTGCTGAAGCATTCTTCGCTCAGGCAGACCTTTGGAGTCATAATGCTCTCGCTGGTAAACGGCCAGCCGAAGATTCTGAACCTGGCTCAGATGCTGCAACAGTTCATTGACCACCGCTTTGAGATAGTCACCCGCAGGACGCGGTATGAACTTGAGCAGAAGCGCTACAGGGCGCATATTCTCGAAGGACTGCGTATTGCAATAGACGTTCTGGACGAGCTTATCAGGCTTATTCGGAATTCAAAGAACCCAGATGCTGCCCGCACTGAGATGATGGAACGGTTCGGGCTTTCTCAGCTTCAGGCTGATGCAATCCTGAGCATGCAGCTTCGCCAACTCACCGCACTCGAGCGGCAGAAGGTCGAAGATGAGTATAAAGAAGTCATCAAGCGGATTGCTTACCTCGAGGATTTGCTTTCCGATCCGTTGAAGATCCTTGCGGTAATCAAGGGCGAGCTGAAGTATCTTAAAGACAAGTATGGTGATGAGCGGCGGACCAGGATCGTCCCGGTAGAGGCCGAGGAGATCGGTGAGGAAGATATGATTCCTCAAGAGGATACCATTATCACCATCACTCGGGACGGTTACATCAAGCGTGTGCCTATAGACACCTACCGTAGCCAGAAACGCGGCGGAAAGGGCATAATCGGGGCAAATACCAAGGAAGAGGACAGCATACAACAGCTTTTTGTTGCTACCACGCACCATTTCATCCTCTTCTTTACGAATAAGGGCCGGGTTTATCGGCTGAAGGCTTATGAGGTTCCTCAGACAAGCCGGCAGGCGATGGGAACGGCGATAATCAATCTGATTTCTATAGAACCGGATGATACTATCACTGCCACAATACCTGTTAAGGGGATTGATGGTGGCGGTTATCTCATCATGGCCACTCAGATGGGCGAAGTAAAGAAGACTGCGATGCGTGAGTTCATCAATCTACGATCAAACGGCTTAAGGGCTTTTGACGTAGAGGAAGGTGACGAACTCAAGTGGGTAGAGCTTGCTACAGATAATGATGAGGTAATTCTGGTCACGCAGAACGGTATGTCTATACGGTTCCATTCCAAGGATCTCAGGGCTGCCGGTAGAGCAGCAGGTGGGGTCCGTGGGATCAATCTGGGTGATGGCGACAAGGTTGTGGGTATGACGCTTGCGCGGCCTAAATCTGAGCTTCTGGTCGCAACCGAACTGGGATTCGGGAAGCGGACACCTGTAGACAACTACCGCAAACAGACTCGTGGCGGTAAAGGTCTTATTACTATGAAGCTAACACCCAAAACAGGGAAAATTGTCGATGTAGCCGTTGTGGATGAAACGGACAAAATTATCACCATAACCGCTCACGGTATTGTAATGAAGTGCCCTGTTAAAGAGATTAGATGCTGTGGGCGAAGCACCCAGGGTGTCAAGCTGATCAACCTGATCGAATGGGACAGGGTGGCAAGCATAGCCCGCATTCCAAAGGCAGAAGCGCCGGAGGAAGAATAACAGTTTAAATACAAAGACAAATCGGCTGATGTCTGAAGATCGATGACCTTCGGCTAATATGCAAGGCTGGCAGTGTTCAGAAGCATTTTAGCTGCCAAGCGTCTTGCATAAGGTTTGACTATAATGCTATAGTCAGACCAGTTCTGGAGGGAGATCGATGCTCAGATTATCAGCCATTTGTTTTTGTATGATTATTTTATGCACTGCTTCGTCCTTTGGCGCGGATAACATCCATACAATGGTCTTCAGAGGCAGCGCAATAGACCTCGGCGATACTACCCGCCTTACAGGGCCGAGCGATGGCCAGGTGACCCATGCAGTAATTTCCCCTAATGGCCGGTATGTTGCCTATTCCAACTCGATTGAGATTGTTGTAGATGATCTCTCCTCCGAATCCTATAAGTCTGATTCAAATATTGAAAGACTTTCAGTGATTCCGACCAGTGGTGGACGCCCTGTAGTCCTTCTGGAAGATAGATCTGGACTCATTATAGAAGATCAAGAGCTTGAGAATCCAACTTGGTTTTTCGTACATACATTCACCTGGTCTCCTGACAGTAAATTGCTGGCTGTTCCTGTAGTGCAGATCAAGCCAGGCTTAAGCGAAGAAGAGTTTCTGCTTATAATGACTCCAAAAGGTGAGTTGGTCAAACAGTTGAGTGTTCCCTTTTGCAGCTTGATATCATCTGATTCAAATGGTTTTTATTGGAGTCCTGACAGCTCACAACTAACCTGGGTTTTCATGGACTATGATGAAACTGTTGAAGCTAATAAAGCAAAAATTATCACTTTTAACGTTGGTACTGGCAAACATCGAATAATTGCAGAATTACCTCAGCAGGAAACTAACAGCAGATTAAGACTCATTGGGTGGAGTAGTAATTCATCTCTTATGTGTATGGCATATAAAGGCTCAAACGCAAGGATGGAAGAGGTTTGGGAATACTACCTGGATGGCCGGGAGCCTAAACTGCTGGGAGATGTGCAGCAGTGGAATGAAGTATCTCCGGACGGCGTCTTCGTTTTGACTCTAAGAGGCCAGGGATCCAAAGTAAAAACTCTTGCAGGAGAAGATGTCAGGAGCATCGGAAACGATTCCGACTGGCCTGTAGGGTGGACTCCGATGTCTGGTTTATTTTGCTGTGGTCGTAGAGAATACATAAAAGATCCTGCAGGTGCGAGGGAAAAAGAACTATACACGCTGTGGCTTGCTTCGGTAGAAAAACATGCGTTAAACAACATGCTCATTGCTATTGATTCAGATCCTTTTGTGATGCCTTCATGGACTTCCGACTGCTCAAAGGTAGCTTATGCCTGCGACTATATGCTGTATGTTTCTGAGCTTATCTGGAGAGAACCAACTACATTTGAAAAGGCCAGTGCAGGTATCCGCTTATCAGAGGAAGAGGAACAAGAGATTCTACTCAATAATGGTAAAGAAATAGCAATAGCCTTTTTTATGTACAACAATGATTGGGATGAAAAATTCCCGAACAGCCAAACGGTGCAAGATGACTTGCTGCCTTACCTGAAGATAAAGAACGTGTTTTCTAGACCCGGAACAGATCAGGTGATCTTTAATTACTATCCACAGCCGAATCTTGATGATATTCCAGAACCACAAGATACTATTCTTGGCACTTTGGATGCAGGTTACTCCTGGCAGGTTGCTATTTTTGCAGACGGGCACGTTGAGGTAGCGGACAAGAATTAGTTAAAAGAGCAGGTTTTTAAGTAATATTCAATTGTCGCTTGCATGTTTTGCATTTTCCTGATATCCTCTTTTTGGACATGACCGAACACACATTCGAGATATTGGAACATACAGCGGACAAGGGAGTCGCAGCCACCGGTAAAACAATGGGAGAAGCGTTCGAAAACGCTGCCTACGGGATGTTCTCCCTGTTTGTCGATCCGGGAGCTTATGAGCCTCGGACTCAGCGTGAGGTCAATATAAACGCCGACGACCGGGAACAGCTTCTCTGGAGCTGGCTGTCCGAAATCCTGTTTATCTTCGAGGTAAACAGAGAACTTCCGGTCGATTTTCATATCGCAGAAATAGACGACACGCACCTGCGGGCACTCCTTGCTGTCAGGCCGATAGGTGATGATATCGAATGGCTGGGATCACCTGTAAAGGCAATAACTTTTCATCAACTACGTGTAGAAGAAATCGATGGCAGGTGGCGTGTGCAGGTCTATGTTGATGTCTAACGGGATATTTGAAACCAGGTCAAATAAATAGTGCCGGTTTTTCTAATATTTCGTTGATCAACGCCCATGACACATTACGTGAGGTGATCAAATTGCAGAAAGAGCTATCGCCCAGGCAGAGACAAATACTGGATTACATCGTACAGCACATAGATGCTCACGGCTATCCGCCGACTGTACGGGAGATTGGTGAGGCAGTCAATCTGTCATCCAGCTCAACGGTTCATGCTCATCTCCGCAACCTGGAAGAAGCAGGTTTGATAAAACGGGATGCGGTGCTGACTCGGGCGATCAAAATTATGGCGGGTTCTACGGCTGCATTCAAGCCTAAAAAGGTGGTAAGCCTGCCCATAGTCGGCTCAGTCGCTGCCGGCAAGCCGACACTGGCCGTTGAAGACATCGAAGATACCTATCCGATCCCACAGGAGTTCCTTTCAGGCGCTGACGGGTTCATTTTGAAGGTAAAAGGCGACAGTATGATCGAAGATGGTATCCACGATGGAGATTATGTAGTTGTCAGACGCCAGCCGACGGCAGACGATGGCGAGACCGTCGTTGCAATGGTTGAAAATGAAGCTACAGTTAAGAGATTTTACCGCGATAATGGACGGATAAGGCTGGAACCAGCAAACCAGACCATGCAGCCGATGTATTTCCCAAGTGTGGATATTGTCGGCAAAGTAGTCGGGCTTGTAAGAAGAATGAGTTAACTGAACCGATAGCTTGTGTTATACTAAGATGTTGACCTGCGAGGCTCTGCTTCGCAGGATGTTTTCTTGTACGGAGGAAATAAGGCTAATGCCGCGAGTGGAAAGTTCCATAATCATCAATGGTCCCATGGATAAGGTGTATGAGTGCGCCAGAGACATAGAAAAGTTTCCTGAATATATGCCGGACGTAAAGGATGTAAAAATCCTGGAGCGTGACGGAAGCCGAGTTATCAGTGAGTGGTCAGCCTATATACCAGACTTCAAAATGACAGTGAAGTGGGTAGAGGAAGATCTGTGGGATGATGCGGCGAAAACGTGCGACTTCAAGCTTGTTAAGGGAGATTATGCAGCTTACTCAGGCAAGTGGGAGTTTACTGAGCAGGACGGCGGCGTTAGATTTCATTCGATCGTGGACTACGATTACAACGTGCCTCTGATCGGCGCACTGATCCAAGGCTTGGTTCAGAGAAAAGTCCAGGAGAATGTGGACCAAATTCTAAAGTGTGTTAAAGAAAAAGTAGAAGGAGCTGAGTGAACCAGCGAGTGAAGAGTTGAGTCGGGCGAAGTAAGACCTAATCAACGATGCTCGCTGCTCGACACTCAATTACTCATGCTTATGAAATATGATGTTGTAATAGTCGGTGCAGGGCCTGCCGGGATTTTTTCGGCACTGGAGCTTGCCCAGACACCTGACATTAAGATAGCAATTATTGATAAAGGCGAAGATATAGACGACCGAACCCGGCAGAAGTCTCTACTTTCCGGTTGGGGAGGCGCGGGAGCGTTTTCTGACGGCAAACTCACGCTCTCTACCCATGTCGGAGGCTGGCTGGATCGCTTGATGCCAGATCAGGAGCTTCAGGAACTGGTGGAACAGGTCGACGATATCTGGATCAAGTTTGGCGCTCCCGAAAAGACCTATGGAACCAACCATGACGATATCGCTGAACTGCAGCGCAAAGCAGCCCACGCTGAACTGAGACTGGTGCCATCTGAGATCAGGCATATCGGCACTGAAGTCTGCCCGGAAGTCTTGAAAGGTATGCGGGATGCCATCAAGGACCGCGTCGACATAATGACAAACACTCCTGTCGCCGGATTGACCACCTCTGACACTCGCATTACAGGCGTCGAGACTTTGGATGGCCGTACAATCGAGGCCGATTATGTCATTGCAGCACCGGGTAGAGAAGGGGCTGACTGGCTTGCCTCAGAGGCTCGCAGGCTGGGGCTGGGGACTATCTCAAACCCAGTGGATATAGGTGTAAGGGTCGAAGTGCCGTCTGTGGTGCTCGATGAACTCACGGATGTAGTCTACGAGCCGAAACTCATCTACTATACACGGTCGTTTGACGACCAGGTGCGTTCTTTCTGC
>JAKPFN010000139.1 GCA_029551395.1 Armatimonadota bacterium | reverse complement strand
TCCGCACTTCATGGGTTTGCTCCAAAGCTCAGGTTTTGATATGCTGAAGTATACTTCGTTTTTCGGAGAAAGACACTGGTAGCGATTCTGCTTGTACTGATTATCACTGCGATATCGGCTGCTTTTGTTCGGCGGGTATTGGGGCGGTTCGAACCTGACTTCAAAGAGTTTGGAGAACGGCTGGTCTTTGAGTCAGCTCTGGGGCTTGGGTTTCTAGGGCTTTTAATCCTTGCTCTTGGCCTGCTGCAGTTGTTCGCGCTGCCGTATTTCGCCGGACTGCTGCTTCTCATGGCTGCATTGAGCTGGAAATCCTTGTCAGGAGTAATCAGCAATGCCATAAGCTGCCTGAGAAAACTCAGACAAATCAGATGGCAGGCTGAGACTGCGGCAATCGGCGTTTTACTGCTGGTTATCGGATTCTTCACTCTGATACGCGCTCTTGCACCGCCAATTGGAGACGATTGGGACAGCCTTGCATATCATCTTGCTGTTCCGAAGCTCTTTTTGCAGCATCATGGCATCTACTATGTCGATTTTACATCTCACTCGAACTTCCCGTTCACCTGGGAGATGCTTTACTCCCTTGGATTGGCGTTCGATAGCATCGCCCTAGCCAAGCTATTCCATTTTATGGCTGGAGTGCTGCTTGTTGGAGCCGTCTACAGCCTGGGAAAGCGTCATCTGACAGTAGGCTCAGCAAGGTTGGGTGCGTTGATCGTTGCAACAATGCCGCTTGTCGTATGGGAAGCTACGACAGCTTATGTGGACCTTGCCACAGCGCTTTATTCTCTATTGGTAGTCTATGCTTTGATGAACTATACAGCCGAAGGTGACCGCAGGTGGGCGCTGCTGGCAGGGATTTCGGCAGGAATGGCAGCAGGAACAAAGATGACAGCGCTAATTATGGCTGCAATTGCTGTAGTTTGGATACTGTGGCCAAAGGGAGCGCCGAAACAGCCTCGAATAAAGACTGCCTTTATCGTTGCACTGCTTTCGATGGTAATCGCAGCGCCGTGGTATATCAAAAGCTGGGCTTACACAGGCAACCCTGTCTATCCGTTTGCCTATAGTGTCTTTGGAGGCCGAAACTGGAGTGAAACTGCTGCAGAACTCTACAGAGAAGACCAGCTAAAGTTCGGACTCGGAAGAGATGCAGCCGCGTTTCTGACTCTCCCGTGGAATCTGGCCTTCAGGTTCGCCCGCTTCAACGACTACGGCGCACGCTGGCCGAGAGACTTCGACGAACTGCCTCAGTTCAGCGGTGATGTCCAGACACATCTGTCTTCTGTAGGGCCGATGTTCTTAGTATTGCTGCCGGTTATCGTGCTTAGTGCGCTCAGGCAGGGCAGGCATAGACCTCTTTTGGCTGCATCGCTTGCTATGACTGTTGCCTGGTTCTTCATGATGCAGAATACTCGCTACCTGATTCCTATCCTGGCAATCCTTGCACCTGCTGCTGCCTACTCCACAGAAGTTCTAAAGGCAAGAAAGGCTATTTTGTGGGCTGCGCTGGCAGTCGGACTGTTTACAACCTATCTTGCTGTGCAATTTGCCCTTCCAACTCTGCCTGTAGTATTTAGGTCTGAGCGCGAAAAAGATTATCTGACCCGCAATCTGGCTGTCTACCGGGCAAGCAATTTCATAAACGTATCACTGCCGGATGATGCAAAGATTGCCATGTTCGGCGAGACCAGAGGGTTCTATCTGGATAGAGACTACTTCTGGGCCGATCCCGGACATAACGCGCTTGTTCCATACGACCGTATAGGCACAGACCCTAACCGTCTTTTTGACTGGTTGGAAGAACAAGGGTTCCAATATCTCATGGTAAACCACGCCAACTACCCGATTGAAGGCTCTCTTATAGGTGAAGCAGTTGGCAATGAGCTTGAGATGCTTTATGTGTCAGGCGCGGATCCATCAAGAAGCGTTGTCATTTACAAGATTGTGAGGTAAGTTAACCTGAGCAGACAACATGCCATCTGCTCAGGTTAATAGTAAAATCTACAGATACTCTGTTTTCCCTGTCTTTTGAAGCTTGTCCAGCAGTTTTTTGATATCCTGAGACCTGCCGCGAGGCATTATCAGCAGGACATCATCCGTATCCACAATCACAAGGTTATCCAGCCCAATTGTTGCGATAAGCTTGCTGCCTCCGTGTATCAGGCAGTTATATGTATCGATACCTACATGCCTGCCGGCAACTACGTTGGTCTGCTGATCGAAACTAAGCAGTTCGTATAGAGCTTGCCAGCTTCCGATATCGCTCCAGCCGATATCTGCAGGGATAACCAGCACCCTCTCAGATTTCTCCAGGATAGCATAGTCGATAGAAATATTCGGGAAGCTCTTATAGACTTTCGCCAGTTCTTCTGCTTCTTTGGGAGTGCCAATTGCTTTACGATACCTCTCAAGCCCTTCGTAGATTTCCGGGGCATATTTCTTGAACCGGTCCAGGATTGCGCTGGCTTTCCAAATGAACATTCCGCTGTTCCATACATACCGCCAGGAAGTTACGTATTTCTGCGCAGTTTGAGCATCAGGCTTTTCCTTGAAGCTTTTGACCCAGAATATCCCGTCGTCTCCTACTTCTTTATACTCGCTGGCAATTTCGATGTAACCATAGCCAGTCTCGGGATAAGTCGGTTTTATGCCCAATGTAAGCAGGAAGTCATCTTCACGGATAATGCTTTCAGCAAGGCCCAGCAGCCTTCGGAAATCCTCACCTTTGGCAATAAAGTGGTCTGCGGGAAGAACCAGCATCACTGCATCAGGATCTTTCTCGTACAGAGTCACTGCCATAATCCCAACAGCAGGCGCGGTGTTCTTTGCAACAGGTTCTGCAATTATGTGGGAGTCATCAAGCCACTCAAGTTGTTCTTTGATTGGCCTCACATGGGTTTTATTTGCGATTATGTAGATATGTTCTGAGTCGATTGCAGGGTCCAAACGTGCCACTGTCTCCTGCAGCAGACTCCGGTCCGATGTTAGACTGTGAAATTGCTTTGGCCTATCTTTTCGGGATCGAGGCCAGAGCCTGGTTCCTGATCCTCCAGCCATAATAACTGCGTACATCATCTTCGAGTACTCTCCGGGATTTTAGTTGCCAATTATTTCAGAATAATTGATCAATAACGCAGAAACGCGGTTCATTCAGTTTGTTGCGCACTACTGGTTATAGCCTATGTATGTAGCAATCAAACACACAGTCAACCGCATCCGCATATAGAGGGTAATACTCTGGAGCATATCAGTCAAGGCTGGTATACATTAATTGATTTACAGGTTTATATTGACTTAGATTCTTTTAATACAAAAAGCGTACGTGGATTAAGTGAATAGCGGAACTAATTTCTGTTTGACTTCTTGCAGGATCTACTATAGAGTTTAATGTAGATAACATAAGTATCGGACGATAACATAGTCCTTGTTATCGTCCGATATTTGTGTTATGATGACAGGTATGAATAACCTAATCAAATCATTCACTGATTACCTGTATGACGTACTTGGGGTTAAAGTTAAGCCCGAAGAGTGGGACGGGTACCGGTACATGCCAGTCTTTCTGCAGAATATGTACCAATATTTTGTCGTCCAAATTCTAAATGAGAAGTGCCTTCTGTTGGTTAATTATGAGAAAAGTGTCACTCCAGCCACTCTTCGGAAGCACTACGAACTCATCCGAAGAAAATGGTCGGGTCCTGTGGTCGTCGTCAGAGAATACATCCGATCCAATGATCGGCAGCGAATGATAGTTGATTATAAGCTTCCGTTTGTTGTGCCCGGTAACCAACTATATCTGCCCGATATCGGACTAGATATTCGGGAGCATTTCCGCCGAGTCCGAAAGGAAGGGCAACAATTCAGTCCATCAACTCAACTGTTGGTGTTGCACGTACTCTTGACTCGCAACTATGCTCCCCTTACATCCACTGAACTGTTGAATGTGTTACCATACACTCCGATGACAATTAAGCGAGCCTTCGATGAAATTGCCCTCGCCAAGATAGGCACTCTACGCGCGCGAGGACGTGAACGAGAGCTTAGATTCGAGGTATCGGGTCTTAAATTGTGGGATGCTGCACTGCCATTTCTTCGTAGCCCTGTTCAGAAACGTGTGGCAACAGTGTTCGAGCCCAGTGTTATGCCAACTCTTAAGGCTGGCCTTACAGCTTTATCTACCTACTCGATGATCCTCGCTTCGTCACCTTCTACCTTGGCAATTTCTCCCGAAGCTTGGAAAACAGCCAAGGTAAATGTAGATATTTACGATGTGGACTACGAAGATGATAACGCATATAATCTGGAGATATGGCGATATGATCCATTTGTGCTTTCATCGACAAATGCAGTTGATCGCCTGTCGCTGTTCTTAAGCTTGCGCGATACTAACGACGAGCGCATAGAAGCCGCACTAGATGAGATGATGGAAGGTGTAGAGTGGTAAAGGGTATAGACATATTTACACATCACTTTTGAGGCATTTGATAAGGCATTTGTTGTGATTGGCGGCACTGCCTCAATGATTTTACTAAACGAAGTGGGCCTTGACTTCCGAGCTACTAAGGATGTCGATGTAGTCTTATTCGTAGAGGCTTTATCAGCTAAGTTTGCTAACACATTCTGGGACTTTATAGAAGAAGGTGGTTACAACAATAGACAAGTATCCAGTGGCAAGCCTATTTTCTACCGTTTCTGGAAGCCAAGGAACCAGGTTTATCCAGAGATGATCGAACTCTTTTCCCGGAATCCTGATGGCATTAGCCTACGGCCAGGGAGTCACCTCACTCCAATTCCGATTGCCGAGGAGGTCACAAGTCTCTCTGCTATATTAATGAATGAATCTTACTATAATCTTGCCATAACTGGCCGGAGGCTTGTTGAGGGGCTTCCTGTACTTAGCGCAGCATACTTGATCACATTCAAGGCAAGAGCCTGGTTGTATTTAAAGAAGCGTCGTGAGAATGGACAACAGATCGATGAAAAGGATATCAGGAAACACAGAAATGATGTCTTCCGACTCTACCAGATCATCTCAACAGAACAGAGAATCTATCTACCACCTGAAGTAGCAGGAGACATGAGGGCTTTTCTGCTGGCTGTAGAAGACAGCAAGCTGAACCTATCGCAGATTGGTATACAAGGCTTCACATTAACCGATGCCGTAGACGGTCTTAAGCAAGTATACGGGTTAACTGATAGTGGATAATCTTATTTGATGCACTACCTTTAACTGGCAATTCTTTATACAATCTTATATCTACTCAGTAATCACCTTTCGCTTGTGGAACCTCGCTGGTTCAGCAATTCCAGCTTGTGCAAGTATTGACTGTGCATCTATAAGCCCGTAACCTAGCTGTTCAGGTGTGTGGGCATCGGAACCTATTGTAATCAGCCTGCCTCCCAGCTCAACATATCGATTGATGACATTTTGACATGGATACGTTTCTCCAGGAGCCTGCCGTAAGCCTGAAGTGTTGATCTCAAGCGCCATATTGCTCTTTATCACAGCACGAATGACAGCTTCTATCTCAGATTGAAAGTCTTCAGAGCCGAAACAGCCAAAGTACAGAACACCATACCGCTTGCAAAGGTCTAAATGTGCAAGCGCATCGAAAATCCCAGCCTCTGCTGCTCCAAGAGCAACCTCAAAATATGGAGCATAGGCATCTCTGGTGTTTTTTCCTGGAAAATAGTCTTTGTGGTTCTCCAGCAGGACTCCATTTACGTAGTGAGCTGATGCAAGCACGTAATCGAATTCACGGCTGGATACGAAATCCTCTATCTGTGGAATATATTTCTGCTGGAAATCGACCTCAACACCCATTCTAATCGTTAACCGGTCTGAGAACTCTTCTCTTGCTGATGCAATGTCTTTAATCCAGTCGTTGTAAACAAAAGACCCATAGGAAATATCAGTGGGTGTAAAGTCCAGGTGTTCCGTGAAGCAAATCTCACTAATCCCGATTTCAACAGCACGTAAACACATCTCCCGAACACGAGCCGGTGAATCACCTGAATGGATTGAGTGAACGTGGTAATCGATCACTTTGCCTGGACACTCTCTTCGTAAACGACTTTGGAAACTACTTCTCCAACAATCTGCAAAGACTTGGCGCTGCACTTATCTGGCGTATCTTCGATAGTGTGCCAGTAAGCGTAGTCGAAGTCGATTATATCTATGCACTTAATACCGACCATATTCAACGGAACGTGGTCATCAGCTATTGAATAGCCTCCGGTGTCAGTGAATATATTCCCATAACCTGCCTTGCGAGCTACAGCCCAGACCTTATCGACGATATCCCCAGCCATCATCATAGATTTGCGCTCTCTGGGCAGTTGCAGGCTGCTGTCTCCGACCATATCAAGTAGGATTCCATATTTGATCTTATAATCCGAGCGTTTAATTATGGGTTTTAGTGCGGTTCTCCATTCTTTTGCAAACCTGGTTGAGCCTATAAACATGTCCCTTGTGCTTGGCCCATAATCTTCGCCGTCAAAGAACACCATAATGACTCCGACGGAAGGCCGTTTTATATGAAACATCCGGGCAAGCTCGAGAAGGACTGCCACTCCCGATGCTCCGTCATTGGCTCCTGGCACTGGTAGGTTTCTTTTAGCCTGGTCGATCTCTTCATCAGCCCAGGGACGGGTATCCCAGTGCGCGCAAAGCAGTACGTATTCAGACGCATCGGGATTGAAGACAGCGCAGATGTTCTTGATCTCCAATTCCTTCTTGCCAGTATTGTAAGTGAATGAGTGAACAGTTACACCATCTGAAAGCGGTTTGAGTTCTGCCTGGAGATACTCCACCATCTTATCATGCCCTGGAGTGTTGGGATAACGAGGCCCGAACGAGCACTGCTTCTTCAGGATTTCGTAAGCGCGCCCACCATCAAACTGCACATCCTGCGCGCCGTCGGATTTCCCACAACCAGTCAATATTAGGAGCGCCGCGACAATGGCCGCGGCGCGTAAAAAGCCGGATCTAATCAAAGCCCTGTCCTTTCAGTCGATGATCTATTCGGCAACTACAATTCGGTTCAGATTAGAGTAGTCAATCGTATTCCTAGAGGAAAAGAACTGCTCTATAGCATCAGGAATCGTAAGTTCCGTTCCCCTGACCTTATCCTCCTTGGTCCAGATTTTCCAATAGCCAAGCGCACCGTTAGCCATGCTGCTTGTCATAGCCACCGTATAGGTCTCATTGTCAGAAAGAGCCTTGTTGCCCTTGTCTCCAACCAATATAGACTTCACCCGGTTTTCCTGAGGCGCGTTTGGATCAAACGTTACTCTGAGACCAGAAATCTGCAGGAATCCGAGGTTGTTCTTAGGATAGATGAACACACTTCGTTCCATCGCCTGCCGTATCTGCTTGCCGGTAAGTTTCATCTCAACGATAGGATCATCTGCGAATGCGACATAGGCAGTTACATCTTCTGTAGAGACTGTGCCAGCGGCTATCTGAGCATCACGCTCTTTGATCTCACTTGCGCTGACAAATGCGAAGTCAGTGTCCAGCGCTTCCCGCATGGCATCAGCTATAAGGTCTCCCAGAGATACCTCAGATTTCTGTACGCCTGATGTGCCCAGCTGACTCTTACTTGTGACTGTGGCAGCAAATGCTGTACCCATAATTAGAGTCAATGCTGCTACGATTGCTGTAAAACCTACTAATTTTACTTTTACTCCCATTTTCTTCACCACCTTCTGGCGGTCTTTTCCGTGGAGGTGTAAGAGCCTCCACGGTAGTCTCCAATTTTACTGCTGCGGTGCTGTCAGATACGCCCGGATGAAATCATCTATGTCGCCGTCCATCACTCTGACCACATCACCGGTCTCATGTCCGGTCCGGTGGTCTTTTACCATCGTATAGGGCTGGAATACGTAAGACCTTATCTGGTTCCCCCATTGAATGGCTCTGACATCACCTCTAAGCTCGGCAATTCGGGCTTCATCTTCAGCTCGCTGCATCTCGAGAAGTCTGGCCTGAAGGACCTTCAAAGCAACTTCTTTATTTCGATGCTGCGAGCGCTCATTCTGACACGACACCACTATACCTGTCGGTATATGCGTTATACGCACGGCTGAATCGGTCTTGTTTACGTGCTGACCACCGGCGCTTGACGCTCTGAATGTATCTATCTTGATCTCGTCCGGGCTGATCTGGACTTCTTCTGTTCCTTCTACATCTGGAATCACATCCACAGATGCAAAAGATGTATGCCTTCGCTTGTTGGCGTCAAACGGCGAGATACGCACCAACCGATGCACACCTCGCTCTGCTTTGAGATACCCGTAAGCATTCGTCCCTTCTACAAGAAAGGTGACCTTTTTGCTTCCGGCCATCTCTCCAGGTACCGTGTCTATCACTTCTGTTCGGTACCCGTGACGCTCAGCCCACCTGAGATACATTCTAAGGAGCATGTCAGCCCAGTCACAGGCTTCGGTTCCACCTGCTCCTGCATTTATTTCTACAATGGCGCTTGCACTGTCATGTTCTCCACCAAGGAGTGTAGATAGTTCAAGCTGCTCAAACTGTTGTCTGGCCTGTTGGAGTTCTCGCTCCATTTCGCGAGTATACTCTTCACTGCCTTCTTCTTCTGAAAGCTCTGCAAGGACTTTCAGATCCTCAAGCCGACTTCTAAGTTCATGAATAGGCTCAAGTGAATTTTTCAACTGGTTCAACTCCTGGAGCAGTTTTTGTGCTTCCTGGGGATCATCCCAGAAACCTGGTTCCAGAGTCTTTTGCTCCAGCTTATCTATTTCTGCTTGTCTGCCTGCAAGGTCAAAGATGACCTCCCAGCTCTTCAAGCTCGTTTGTCAGATCGTCGATCTCTCGTTTTATATCAACGAGCAATTAGAACTTCACCACCTTATTTGCTGTCATCACTTATAATAGACGGACTGGCTTTGCTTATGTAGCCTATTTCCGCAACAGGGACACGTAATGCAACTGTACTTCGTAATATATTTGTGGTACAGCATTCCCACTATTATTGTAACATGATTAAACATAATCATTGGCTGCCTGTTATTTGGTCTTAGAGGATTCCAGGCTGCATCAGACGTAGAGGAAAATGTATGGGTAAGAGAGTTTCGATAACGGTAGATAATGTAGTTGTTGGTTATGATGCAGATCCTGTGCTCTCAGGCGTTTCGCTTGAAATAGCAGGTGGAGAGTTCGTTGGCATTGTTGGCCCTAACGGATCAGGCAAAACGACACTGCTACGTTCCATAGCCCGTGTTCTCAAGCCTAATTTCGGTACAGTCTTGATAGATGGACGGGAAGTATTTTCCATCCCTGCAAGAGAATTGGCTCGCGAAGTCGGCGTAGTTCCCCAGGATACGGTTCCGGCGTTCGATTTCAGCGCACTGGAGATAGTCCTTATGGGAAGGTCGCCCCATCTGAGACGGTTCGAAACCGAACGGGCTAAGGATTTTTCCATCTGTGAAGAGGCAATGCGCCAAACAGGAACTTGGGAGATAGCTCAAAGGCCGTTTGCAGCGCTTTCCGGCGGAGAGAGGCAGCGCGTAGTCATTGCCAGAGCGCTTGCACAAGAACCGAAGGTCATCCTGCTCGATGAACCGACATCCCATCTCGACATCAACTACCAGTTTGAAATCCTGGGGCTGATCCGCCGTTTGAATAAAGAGCAAGGAATTACAGTACTGGCAGTGCTCCATGACCTGAATCTTGCTTCTCAATACTGTGACCGGCTGGTGATGATAGGCGAAGGCAAAATACAGGCAATGGGAACACCTGCGGAAGTTCTGACAGCCGCAACCGTCAAGCGGGTCTATGGAGTGGATGTCTGGGTAAGAAAGCATCCGACTTCAGGCAGGCCGTATGTGATCGCAGGGATAGGCAGACCTGTAACGGACGAAGAACAGCAGCAGTTTGACCGCAAGCCAAAGGTGCATGTCATCTGCGGTGGAGGAACAGGAGCGCCGGTATTTGCCAAGCTGCTCCGCAGGGGATTCGATGTGACTGCCGGAGTGCTGAACGTTGGCGATACTGATCAGGAAGCTGCTGAGGCGTTGGGTATCCGGTATGTGTCCGCGCCGCCTTTCACAGCCATTCCCAATGATTCTGCTGCTGAAAACGCACGAATGGCCTCTGAAGCGGATGTTGTGATTGTTTCCGACGCTCCTTACGGTGCCTGGAACCTGCCTAACGCTCATACTGTGTTGGATTTAACGAACCAGGGTAAAAAGATAATCCTGCTCAGGCCGGGAACAGTCCGAGAGCGAGATTTCACCGCCGGAGAAGCTTCCTCTATAGTCGAACAGGTAAAATCCTCTGCCCTGACTGCAGAAACATTGGATGAACTGGCTGAACACGTAGAGAATCTGATAGAAAAGCAAAATGACATAGCGAATCATTGAACTCGTTATTCATCGCTCGCAGCTTTTCATCGCAGCTTTTCATCTTTACACTTTGAGATTTACACTTTACACTGCTCTTATGGTTGATACTCAAACGATACTATTCGGCTGTGACCCAACCGAACATATAGTTGCTGTAGAACCGCTTCAGGACAAAGTCGAGCTGTTCATACGGGAAAACGACGGTATACGGACAGAAATCCGCCCGTTTTCCCCCTGGCTTCTGACTGCTGAACGCCACAACCTGGCAGGCGCTGACTGGACCGAACTTGAAGGCGAAGGCTACCGGTTCCTCGCACGCTTTTCGAACTGGTCGGCACATCGCGCTGCACGGTTCAAACTGAAAGACGAGCATGTCAGCCATTTTGCCATTCCAAGCGCCGTAAAGCAGTATCTGATGATGTCCGGCCAGACGCATTTCAAAGGAATGGCCTATTCTGATGTTCTCAGGCTTCAACTGGACATCGAGACACTGGGATTTACTCCAGACCAGCCGGAAAACTCGATATTTTTGATTGCTGTTTCAGATAACCACGGCTACGAGCGGCTTATAGAAGGCTCTGAAAAAGAAATGCTGCAGGAACTGGTCGAGCTTATAAGGCAGATTGACCCGGATGTCATCGAGGGTCACAATATCTTCGGGTTCGACCTGCCCTACATAGCAAAGCGGGCAGAAATGCACGGAATCCGGCTGACTTTTGGCAGAGACGGCTCCGAGATGAGCGCTGGGACCGAAAAAAGCGCTGCCATAGGCGGGATTTCCCGGCCAATGACCCCGTTCTACATTTATGGCAGGCACATAGTCGACACCCTTCTTGCAGTCCAGCGCTACGACATTACACGTGGAGTGCTGTCCAGTCACAGCCTTAAAGAATGCGCAAAGGTATTTGGGCTTGCAAGCGCTGACCGCGTGTATATAGAGCATGACCAGATTGCATCGATGTGGAAAACAGACCCAGATTGCGTGCGGAAATATGCTATGCAGGATGTCTATGAGACCCGAGCGCTATCCAATCTCATCGGGCCTCCTGAGTTCTATCTGACGCAGATGGTCCCGGACAGCTATGCAAGTATCGTAATTACCGGCACTGGCGAGAAAATTAACTCGATTATGGTCCGCGAGTATCTGCGGCGCGGTCATGCTATCCCCAAACCTCAGATAGCCGTAAAGGAAGTTCCTGGAGGATTTACCGACATCAAGGCTACTGGGCTTATAGAACGGGTAGTGAAGTGCGATGTCGAAAGCCTGTACCCAAGCCTGATGCTCACTCATAAAATCAAACCATCATCCGACACACTGGATGTCTTCCTTCCAGCGCTCGAAGAACTGACAAAACGCCGCTTCGATGCTAAAGCAAAAGCAAAGTCAGCTACCGGCTCTGAGCAGGCTTACTGGGATGGATTGCAGACATCGTTCAAAATACTGATCAACAGCTTCTACGGCTACCTTGGCGCTGTCTTCAACTTCAACGATTATACAGCAGCAGAGACTGTCACCACTACGGGACAGGCAATTGTCAAACGCATTGCCGACGAACTTGAAAGGACAGGCAGCAGGATAATAGAGATTGATACGGACGGCGTTTACTTCCAGCCTCCTCAGAATGTAGACGGACTTGATGCCGAGATTGCATACATAGAGCAGATTGGCAAGGTCTTGCCGGAGGGTATCCGACTCGCACATGACGGACGCTACCGGGCAATGCTATCACTCAAGGTCAAGAATTATGTACTGGTTGGTTACGACGGCAAGAAGACCTTCAAAGGAGCTTCGGTTCGTTCCCGTGCAGACGAATTATTCGGTCGAGAGTTCATTTCCTCGGCAGTAGACCTCCTTCTGGCGGGTGAAAAGCAAAAAGTCAGTGAACTATACAAACAGATAGCTGCTGACATCGAAACTCACAGGATGCCCGTTGAGAAGTTTGCCAGAAGGGAACGGATAACCGAGAAAACATTCACCAGTGATGCAAAAAAGAGGCTTGCTGAGGCTGCGAAAGACGCTAAAGTAGGCGAATACGTTAACGTTTACGAACGTGCCGATGGGACAATAGGGCTTATCACAGATTATAAGGGAGATGAAGATACAAAATATCTGCTGGATAAGCTGTACAAGTTCGCGTGCAGGCTGAGGGAGGCTTTCGGTGACGAATTCGACTTGCTGTTCCCACGGCCATCAGCCAAAACAGCAGCCGAAGCAGCAGGCCAGCAGACGCTGTCACTCTTTGATTGAACCGTCAGCTTTTAACCGGCTGTCGGCAAATCATCTATTTTTTTTAGAACATCGGGGAGTTCATCGCTCTTTAGCTGCTGTGCAGCTTGGAGATTTTCAGATCTAATTTGCTCCAGCAATTCTTTCCTGTGCACAGAGATGGTCCTCGGGGCATCGATTCCTATTCTGACCTGCTCACCCCGTACCTCGATGACCGTAAGCTCTATACTCTCTCCGATGACGATTGACTGGCCTACCTTCCTGGCTAAGACCAACATTTCTATTATCCTTTCAGGCTGCACGCGCCGGACATTGAACTGCTAAGGCAGTCGGTGGGTTATTCCATGCCTCACTACCACCAAGACATTCGTCGTCCAATACTATCTGTAGTCCAACACGAGTCTTCGGGTTTACTATAATCGGGCAGGCAAGGTCAACAGCTATGTCCGCATTGTGCTTGCCAGCGCCCAGAATTATTAAAGCTGCTGCATCATCAGGGCTTTTCAATTCAAGATATTCCATCTCTACTTTACTCAGCTTGTATGCGCAGCCTGGGAACAACTCGCTGAGGTCCAGGACGGCAAACGCAATATCAGGATGGTCAACCGACTGCAACCTTTTTAGTGTTGACCCATCAATCGGGCTGATTAGCTTGAACTGGGTCACACCCTCGAGTCCTATCAAACCTCGTGGCAGCAATAAAATAGTTCCCGGCACATACTCCAAAAGGTTAGAGTATGATGTCTGGCTGCTATCACTGCTCCCTCTTATCTTCTCCTCCACTTGTCAACTATCCTCCACATAGTTTTTTCAGCATAATTTGCCTTAATCTTTAGGTCTGAAGGCATAATTTCCATCTTTCACGCAACAAGAATGCTGAAAAGAAAGGAGAATTATAAAGCATCAGTGTCAGCCACTACACTACACTCGGGCTACACTACACTCGGGCTAAATTTGCAATTTAGCCCGGAAAAGCAGAAAAGGGATTTGTAATCCCGTTCTTTGGTATTTAGATAATCTTCCGGAATCTCAGATTCCTCAACAATATATCCGTGAGGGATTGCAAATCCCTCCCGAGTGGTGTTTCCTCACGAGTGGTGTTTCCTCACGAGTGGTGCAATGCCACCCTCTCAATTTCCTTTCTGACTTTCAATCCTTTCTAGTTTTCCTCGTTTATCTTTTTTCGCGTTCTCGCGATTATACGGCCTTTTGTTTCGGCTTCCAAAGTTTGACCAGAGGCCGCTGACTGGGCTATAATATCTAGTTGCTGTGTACGGCACCAGGGGTCGCTCGCAAGCACGGAAAGGACTCCGATACCTTTGGCAAAGACGTCTCGTAAAAAGCCCCTGCGTACGTCCAGACGCAGGCGGACACCAAAGAAAAACCAGAATCGCACGTTTGATATCATCGGAATCGGGCTGATTGGCCTTGGGCTGATCATGCTCGTCGCGCTGCTTGAGCCAAGCACAAGTGGTACAGCAGGCAGGCCAATCAAAGAACTGCTGACGGATCTGGTGGGCATCGGTGCGTACGTCTTTCCGTTTCTCAGCATTCTTTTTGGAGTCGTTTTCATCATTGGCCCGATAACACTTTGGTCTCGCAATGCTGAGATAGGCGGAACGCTTATTTTCTTAGTGCTCATCACCTGGCAGGGGCTTACAGGTCTCTTGACGGAGGCCGATGTAGAGTCCTCAGGCGGGATTATTGGATTTCTGTTTGCTGTTGGTCTCAACAAGCTGTTTGGTCCGATAATCGCAAAGATTCTGCTCTGTGTGCTTGGACTAATCGGGCTTTATGTGCTGGTAGATGTTCCAATTGCGCTTGTAATCCAGAGACTGCGGGAAATGTCCGCAGCAGGAGCACAGGCTGCTAGAGACAGGCTGGTGATTCCTGCAGCATCACGGACAGGCAACAATGGAGTGAAATCGGCAGATAAAAATGTTGATAAGGCTCCTGCCAAGCCTGCTGTTGACGAAGAGCCGGAGCCAAAGCGCAGGCTTTTGCCGATATTGGTGAGAAAAGGCGACCCTGAAGCTGATGATGCTCCGGTCAAACCTGATCAGAGGAAAATTCCGGTGACAGTAGGCCATGTGCCAGTGCCTGTAACAAGCGTCCCTGATCAGCCATCGGAAGATTCGGAGCCGGATAATGCGGAACAGGCGGAGTTCAAACTGCCGCCGCTTTCGCTTCTTAACGATCCTCAACCGCCGCCGCAGCGTGTCGAAGCGGAACTGAAAGAAAACGTTGAGGTCATAGAGCGGACTCTTGAGGAGTTCAAAATCACCGGCGACGTCGTGGAAATAGCCCACGGCCCAACCGTCACCCGTTATGAGGTGCGCCTTGCGCCGGGAATCAAGGTAAACAAGATTGTCAGCCTTGCTGATAACCTGGCAATGTCGCTTGCGGCAATAGATGTCCGAGTTGAAGCGCCAATACCCGGTAAGTCAGCGATTGGTGTAGAAGTCCCGAATAAAAATACGGCAATCGTCGGCCTGAGAGAGGTTATCGACTGCGATAGCTTCCGGTCTGATGCATCCAGGCTGCTTTTTGCGCTTGGTAAAGATGTTTCCGGCGAGTCGAAATTTGCTGACCTTGCCAAGATGCCGCACCTTTTGGTTGCAGGTGCTACTAACTCGGGTAAAAGCGTATGTTTGAACACGCTGATTGCGAGTCTGCTCTACAGGGCAACGCCGGATGAGTTGAAACTGATCCTGATAGACCCGAAAAGGGTAGAACTCAGCTTGTTCGATGGGATTCCGCACCTGGCGTGTCCGGTCATCAAAGACGCACGTCAGGCAGCAGGGATTTTCAGGGCTGCAACCAAAGAAATGGACAACCGCTACGAGTTGATAGCTCGCGCCGGTTGCCGGAATATACAAAGTTATAACGAAAAACAGCCTGAAGGCGAGAGGCTGCCTTATTTGGTGATAGTGTGTGACGAGCTTGCCGACCTGATGCTCCAGGCTGCTGCGGAAGTGGAAACATCCATCTGCAGGCTCGCACAGCTTGCCCGGGCAGTCGGGATTCATCTGGTAATTGCTACCCAGAGGCCGTCAGTAGATGTTATAACAGGGCTTATCAAGGCTAACATATCGTCCAGAATTGCGTTTGCAGTTTCTCAACAGGTAGACAGCCGCACGATTTTGGATAAAAACGGTGCAGAGCGCTTGATTGGCCGTGGCGATATGCTGTTCCTGCCGATAGATGCGCAGAAACCACTCAGAATCCAGGGCTGTTACTTGAGCGAAGACGAAATCCATAGAATAGTGGACTTCCTCAAGTCTCAGCGCAAACCTGTATATACAATTGAAGCTACGGATATAACAGTAGGAGGCAGCGGCGGCGCTGGCGACGATGGAGGCACTACCGACCCGTTGTACCAGCAGGCTGTAAGGATGATCGTTACGAGCGGGTACGCTTCGACATCCATGATTCAGCGCAAGTTTAAGATAGGCTATACCCGCGCAGCCAGATTGGTTGATGCTATGGAACAGCAGGGAATAGTCGGGCCGCTGGACGGCGCTAAACCTCGTGAGGTGCTGATTACCAGGCAGGATTTGGACAGGCTGTTCGGCGGGCCATCCGGGCTGCAATACGATGATGATAACGGAGATAATGAAGAGTAAGTCAATCTCTTTATATCGTCCGTAGCATTTCTTAGATTGGAAGATTAGCTATAAAAGTAAGTTTGATACATCTGGGCTGTCCCAAGAACCTTGTGGACTCTGAGGAGATGCTGGGAACGCTCAGAGATGCGGGATACGAACTGGAATCTCAGCCGGAACAGGCTGATGTGGTAGTAGTCAACACCTGCGGGTTCATTGAAAGCGCAAAGCAGGAATCGATAGATGCCATTATTGAGGCTGCTCGGCTAAAATCTGCCAGCAGGTGTAAAGCCGTAATAGTAACCGGATGCCTGTCGCAGCGCTACGCCGGAGAACTCGCAGACGAGATACCGGAAGTGGATGCATTTATTGGAGTAGGCAAGAATTCAGAGCTGCCGCAGGTAGTCGCAAAGGCACTTGCAGGCGAGCGTATAGTCGATTCCTGCCGTTCTAACGAAGTCTGGACAGCAAATGGTAAAAGAGTGCGGTCGACGCCGCCCTGGACTGCGTATTTGAAAATTGCAGACGGCTGTGACAACCGGTGTTCCTACTGTGCCATACCTGAAATTAGAGGGCCGTTTAGAAGCAGGCCGCCGGAATTGATACTGGCTGAAGCTGAACGGATGGCCGATGAAGGAGTGCTGGAGGTCAATCTGGTCGGGCAGGACCTTACCCGCTACGGAGAAGACCTTGGCGGCGGATGGAACCTTGAACAGCTGCTCAGACAGTTGACGCGGATAGATGGCCTGTTCTGGATAAGGCTGCTATACTGCTACCCAACGAGAATCACTGACGGGCTGATAGAACTGGTTGCAACGGACCCTAAGATATGCAAGTATATGGACATTCCACTCCAGCATGGGGATGATAAAATACTTACAGCGATGAACCGGCGAGGGAACCGGGCTGAGTATCTGAGAACGATTACGCGGCTTCGGGAGCTGTGTCCGGATATAGCTCTCAGGACTTCGTTTATATTGGGATTTCCTGGTGAAGGACGGGATGAGTTCGAAAACCTGCTTTCCTTTGTTAGAGAAATCGAGTTTGATAGAATCGGTGCGTTTACATATTCGCAGGAAGAAGGCACTCCTGCCGCCAATCTGCCGGATCAGGTAGACCATGCAGTAGCAGTTCGCCGCTACAACCGGCTGATGGAACTGGCATCGGAGATTTCATTGAAACGCAATAAGATGATGCTTGGCCGGGAGATAGATGTGCTTGTAGAGTCACCCGATAGCGGCAGGTGTCACAGGGATGCACCGGAAATAGATGGAATTGTAAAGCTGACTGGTAAAGTCAACCCTGGAGAGATTATTAAAGCAAAAGTAATCGAAGCCGGGGAATATGACCTGACAGCCAGCGTGACGTGCAGAGTTATGTGTGATGGGTAAGGCTGAAATAACAGCCTGTGACCCACCAAAGGAGGAATAACGCGTGAGTACATCAACAGATGAGCTGACGATACAAGACCCGATACAAAGGGCAGCGAGGGTATATCTGGAAGACCGGGCGTATGAGGTTCTTCTTGGCCGTCCAGAACCGGCTAAAACAGGTGAGATGCTTAGAGAACTTGGCCTGGAGGATGTAACTCTAAGGACAGTCCGTTACGTGCTGGGTTCAAGCCCAAGGTTCGAGGCTATGGAACGCCGATGGACCCTGGCATCGAGAATCCAGGACACGAAAAAACCGTTCGAGAGAGTAGTTGAAACCTTGATTTCAGCTTATGGCAAGCCAATCAAGCTGCTCGACCTCGCTCAGGAACTCGCTCTTACTTATGACCGGCCTCAGGACTACTATGAAAGTATGATACCGAAGCTGCTTAGGTCTCTGGATAAATTCTTTGCGGTAGATTCTGAACACTACGGACTATCGAACTGGCTGGTTACTGTGGAGTCTGACGACCCTGAAGATGTGCTGTTCGATAACTTTATGGAAAAGGCTGATATCGAGCCTTATAACAAGGTAGCAAGTAAGATCAAGTGGAATGCGGAAGATGTTGCCGCTTCGGCTGCTGAGTTTGTCAATAAGTTTGGCAAACCTGTGCCGATGAAGGCCATCGCTTTTTACGCATGGGAAGCGCTCGGAAGCCAATATGATCCTGTTGGTTTCTATGGCGAGCTTGCGCTTTCTGATAAAGTGGAGCTTCTATCAACCCAGGAACTAATCTCTGCCAGTATGAAGAACGAGGTCATAAAAGCTATCAGCACTCTGGCTGCAGAGATTGAAGAGATGCCCGTCGAGGCTGAAGAAGAAGCCGCAGAAACCGGCCCTGTTGCTATCACAGAGTCCGACCGTGATGAAGTCGTCTCATTGATCATCAAACAGGGTGGAACAGTATCTGCTGAAGAGATACTGGAAAGCGTGCTTGAGATTTCTCCAGACGAGCGCGGTTATGATGTGGCGCTGGATAGCCTCAAGAGTGAACTGGAAAGTGAAGATCGCGTTGTTCGAGTCGGGCCTGACCGATGGAGACCTGCAGGGTCCATACCTGAGTATGTGCAGGAAATCCCTTCAGTGCTTATCATTCCGCCTGTTATGCCGTTTGAGACTCCAGAAGGCGATATATTCGATCAGGAACTGGAAGACGAAGGGCTGGACGCTGGTCTGCGGAATGAAATCTTGAACCCATTGGTGCAGGATATCGGAGATGAAGACCCAGACGAGACAGCGTATCAGCCGCTCGATACTTATCAGAGATGTGCGCTGAAGTATCATCACAAAGAAGCCGGCACTATGCCGCTGATACAGTTCCATCCAGACTTTTTCCCGAGAGAGCCTGAGATTGTGCATATCACGCTCACCAGCGAGGGAGTCCGCCGTGATGCCTGGATCAACAACCGCACAAGGCTGATCTACGGCCTCAAGGACTGGTTCACAAGCGAGATGCCGGTTTCGGGAGCTGCTTTTGAGATCCATAAGACGGAACGCCCAGGAGAATACCGGTTTGTTTATGACAACCGAACCGACCCGCTGGTTTTTGTTCCTACCAGCAGGCTTCTCGAGCTTCTGGATCTTAAAAACGAAGCCGACACTACCGAAATGCCGGTTTTCGATATTATCACGAGGATTCTGGAGCATTACCGCAAGGGAATCGGCTTTGTTCCGCTGTTTACTGAGGTCAACCTGGTAAGACGTGTAACCAGAAGGCTCGTAGCGTCGATCCTCAGTTCTTATCATGCGTTCCATACTCGTGGCAAGACTGGTGAGTGGCAGTACGATCCAAAGAAACGCTCACAGGGATTCAATAAAGCTAAGAGGAAGTATATTAAAAAGTAGTTTTCGGCTGTTTGGGCGATATTCCGCCGCACAAATAACAAACTGTGCGGCGGTACGCCTGACCAATACCAATCAACATTGGATCTGAATAGCCGAAAACTGGAAGCAATAGCTATTATGGTTAGAGTAAGATTTGCGCCAAGCCCTACGGGGATGCTCCATATCGGAGGATTGCGGACCGCCATCTTCGACTGGTTATTTGCCAGACATGAAGGTGGCTCTTTTATACTTAGAATAGAAGATACCGACCGCACCAGGCTTGTACCAGGTGCGCTTGAAGACATTATGGCGGGTCTGCGTTGGGCAGGCCTGCAGTGGGATGAAGGCCCGGAAGTAGGCGGCAACCACGGCCCTTATCTTCAGTCCGAAAGGCTGGAATTCTATCAGAAGTATGCTCAGCAATTGGTAGATGAGGGCAAAGCATATTACTGCTACTGCACGCCGGAACGGCTCGAGGAGATGCGGTCAGCGCAACAGGCTGCAGGTAAGCCCACGGGCTATGACCGCCGCTGCCGCTTCCTTTCAGCAGAAGAAAGAGCACGGTTAGAAGGTGAAGGCGCTGCCAAAGTCATCAGGTTCGCGATGCCTGACTCCGGGACAACTACCTTCATAGATGCTGTTCGCGGCGAACTATCATTTGAGAACGCGCTTCAGGACGATTTTGTCATCCTGAAATCGGACGGCTTTCCGACCTACCATTTCGCAAGCGTCGTAGACGATCATTTGATGGAGATTACTCACGTTTTTCGCGGCGAAGAGTGGATATCGAGCGGGCCTAAACACGTTCAGATCTATGCAGCGCTGGGATGGGAACCTCCTGTATGGGTGCATCTTCCACTCATCCTTGGAACTGACCGCAGCAAGCTCAGCAAACGGCATGGCGCTGTCAGCCTGCGGACTTACATAGAGGAAGGTTATCTTCCAGAGGCTGTGGTAAACTATCTTGCGCTCCTTGGATGGTCGGCTGGTGAAGACCGGGATATTTATTCCATAGACGAACTGATTGAGAAGTTCACGCTGGATGGAGTAATCGACCACCCGGCTATCTATGATTCGCAGAAACTCCTGTGGATGAACGGTCAGTATATCAGGATGACCAGCATAGACAGGCTGGCAGAGCTTATTTTGCCTTATTTGCAGAAAGCAGGACTGGTTCCTGAAACTCTTTCAAAAGAGCAGATGGACTACATAAAGAAGGTCACTACTCTGGTTCAGGACAGGCTGAAGGTGCTTTCAGAAGCTCCCGAAATGTCGGAATTCTTCTTTGTGGAAGAACCTGTTTTCGATCCGAAAGCCGTTGATAAATGGCTTAAAAAACCTGGCACGCCTGAATTGTTGATGGCTGTTGCAAACCGTGTCGATGCACTCGATGATTGGAATATGGAAGCCATCGAGGCAGCAGTCAGAGAGGCTGGAGCCGAAGCAGGTGCGGAAGGCGGTAAAGTTATTCATCCTGTCAGAGTTGCAACTACAGGAAGAACAGTCGGCCCTGGGCTTTTCGAAACAATTGAAACACTCGGTAAACAACGTGTCGTTTCTCGTCTGCGCAAAGCTGCAGAAATGTATAACGGGTAGGGAAGAAATCTGTCTTGCGAGATTTAATTTCTTCTCTATTGCAGGTTAGATAAACAAGTAAAGTGGGGATCTGACTTGGAAATTATTGATGCCAATACCACATTTGGGCCTAGCCCAAGAATCACTGCAGACATATCGATAGACCGTCTGCTTGCCGCAGTCAAAAGACATGGCGTAACAAAAAGCCTGACTCTTTCTACTGTTGGCATCTTCCACAGCCATAATGATGGCAACGCGGATACGATTGCTCAATGCCAGGGCAAGCCGGAACTCCTGCCGGTGGCGACTATTGACCCACGGGGCTACTTCGGAGGGCTGAAACAGACATCTAACCTGATATCTCAGGGGTTCAAGATGTTCCGATTCTTCCCAGGCGAACAGGGCTGGCCGCTGGATCACAATGTTCTGGAAGATATTCTGGAGGAAATGGAAGACAACAGCGTACCGGTTATGATAAATGCAGGCCGGACCGGAGACGCAAGCGCTCTTGGACGCATCATAGGCGGTAAAGAACATCCGTTAATCCTCGAAGGGGTAGTCTTTGAGACGCTGGCAGAAGCTGTTTCCGTAATGAAGAAGCACAGCAACATCTATGTAGAGACTCATTCACTATTGGTACCTGGTGGGTTGAGGTTTCTCGTTGACCAGGTTGGCGCCGACAGGATCATCTTCGGTTCTGACTGCCCAAGGAGTTCCTTAGGCGGCGCACTGCGCTATATCAAGGATTCGGGGATTTCGGACGAAGATATGTCCAAGGTTCTCGGCGGCAATATCAAGCGGTTGCTCGGAGGCTAAAATTGGCTATTATTGATATACGAGTACAGCTCGGTACTATGCCCATTTGGGGCACAGCATTTACTGAAGGCCATCTTACGCGGATGATGGAACGCTACGGCATCGAAAGAGCCGTCGTATCAGCCACTACCGCTAATTCCAGCGACTTCGTCAAAGGCAACGCACAGACTAAAAGTATCGTAGGCAAAGGCAGAATATTCGGCTGCGCTGTTGTGAACACACAGTACCCTGCAGAATCGATTGAAGACATGAGGCAATATCTGGCACTGCCATCATTTGCTGCGTTGATGATCCTTTCAGGTAGACCAGGCTATCCGGTGACTCTTGATGAGTGTTCCGACATATTGAATGCACACCGAAGGTTCGCAAAGCCTGTCTTGCTGGAGACTCCCGACAAGAGTGCAGTCTTTGCTGCCGACCAGATAGCCCGCGCGTTCCCTGGAATCAAGTTTGTGATGCTTGGAATGGGCGGCAGCGCATGGCGGACAGCGGTTGCTGTGGCAGACAAAACACTCAACCTAGTCCTGGAAGTATCTGGAAACTTGAGTCCTGATAAGATTACAGTAGGCGCGGCAACAGTTGGCGCTCACAGGATGGTTTTTGGCAGTAATTTGCCTTTTGCCGATCCTGCAGCCTCTATTGGTCTTGTTTTAGACGGCGAAATACCTGATGCTGACAAGCAGATGATTTTTGCAGGCACTGCCAGACGAATGTTTGGCTGGGGCGGACAGTCCGCACCTGCCGAATAGCTGTACCTATCCATATAACCCGGTTTTTATTTGTTCAATAGCTTCGGGGACATCGTCTCCGATACCAGAATCACTTATTTGTGTTACTTTGGAGGAGAAATATGAGTTCAGCACTGGAAGTAACAGAAGCGACGTTTGAAGAACAGGTTCTCAAGTCCGAATTGCCTGTTCTTGTTGACTTCTGGGCGGAATGGTGCCAGCCTTGCAAAATGCTTTCACCAACAATCGATGCCATTGCCTCGGAATTGGACGGCCGAATGAAGGTTTACAAGCTGGATGTTCAGGCGAATTCGGTTATCGCTAACAAATACAGCATTAGAAATATACCTGCCCTTCTTATATTCAAAGCTGGAGAGCCTGTTGACAGGCTGATTGGATTTCAGTCCAAACAAGACCTTCTCTCCAAGCTGGAAAAGCATCTTTAGAAACTCTTTTAAGGGCGGACCTTTGCGTCCGCCCTTATCCCTCACTCGGAGGACCATCTTTCGGGAGAATCATCTCTCATCTCTCGGGAGGGATTTGCAATCCCTCCCGGATATATTGCTGAGGGATCTGTGATCCCGGATGATTATCTTAAATATCAGCAATCGGGATTGCAAATCCCTAATCCTCTATTCCGGGCTAAATTGCAAATTTAGCCCGAGGATAGAAATTGCAAATTTAGCCCGAGAGTAGAAATTGCAAATTTAGCCCGAGTGTAAGGACTGCTTACTGGTTGCTTGGCGGAGGGTTGTATATTTCTCCATCAGGTACTTTGATTTCCTTCTCTGGTGGGAAATCCAGAGTAAGGTCTTCTTTAGTGTATACTTTGTCTCCGTATAGCTCTACAGCCTTGAAGGAGAATTTATTGTCATTCATTCCACCCTTTGCCCAATTGGCAGTGACTATTATTTCCTTGGGGAACCAAATTTTCTTGGCAATTTCCTGATAATCAAGAAACTCGATGGTACGAGTCCACGGAGACTCGTCTGTACCGCCAGTCTCTTTCAGAAACCTGGGATTGTAACCGATACTCGGGTCCAGCCAGACTTCAAGGTGCTTGATTTTGGAATCTCCTACGTCAGTAATATCAACCTTCCAGCATTTGTTCCCGTTGATTTCTTCCATCTCGGGGCAAACCTTGCCGTAGCGCAGCCATCCATACAGGAAGTAGGTGCGTGGATCATCAGAACGCTTGTCCAGAGGAAACAGCAGAGTCTCTATTCTGAAAGCTGAAGAACTGCTCCAGTAGTAATTAGCGTTCTCAGTTCTAGTTGCCCCTCTCCATTTATCGTCGTGAAGGTTCATCTTCAGGTCTACTTTAGTGACGTCATCGATTCCCTTTCGTTCAGATGACCTCTCCTCATTTACCTCGCTCATACCGAATGGCAGCTTCAGATAGAGCATTTCTGGAGTCCTGATATAAGTACGGATTGCTTCATCGTAACCAATCGGCACTTTGGCATCCTCTTTAGGAATGGGCTTCATCGTATATTTGACTTCTATTGTGACATTGTTCTGTTTCATAAGCGCCAATCTTATCTTTGCAATCGATGGCGGTTTGCTCGCATCATCTTTAGATGCAGCGTAAATGGGGATGTAGAGAACAGGAACAAGCAGAAGCACTGAAGCTATTCGTGCCAATGTAACAGGCGATAATTGTCGCTTCCTCATAAAACACTCTCCTTGTATAGTGTAGTTAGCCAGTATTGCACTGGCTGTAGTAGAATCTCTCGTAGAAGTCGAGGTCGGCGTTTGTTCTCCTTGAGGTTTGGCCTCGTTGATAAGACTGTTGCCTCGGTTCTACGAGAGGTTTCGTATAAGCAGGTTGTTGCATAGGCTTCGCATCACCCACAAGGCTGAAAGACTCGTCGGACACCGAGG
>JAKPFN010000122.1 GCA_029551395.1 Armatimonadota bacterium | reverse complement strand
ACTGCAACACAACCTGCTTTCTCTGGTAATAGCCCATATTTGAGCGGATTCACTCCTGAACCACTTGATATAGTCCCCAATCCAGCACATTACTTCGATGCACTAAAACGTGTGGAATACGAAATTGACCACGAACCTTGTTCTTGGGAAAAAGTATCTGAATTGATCCAACAAACGGATCAAGTTCTCTGTATAGTCAACTCCCGCAAAGACGCCATAACATTATTTGACATGGTCAATGATCCTCAGGCTCTACATCTTTCTACTCTGATGTGCCCAGCGCATAGAAAACAGGTACTGAGTGAAATCAAGAACCGGCTAGATGCAGGTAAGCCATGTAAATTGATATCCACACAGGTCGTTGAGGCTGGAGTTGATCTTGATTTTCCCGTTGTTTTTCGTGCAGTAGCACCGCTTGACCGTATTGTCCAAGCCGCTGGCCGATGTAATCGGGAGGGAAGGTTATCTCTCGGAAAAGTAGTGGTATTTCAACCGAAAGATGAACACAAACCGTTGGGGACCTATCGAACTGCTATGGCTGAAGCTCGCAGAATACTGCACACACAGAATCCAAATCTTCATGACCCAGTGATATTCGAACATTATTTCCAATCACTCTGGCAGAACTGCAACTTGGATGCTTACGATATCCAGCAACTCCGGAAGCGGCTGGATTATCCCGAAGTTGACGAAAGATTCCGTATGATACGCAATGCTACAGTTCCCGTAGTGGTTAGATATGGCGAACCTGGTCCTGATGAGCTTATTGCTAAATTACGCGCAGGTAATCACACAAGTAAAGATGATTGGCGCAAAATCCAGCAGTATACGGTTGGCATCTATCAACACGAGTTGCGACAGTTTTTGACAGAAGGATTGGTAAAGCCAATTATTGAAGGACTTTATGAATGGGTTGGGTCATATGATGAGCTACGAGGAATATCTTGTGACTTCACTGATCCAGCAGACCTTATTGCCCGAAAGGAGGAGATGCTATGGGTAAGTCGCCGCCGTTGCAGGTGAAAGTGTGGGGAGATTATGCCTGCTTTACACGGCCTGAGATGAAAGTTGAGCGAGTATCATATTCTGTGATGACTCCCTCAGCCGCCAGAGGCATACTGGAGGCGATTTTCTGGAAACCAGAGTTCTATTGGCGCGTTCGGCAGATATCGGTACTCAAACCGATCAAGTTTTTCTCTATCCTTCGCAACGAGATCAACAGCCGCCAAAGCCATCGCTCTGCAAAGAGCTGGATTGAGACCGGAGGTGGTTTCTTCGCTGACGAAGACAGAGCACAACGCCATTCATTGGTGCTGCGTGACGTTGCATACATTATCTCTGCTGATGTATGCCCATACGAACCCGGAGAAACGGCAGATGTAAAGTACCGGGATCAATTCCGGCGCAGAGTACAAAAAGGGCAGTATTATCACCATCCATACCTGGGCTGTAGGGAATTCCCAGCTAACTTTAGCGTTCCTGATGGCAGCGAGACTCCAATTCCTGTAACAGATGATTTGGGGTTGATGCTATGGGACCTGGATTATGAAAAAAATGGCACAGGTAAACCAAGATTCTTCCATGCACAGCTTGTGGATGGAGTAATGAGTGTTCCTGACTTGGCGTTTACTGAGGAGGTTGATTATGATCCTTAGAAGATTGGTCGAGTTTACTGACCGGATTCCAGACCTGCCTCCATCAATGTATAAACCACAACGTGTCAAATGGCAAATAGAACTGGATACGGATGGCAACTACCTCGGTATTACCCCATTGTCTGATGGCACAAAGAAAAACTCCGGGCTTGAGCTTATCGTACCATACAGAAAGAGGTCAGGGACAAACTCTCCGCCATTGTTGCTGTGTGACAAAGCAAACTATGTACTCGGGCTTGGGGCTGATTCTCCAAGTAATTCCTGGCAATTTAAAGAGTTTTATAAACTAGTTGAAGATTGTGCTAAGGAAACCCAAGAACATGCAGTACAAGCTGTGTGCAACTTCCTACATAGTCACCAATTATCACCAATCAAGTTGAAAGAATATGTAACACAAGAGGATCTCATTTGTTTTCGGATTAATGGTGTTAGACCATCGG
>JAKPFN010000114.1 GCA_029551395.1 Armatimonadota bacterium | reverse complement strand
GCTGCAATAGAAGCTGGAGTAGTGGACGAAATACTTCCGCTCTGGAGCATCACGGACCGGATAATTGAGATCGTAGGAGACCGCTAATGCAGGCTTTCTATAAGAAAAGGTTAGGCGATATACTGGTTCTAGCCGGACTTGTGACCGAAGAACAACTGGAATGGGCGCTTGAAGAGCAGAAGCAGAGCTATAAGCGTTTAGGGGAAATCCTCATAGATGCAGGATGGGTAACAGAAGACGATATTGCTGAAGCACGGGCGCTTCAGTTGGATATGGCGCACATCCAGCTTGGAGACTACCCCATTGACTCTCGTGTAGTCCGCATGGTCCCGGAACCGGTAGCACGAACTTATAAACTGGTGCCTGTATGCTCAAGTGATGGCAGGGTCGCTGTCGCTATGATGAACCCTCTGGATGTTGAGGCTATAGATGCCGTCCAAAGGGTCACTCGTAAACGCATAGAACCGCTTCTGGCAAGTGAATCACGTATTAACACCACTTTAGACAAAGTATACGGAACACTTGGCGGCGCAGATATCACAGCATCCATGGAAGAAGCCATAAGCGATGTGGATATAACAGCGCCTAAGGACAATGAACTGACACAAGATGTGGGCGAAGCCAAACGTCAAAGTGAGCAAGCGCCTATAGTCAGAACAGTAAACCTAATGCTGCAAGAAGCCATAAAACGCCGCGCAAGTGACATCCACTTGGAGCCACGACACAACCATGTGGAAGTCCGTTACCGAATAGACGGCGCGCTTCATCACATCCGCAATATACCAAAAGCACTACAGGCTGCAGTTATCTCACGCATAAAGGTTATGGCAGACCTCGATATAGCAGAACGAAGAATACCTCAGGATGGACGTGTTGGAGTAAAGATTCATAATAAGACCATCGACTTGCGGGTATCCACACTGCCTGTTCACTACGGCGAAAGAGTGGTTATGAGAATCCTGGATAAATCCACTCAGCAGTTCTCTCTAGACCAGCTTGGCTTCACTCAAGAGACTATGTCTGCTTTCCAAGATTTGATCCAGAAACCTTATGGAATCATTCTTGTAACCGGACCAACAGGAAGCGGCAAGACCACTACCCTTTATGCAACTTTAATGGCTCTCAGATCACCGGAAGTCAATATCATAACCTGCGAAGACCCTATCGAATACGAATTAGAGGGAATCAACCAATCAGCAGTCAACGTTAAAGCAGGTTTGACTTTTGCTACACAGCTTCGGTCCATCCTGCGCCAGGACCCGGATATCGTCCTTGTCGGTGAGATCCGAGATCAGGAAACGGCTGATATTGCGTTTAGAGCTGCTATGACAGGCCATCTTGTTTTATCGACCCTTCACTGCAATGACGCTGCAAACGCAGTGACAAGGCTTACTGATATGGGTGTTGAACCGTTCCTGATAGGTTCATCTGTTATCGGAGTCATAGCTCAGAGACTGGTAAGGGTCATTTGTCCGAGGTGCAAAGCTCCGTATAAACCTGGGATCGATGAATTGGCGCCGTTTGGGCTTATTGATCAGGCAGGATCGATCGAGTTTTACAAAGGTCAGGGATGCAACAACTGCGACGGCACAGGTTATCATGGCAGGGTTGCTATTGCCGAATTGCTGGTGATGAATGATGAACTTCGCAGACTGGTGTTGACAAACCCATCTTCCAATCAGATAAAAGATTTGGCTATCAAGCATGGCATGAAGACCATGAAGCAGAATGCTGTTGAAAAACTCCTGAAAGGTGTTACGACAACTTCTGAAGTGCGAAAGAGAATCTATGTCGGGGATGATGGTACCTAACAGGTAAAACCTCGACCAGTAATGCAAATAACTACCTCCCCTTACATCTTACATAGTAAAATAGATGGAAGGGGATTTTTGTTTTATCATGGAAGTCTTTGGAGCAACAAGAGCAGAACTGGAAGAGTTGGCTGTAAAACTTGGTGAACCAAAATACCGAGGCGGCCAACTGGCAGATTGGATTTACAAAAAAGATGCAGACGATTTTGATGAGATGACCAATCTGCCGCTGTCCTTCCGCCAGAAACTGGAGAAATCGGCATTGCTGACCCGAAGCAAAATCGTCAAGCGCAGCACTTCTCGAGACGGCACAGCGAAATTCCTGCTGGAACTGGCTGATGGGCAGCAGATAGAGAGCGTCCTGCTGCCTTATGAAGATCGGGTGACGGTTTGTGTCTCTACTCAGGTCGGCTGTGCAGCAGGATGCCAGTTCTGCGCTACGGCTATAGGCGGATTTATCCGTAACCTAACTCCAGGAGAGATAATAGACCAGGTTCTGACACTCCAACGAGAAGCCGGACGGCGAGTAACCAATGTCGTTTACATGGGCATGGGCGAGCCGCTTCTTAACTACGATGCAGTGCTTGCAAGCATCCGGCTGCTTAACAGCGAAGTAGGAATTTCTATGAGGAAGATTACCGTATCAACAGTCGGAATCGTTCCCCGCATCAAAAAACTACAGTCTGAAGACCTTCAGCTTACCCTGGCAATATCGCTCCATGCCCCGGATGACGACCTTCGCCGTAGATTAATCCCTCTGGCAGAACGCTATCCTTTGAATGAGCTTATGTCAGCCTGTAGAGAATATGCCAAAGCTACAAGCAGAAGAGTTACCTACGAATACCTGCTGCTTGCTGGGGTAAATGACAGCCCTGTGCATGCCCGAAAACTTACAGAATTGCTTAAAGGGATGCTGGCAAATGTCAATCTGATCCCTTATAACGAAGTATGCGGCAAGCATTACAGGCGGCCGAAATCTGCCGCAGTCAATGCGTTTCGAGAAGTGCTGGAACAAGCCGGAATAGAGGTTACGCAACGGCTTGAGAGAGGTCATGCCGTATCCGCAGCTTGTGGACAGTTAAGAGGAAGCGTTAAATAAGATAATGCTCAACTTTCAGCCATCGGCAGACACTCAGACAAGCCAATGGCTGAAAGTGATAAACAGCGGTTATTGATTATTCAATAAGTGTAGTGATAAACACGTCTCCAAGCTTCTCTACATGATCTAGAGTCATCTGAAAGTCATCCAGATGCTCTTCTTCATCTGCAAGCAGCTTTTCGAAAATACCTTTTGATATATGATCTCCTTCTTCAGCGCAGAGCTTGGCATAATCGTTGTACATCTTTACTGCGCCAGATTCCAGTTGAATATCATTCTTCAACAGATCAGCTATAGACAGCCCTTTTTTCACTTCTCCTGCAGGTTTGGTTACCGGGCTGCCACCGAGGAACAGAATGCGTTCTGCAAGTTCTTCAGCATGTTTCATCTCAGTGATAGCTATCTGCTTAAGCTGTTTTCCCAGCTTGCCATAGCCCTGGTCTTCAAGCTCATAATGCTGGGCCATATACTGCGATATGGCATGAAGTTCTTGTTCTCTGGCTTCATTTAACAAACCAACAACTTTTTCTTTCATATCATTCTCCTTTAAATAGTTGGAAGTAGCAGTGTATGTTCTGCTTTTAAATCGAGGTCCTAAACAACCTCAACTACAAACGTTTATACCCCAGCAGGTGTAAGAGTTCAAACTTGATGAGAACTAATCACACATAAGATTTTGTAGCCAGATATATAACTCTTTCAGCCGCATTATATCCAGACGGGCATCATCAGGTCGTCATGCGGGCTTTCTTTATCTCCTGCAAGATGCCGCCGAAGTAGCAATCTCCACAAGCAGTTCTTCTCGTGACAGGTTTTTAATGCTTATTAATTAGGCATCTGCCTCAAAAACACCTTCCTCAAAATAGCGATAATACCTGGAAATCTTAGTTGAACTTTTCACTTCCTCTTAGCACTCACCAGGTTTAGACTCTTACTGGCAGTCAGCCTTTTAATCATTATTGACTGCAGCTTGCCCGGTTTTGATGGGCTTTATATCGGGAATTCTATTAATGTGTGGTTAGTGGTAAAGAATTGTCTACCGAGCCACCCAGTCAGCTAACGACCGGCCTGAGGGAAGAAGCTCCGCTGTGTGGAATTATTATACATCCAGCGGAGTGTAAACCTCAGGCCGAGAAAAGTGACAAGTGATGAGTAACTGGAAACTTTTCATATTCAGAACCTACCACTTTTCACTTTACACTGTATTTCCCCCTCGCGATAAAAATAATAATAAAATCCAGCTATCAGAGATTTGACAAAGCGACCAAGCTGTATTATTATTAGCACACAGATTGTGCAATGATATACCAGGAGGTTACGCTATGTCCCGCAGTGAAAGTAATCTCAGATGGCCGATTACCATTGGCTGCATTGTGCTTATTGTGCCAATCATCGTTGCGTTGGTGCTTTTCGTAAGGTTCGCTCAGAACAGTTTCAAACCTCTTCCCCAGCCTTCCAAAGTCATAATGCCCAATCCAAACGCATATGACTTCTATGTTCAAGCAGGTAAGCTGATAACGGACACTGAAAAGCTCGATAAGATGGTCGAGCAGATGAAAAAACCTGAAGAGCGAAGCTATACTGTCCAGCCAAATGAGCGGGATTACACCTCATCAGAGCGTTATGAATTCGTAAAGCAAAATGCGCCAGCCCTCAAAAAGCTGCGGGAAGGCTTTGAATACGATTGCAGGCATCCGAACGATAGAATCGTGGCTCCCAGCTTTAAGCAGCATCCCGAATACAAGGATTTCAGGAGGCTTGCGCGGCTGCTTGCTTTTGAAGGAGAACAAAAAGCAGCAAATAATGACTGGGCAGGTGCATCTCAGAGCTATTTTGATATCATCAGGTTTGGGCAAGATGTCCAACGCGGAGGTGCGATACTCCCAATGCTCGTAGGCAGGGCTATCCAAAACATCGGCCGCAGGCAGTTATATACGACTATCGACCACCTGAATGCCAAAGAAGCACGGAAATCGGCTGAGGAGATGGAAAAAGCTCTGGCACGTCAGACTCCGTTTGTTGAGACGCTTATAGAAGAAAAATGGGTATGTTTGGCGATGCTGCAAGGGCTTGAGAAGCAGGTGCCATATAATAAGCAGAATTTACCAGGGCTTGGTTTATTTGCCAGACACAGTGCAAACAACTACGCAAGATATATGGATAAGTGTATCGAGAATGCTCGCCAGCCATATGCCTCTAAACCACCTGAGCCGGAACCTCCAAAGGGTATTTTGGCAGGAATCCTGGCACCTGTCGGTTCTAAAGCAATGTATGTCGCAGTTTCGAACGACGCCCACAACGCTTCGCTGGCTGTACAGTTTGCACTCCAGGCATACAAGATGGAACATGGTCAGTATCCTGAGACTCTGAACGAGTTAGCGCCTAATTACTTAATAAAAATACCTAATGACCCATTCACAGTAAAGCGTCCGCTTCAGTATAGGAAAACCGGCGATAAATACATCCTCTACAGCATCGGCCCGGACCTTACAGATGATGGCGGTAAGCCTGTAGATAACCCTAAAACCGAACCGGACAAGCGTTATGTAGTTGATAAAGATAGTAAAGGAGATATAGTCGCAGGTATCAATAGATAACAATCTCAACTATCTGGCGGATACTGGTAGTCCGCCAAATATGCCACAACTCACTTCCTTGCTGCTTCTTCGGCTGTTACTACAGGAAGTTGGAGACGTTTCAGGATGTCCAACAATTTCGATGCGTCCTTCGGGCCGTAACCGTGGTGGACATTGTTGAACATCACATGCACCTCCTGAACAGGCTGTTGTGCAACTTGCTTTACCCTTGGCGCTATCTCTTCTTCAAGCTCCTCATCAGAATAATCATAATCAAATCGTTCTTCTACTGTTGCCCCTCGAACATCCCACATCTCTGTCTTTCGGCCATGCAGCCGGAAAACGGACATATCAGAAGCCGTCACTAAATCAATCGGAGGAACACTGCTCTTTATGTCCACCTGCGGTTCGTCTACATTCACATAAACAGCGCCGATACCTGAGAGGAATTCAACAGTCTCACGAGTGCGTTCCTCATCTTTGAACCAGTAACCGTTTCTGAACTCTACTGCAACAATCGAGTTCGGCATATTCTCAACGCACCAGGCAATGTAGTCTTTGTTCTCGCTCGAAGGGAAGAACCACTTGGGAAACTGGAAAAGCACATAACCTATCCGGCCTTCAGAGGCAAGCGGAGCAAGCGCATCTTCGAACTCATGCAGCATGTCTTCCGTTGCCCGCCTAACCTTCTGACCGTCATACTCACCAGAGTGAGTTGTCATCGGGCCAAACGCTTTATAATTGAATTTAAACCCTGGAGGAGTGCGATTTGCCCAGGCTCTTGCATTATAGTATGACGGCATGTGGTAAAATGTACTATCAACCTCAACAGCAGGGAAGCGCGTTGCATAAAACGAGATCATATCTGTCGGAGCAATATCTTCAGGATAGAACGTTCCAACAAGAGATTTCTCGGACCATGAACAAGTGCCAACATAGATACCAGGTGTCATATTATTCACCCCTGCTATCTTGTTACCTGTCAGGTCTGTAATCAAACCGAAGATAATGATCTCCAAAACATTAATTGGTTGCCTGATGTTCTAAACAGGCATGTTGTTGATGGATGCAGCAACTACCGATAATTGTTATTGAGTTTTGCCGATTGATACTAATAATCATCCAGAACCTTTCAATACCTGAACTCGATAACTGGAACATTTATATAGAACAAACATTCAAGTAAATTAGGGCAACCATACCAACCGGAGGCTGACATTATCGTGACTCGAGTCCTAAAAGCAGTACTGGTAATCTTCATTATCACCACTACCATCTGCTGTGCAGCATGGGATGGTGCTTATGAAGGTGATGTATTCCCTGGCTATCCTATTGATGATATTTCAGAGGTCACTCACAATTACCCTGATGATACACGTGAGATTGTTGACTATGACCATTTCAGGATTGTAGACAGCTCAGTCAACCGGTCACGGTACAATGTGGACTTGAACGCGCAGTACGGTTGGGGAACCCAGGCAGGAACAATCGAGTGCCGCCAGCGTTTTGTTTCATCCAGCAGTATGAATAATATCGCTCTTATGATGAGACAAGACGTGCCAGGAGCTGAAGCAGAGATAAAAGTTGGCTACTACGATGCTGGAGACGGCAGAAAAGGCCTCTGGAACGTTAAGACAGGCGAGTATCTCGGACCAATCAATCCAAACCTTTTCTACAAGATAAGAATGGTTCTGGATGGCGCTGATGGCGGCAGGCTTTTTGTCAATGACTCTTATTTTGCAGATTTAACCCCTGGTATTGGCGGCCCGGCGATGATCTCCTTTGGTGCAGGTTCAACCTACGCAACCGGGGAGACTTACATCGACTATTTCAGATGGGCAACTAACGTAAAAGCCGCTCCTGGTGATTTTAATGACCCAGGCGCACCTTGGGAGTTGTTAAGCCCCAGAATTACCACCTTGCCTACAGCTACTCCAGGTCTTACGTCCGTTACAATAAACTGGACTACCAATGAGCCATCCACCAGCACCGTGCGTTACGGAAAAAACTGGAGTTGCGTCTATGATGTCAACGATTCTGAGCTTGTAACAGATCACAGCATCACCATCAACGATCTTGAGATGGGAACTACATACTATTTCTATGTAGAATCCACAAAAAGCGGCGGTACTACTGTAGCTAAATCCGGTATTAGATCATTTACAACCCAGGATATATTCAGGGTAAACTACGGGCCTTTTGCAAGTATCTCTGCCAATGGACAATCTGCCACTATATGCTGGGACACAACTATGGAGTCGGATTCCAAGATTTATTACAGGATGAAAGGGTTTATGACCTGGATGGCGCAGTCCAATGCAGCAAAGGTGAAGTCTCACTCTATGCTTTTAAAGGACTTAATACCCAATGTTTTCTATGAGTATTATGTGGAATCTACAAGGCAGGGTGAACCAATCGCACAGTCCCCGATTTGCGAGTTCTTCTCATATACTTATTCTACTTCCGGTTCATCGATCACAAACAATGGGGATTTTGAGATGGGCAGTACTGTGGGATGGACTGTTCCTGCTGGCAGTGACCCTGGCATTGTAAGGTCAGGCCCCTGGTTTGACATTATAATGCCGCATTCAGGAAGCTTTTTCCTTGGTGCTGAGTCTGTAGGAGGAGCCAGGAACGGCGTTTTATATCGCACGATTAAAAACCTGCCAAACAGCCCCAATCTTTACGTAACAGCCTGGATACGCACTTATGAGTTGAATGAACTAGGTGAGGAAGAACACGATTCCGCATTTTGCCAGGTTGGTATCGATACTGTACAAGATCCAAATTATGGCATCAATCCAAATGCTCCAACTGTCCAATGGTCTGCTCCGGCTTTTACCACAAACTCAAGCCCTTGGATGCAAATTGGGATACTCGTACCCAGAGGAACTGCAACCCAAGCCACAGTGTTCATACGTAACCTGCAGACTGCGGATGGCGGAACCAATATTACTTGCTTCGATGATGTAGTCCTTACAGCAACTACACCTGTGACTATTACTTCAGGGCCGACTGTGACAGCCATCACACCAACATCGGCCACAATAAATTGGACGACTAATTATGAATCTTCCAGCTTCGTTCAATATGGTGAAGGCACATTGGATCTATACCAATACACAGGTCATTATCTTGACCCCACTCAAACGAAGAATCACAGCGCAACAATATCATTGATGCCTGGACGAAACTATGTGCTTCAGGTTGGATCCACTTTTGCTTATGGCCTGGTGTTATCACAGCCTATAGAAATCTCAGCACCTATCAATGAGCAGTTAGAGAATACAAGTTTTGAAGCGATTGATTCCAGAGGGCAACCTACGACAGCACCTTGGACAGTATTTCAGTATGACATCAACCAAATCATGCGCTTCTACGACCCATCAGGTCAGCCTGATGGTGAAGCAATAGATGGTCTGGTAGGGCCGTACCCTGCTGAAGGCGGCCATGACTGGCATGGGATACAATGCGAAGCTGATGGCGGATCTCATTTCCTTGGAGCATATTCTGAACAAACAAACAAGAATGGGGGTATTTATCAACAAGTAAAGGTAACTCCGGGTGAGAAGTATACGGCTTCGATGAGGTTTTTAACCTGGCAGGATCCAATTGATGGTTCGAATCCGGCAGATCATACTGCATGTGCAATTGCCATCGACCCGACTGGCGGTACGGATGTTTTGTCAACAAACCTTATCTGGTCAGAAGATAAAAGCAGTGAAGTTAACGGACAATGGGACACTGCATCAGTCACAGCGGTAGCTCAGGGAGAAATTATCACTATTTTCTGTATCATTGAGCAGCGTTACGCTCGAACTACTCATCTTAATGCAATAGACAAAGTAAGCCTTGAGGTATACGATCCCGGCCCTGTAGAGGCAGGTAAGATAAAACTCCTGGATGTAGGGTCATCTGTGATACTCGAGAGCGCAGTTCTTACAAGTATTGAATATCCAAATGATTGGTTGATGCCAGTACGCTTGTATGTTGAGGAACCTGACCGGTCATCAGGTATCGTTATAATGTCAACTGATCCCATTCTATGGTTCAGTCCACCATCTCCTGGAGATGTGATTCATACAGAAGGCACGTTATCTATAATCGATATAGACGGAAGTCCTGCCATGCTGGGCGAATTGGCAATAACCAATGCAACACTGATGTATACCATGGGCTCACCGGAAAATATACCAAAACCTCTTGCGCTGACACTTCGCAACCTTGGAGGCGGCACTTACGGCTCACAAATGGGAGTAGTTGGAGGTTTTGGACTCTCGAATATTGGGCTGCTGGTACGAATCACAGGAAAAGTTACAAGCGGTGATGAAAACAGCGGATGGACTACCGATGCACAGAGCAGAACATGCATCTACATCGATGATGGCTCGGCGTTGGACTCTGGAGAAGGTATCACTGGCGTCAAAATCATTACCAGTAACAATTATATACCTTATTACGTTCCGCTCCAAAAAGGCCAGATGATATCAGTAGTCGGAAATTCGTCAGTGCAGGAAATCGGCGGGCTTCTTCATCCGATTCTGAGGCTGCATAGTGAGTCAGATATTATCGTGATCCAGTCAGATTGATGCTATTATCGCTTCGTAAGTGCTATCGTCGATATTAAGACTAAAAACACGCCGAAAAGTGTAGCCAGCAGTGCCGGCGGCGTCTTGACTGCGACAGCCGCGCCTACGCATGCCCCTAGAAAACTGCCGACTGCAAGCCACACTACTGTTTTACGAGAGACATCTCCACTGGTAATGTGAGCAATCACAAGCGGCAGTGATGCAGGAATGACCGCTGCCAACGCAACAAAGTGAGCTATCTTCTGATGAACACCCAACGGAATGGTCAGAAGCGGGATCAACACCGCACCACTCGCTATTCCGGCTGCTCCGCCTACTACACCTGCTGCCAACCCTGCAAGAAAACCTTCTGCTGCGTTTATTCCGGCTGTTGGGACATCATTGATCCCATTTATTGCAAGAATGATATATATTCCAACAGCCAGTAATCCCACTGAGACAACCCGGCTGACCGTTTTCTGATACTTCTGGTTCTTCCCAGCTACAAGCTTTGTTCCTATGACGGCTCCGATTATCGCTCCCAGTGCTGCCAGACCAGCCGCAGACCAGTCAGAATGGCCGCCACTTGCGTAAATAACTACCGATGGCACTGCAGCAGCGAGCATAAGCGTGAGAGCAGCGCCTTGAGCGCGAACAGCCGTCAATCCAAACAGATAGACAAGCGCTGGTGCAATCAAAACTCCAGGCCCGACTCCCGTATAACCGCTTAGCGCACCGAATCCAAACCCTAGCCCCGCTATAACGATGGCCCGCAGGCTGTAGTATAGTTCACTCTGTCCCGCTTCAACTCACCTCCACATCTTCTCATTATAAACAAGCTGCTTTCAGGTGTTATTATACTATTTTTCGGCAATCGATGGGCTGTAATCAGTAACCTGGCACCAATGAAGATTAACTCAGAATCAAAGAAAACTCGCTGCAACGGTATTGGCAAGAAACAAGCCCTTTGATGTAAGCCGCAGCCGGGAATCGGCAACCTCCAGAAGCCCTTTCGTTGTAAACTCGGTCACTTCTTTTCTATAGACATCAAACAGACTCACACCATATCGCTCTTCGAAAGCATCCAAATCCAGGCCATCCAACATCCTTAGCCCAAGCATTACTGTCTCTCCCATAGATTGACGACCGGTCACAGTCTCGGATGATTCAACAACACTCTCACCTGCAAGAAGGCGTTCTATGTAGAAATCGGGACTGCTGATATTGGTGTATCTCGTGCCGCCGATATATCCAGATGCTCCTGCCCCAAATCCGAAGTACGGCTCATTACGCCAATAGACCTGATTGTGCCGGGAACGGTACCCCGGCTTGGCGAAATTAGACACTTCATAGTGCTCGTATCCGGCGTTTGTCAGGCTGTTAATGGCAAGAGTATACATCTCTATTTGTAAATCTTCGTCAGGAAGGTTTATCTGGCATTTCCGGCGCAGGTTGCCAAACACTGTTCCTTCTTCCACGGTCAACTCATAGAGCGATATATGCTCCGGTGAAATCTCCAAAGCAGCATCGAGCGTGTTCTGCCAGTCTTCTATCGTTTGGTCCGGCAGTGCATACATCAAATCTATGCTGATGTTACTGAATCCGGCGTCTCTGCCCTGCATGATAGCGCTCCGGGCCTCAGATGTAGTGTGTATGCGTCCGATTCGCTCGAGAATATCATCATTGAACGATTGAACCCCTATACTGAGCCGATTAAATCCAGCTTTGCACAGTTCTGATATCGAAGAAGCATCTACCGTGCCGGGATTAGCCTCCACAGTCACTTCTGCACTGCCAGAAATACCAAAACGGCTGTTTATTGCATCTAAAATGGATGCTAAAGCATCGGGATGCAATATAGTAGGAGTTCCACCACCGAAGTACACCGAATCCAGTTCTGCTTCAACCGGCTCAGCGCGATTTATCTCCAGGATAAGCGCCGTAACGTAGTCTTTGAACAGGTTCTCCCTGCCAGGATAGGAGTTAAAATCACAGTAGAAGCACTTGGCGCGGCAGAATGGGATGTGGACGTATGCAGATTTTACGATCATGTTCTATCCACGACACTTAACAATTGGGCCGGGGGTATATCCCGGCCCAATCGCTTTCTCTATATTCATTAACAGCATTAATACATTAATCTATATGCTGAAGTTGGCTGATCCAGGTTCGGCGCATTCTGCATTTTCTGGATAAACTCCCCAGGTCCTGCAGGATTCGGCTGCCACCATAGTTTAGGTGAGCACCAGTTGATTCCACCCGACGTTGAACTACTACTAAGCCAATGCCACTGGATGACTTCTCCGGTGAACTTGCTGCCGCTATCATCATACATTCGGCCTGCATAGCCATTGACTATAAGCCAGTCTCCGCTACTTGGCAGAATCTGCGCCTTACGCGGCCAGAACGGTATCGGGACAACCATATCCGCCTCAGCTTGCGTTTCAGTATTGGTAACCTTTCGACTTCGAGTCTGATAATCATCAGCAGTAACCTGCCTTACTATGTTGCCAGTCGGTCCCTGGGTATGATACACAGCAGACTGATCGCAGATAAGCAATTCCGGCATTGTCGGATTAAGCACTGTAAATGACGTCGGTCCTGCCAGAGCTACAGCGCCGTTATTTAGTGTAGTCAATTGAGCTTTGATAGTACCGGAATCGTCCGGATAGGTCCATTCAAGGGTTGGACTACTACTGGAATAAGGTTTATTGCGATAAGTGATAGCTACAATTGCACCGCCAAGCTGACCACCGCCTGTGCTTGCAACAGCAGTTGAGTCTGCAGATGTGCCCAAGCCGTAATTAGCTACGGAAGCCCATACTTCCTGTGTTATCACATCATCTCTAAGTCCTCTAATCAACTGAATAGACGTGTATGAGAACCTCTTGTCCTTATCAGTTGTATAAGTTACCCAGTTAAGCTCATGAATCGGACTTCCGTCCGGGCCAGGTTTGACTGGTCCTTCAATCTGTCCGTTGTTTCTGGTCCTGAACCGATCTACAATGTCCAGTATCCTGAAGTTTCCACTGTCTGCAACCAGATAATGGTTTACGAAGTAGGTCTCTCCGTTAACTTCCTCATATTCACTCCAGGTTATGGCATCAGCCGGAGCTTTCAACCTGCGAGTCTCACCAGACCGAAGCAGATTCCGGTAGCTGTCATCAAAATCAGTAAGCGACCACATCACACTGCCGCCGCGGTCGATCCTGATTACACGGTCATTGCCCGAATCAACAACAAGATAGTCTGATGAACTCAATTTCTGCGCTGTCAGCGGTTTGTTGAGCGCTCTGGGCTGAATACCATACACAGATCCTACACCGGTTCCGGCAACCAGCTTGCCTTCATAAACAGAGTCACATGACCAAACTATACTGCCGTCACTGGCTATCTCCATCACCCTGCGGTTATCAGTAACAAGGGTGAGTTCGTTCTCGAATGCATACAGTCCATCAGATGTCGGCACTGCGAGTAGTCCACTTCCACCGGCAGGAGATACCCTTGCAGTATTACTTCCACCTAAGCTGGTAATCTTTTGATCCATAGCAACTGTGTTTGCCCATTTATCCTTGACCTGCTGAGAATCGCCAGGCATCGGATAGTTAATGATCCTGGTTCTTAGATCAATCGGAGTTGCATCCACAGCAACTGCAAACAGGTGACCATCATCACAGGTAAAGTAGACATAATCACCAAGGACTATGGGTGATGACGAACAACCAGAGCATGGAACCACACGATCACGATAGGGAGCGTCTGGATCAGCACCGGACCTTTCATGCGGCGGCAGAGGAAGCGCCCACAGCAGATTGTCCCAACTTGACAGGTCTATTTCACTCAAAGGAACAGGCTGACCATCCAAAAAGACCCAAACCGGGAGCGACAGGCTTAAAGTGCCTGTAGGCGTGCCAGGCACCGATCCCTGTAACCTCAGTCGGGCAAAATTGTTTATAGTTATTGTTCCGGCTTCTCTGTCCAGCATATTGGACGGCACTACGGAACCAGCAAGCATCGGCGGCTGTCCTGCTGCTGCCGGATTGAACATAAGGTCCGGCTGCCACAACCTGACATCGATAGGCCTCTCTCTTGCAGGATTAGACCGGTCGATAAGCGGACGGTTCAACCTTATAACTGGTTCCGGATTAGCCTTGAAACACAACAGATACCCTTTTGGCATGCCCGGATCGCCTGGGTCATTTGTGGTTGCTGTAACGAATACTCTATCGTTAGTAACAGCCGGAGTACCTCTTACTTCCAGATGTTTGACCGGCAACAGTGGCCCAGTAGATCCAAGGTTCTTGCTTCTTGCATGTATGCCCCAAAGCCTTGACCTGTCAGCGCTGGATAGAGGTATACTTCCTCCTGCATTGACTGTACCGGAAGTTGGGTCAGGAATATTTCCGCCACCATGCAGGAAGTATGTCCAGTCTAATCTTGCTGAGCTATGATTTCCATCGTAGTAGACAGCGTAAACAGAAGAAAAACCAGTACCGCCAGTAGTTCCACCAGGTCTTGCATCAGGCCAAACAACACCCATGTAAAACATATCATTTGCACCAATCGCAGGTGTGGCTGTGGCTTCGAGAGGCATTTGGATACCATTCGTCACGGAAGTGATTCCTGGCTCCAGTTGGTAATAAGGCGGCGTATAACTGATATTACTTTTGCTGTAGTCAATTGCATACGAAAGATAGACCCTCGTACCAGGCCCAAGCAGTACTCCACCTGTTGCAGTTATCTGTACCATACCGGATGCTACAGTATTGTGGTTCTCAGTGACTGCTATAGAATTGCCAGCTCCGTCAACAGCCCACACTTCAGTCTTTGGATAATCCGCTATAGGGAAGGTAGTGTAGCTCGTCTGGTACATAGCCTGGCCTACTCCATTCGTCATCGTACTAGGAGAAATAGGCCGGAGTCTGTCGCTGTATACATAAATCGGCAGCGAGTAGATATGATCGTTTACTACTCTTCCTTGTGACGACCCAGTGGGCTTGGCAATCACGGAGAGCATCTGGACCAATGCACCGGTAGACTGGTTCTTAACAATAGCAAGAGTCGGCCCGAATTTTACTACTGGTGGCTCCAGAGCGGGATTCGCTGTTCCCTTCAGAGGCAGAGTCCAACTTCCACTCGTATTTACCTGTGCAACAACCGGACCAGCAGGGCTTGGTTGCACTGGACCGGTTGATGCTGCTAATACTGGGCAGTATGCATAGACTACTGCATCCATACCGACAACATATATCCAACCATTTGCAACTACAGGCGGCAGAAGATTGCCATTACCCGGACCCATATTATGTTTCCAAAGGTCATTAGTACGCTCAACAGGAGAACCGGATATATTGCCTTTACTATCAGATGTCAGCGTTTCAAAGATGTGTAAATGTCCCTGGCTGCAATTTACCATTACGAAGTCCTTTGGAGTCATATCCTTAGGATCGACCATAGTTGCAACCGTAGGACTCGACAATATTCCGCATTTAAACTCCCAGATGATGTCATAACCGAGACCAGTATCTGTTTGTCCATCATCAGGTAAACCATTCATATCAAGGTCACGCTGCGGTGTGGCATCAAAAGCCACAAGCCTTTCGCCACTCGTAACGAAAACAATGTTTTTCCAAATAACTGGAGAGTTCTCTACCGACTCGGAACCGCCGGTCCAAGTTGTCGAATTGTATGTCCAACTATTTACAAGCGGCGCACCCAGACCATCGATTGATGCACCCGAGCGTCGAGGATCTTTGCGGAATACGGTGCTCGTTGTGGCATACGAAACCACATTGTAAGCAAATCTCAGGTTGGAAGGTGCCGCCATCGTCAGATTGAAGTTGCTTATGTCCAGCATGGCAGGAGATGACCATTTGGTTGCAGTACCCTGCAGCTTTTTGCCTATCCCACCTGCTGTAAATACCACGCGGCCGCTGCCGTACTCAATAGCTGCAATAACCGGAGCGCTTTTGCTAAGCCCTGTGCTGATAACAATCGGTGCAAGCGCTGTAGGACTCGGTAGATTCGTTTCGTAACCTGGAACGATCGTCGAGGAGTTCATCCCGAGTGAATACACTTCCATCGGATTTAGCCAATACGGGTTGGTTATCAGTGGATGCAGCTTTTGAGTGATCAAATAATCTCCGCTTCCACCTGTAGAATTGAAGTTTATCCCTGGCAGGAAGAAGCCGGAGCCTGCAAACGTCATGCCGCCGCCATCATCTACCCAGATGCAGCCGCCGCCATCAACATACCTGCGGAGCTTATCACGGTCTCCTGCATTCAAAACGACCGCTGTATTGGTGCTGAGGTAGAGAATATCAAATTTAGATAGATTCTCTACAGTGGTCTGTCTGAGAGGGACCAACCAGTATTCTTGCCGGTTCTTGAATGCTTCACCGCCGCCGGCAAGCGGATTAACGAATGTCCAACCTCTGGGCTTTATATCATCACGTTGGCCCATAATGTAGAACACATATGGAGAAGTCGGGGTAGCATATCCGGTAGCTGTGTTGCAGACAAGAACACCTGCCTTTATCACCCGACGTTTATTTACATACGTCTGCCCTCCGGCAAACGCAGCTTGAGCCAATATGACCGATAACAGCGCTGTTGCTATCGCTAGAATTGCAATTCTGCGTTTCATAAGCATACACCTTACCTCTGTACCAACAGGTGCCTATGGCCGGGGATAAATCCGGCCATTATCAGGATACAATGTTTTATTTAACGGCTTCTGCCAGCTAAATACCATCTCCTGCGTTTATGTAGGTTCTCCGTAATAGTAGAGTGACTCGCAAACAGGCAGGCGCGGCGTTATAGGCAGCGCCCTGCCATATTTATCCTTGCGGACAGGTTCCAATCTGCCGCCATCATCGTAGACAGGCCAACCCAGCATCGGGTCGTAAAGGAACGTCAGGCCATCTCCCGGATGTGCCGTTGGTCTGTCCGAACTGCCATAATTCGGTGGAATATTGCTCCATTTGGAATACCACTCGCTCACATCCGCTACGGATGCTGGAAGGTTCTCAGTTATCGCACCATCTATGGTGATCTTTGTATCAAGCGGATCACCAAAGAACGGCCAGGACGGATCGACTCCATTAGGTCTTCTCGTGCCATTCCTGCCGTTTGAACCCGGTATATCTGTTGCATTCAGATTGAACCAGTTGCCCGGAATTATGAAGAACGAGTCATTCTGGGCATACATAATCGCTTCGATGCGGATGTCCATAGGTTGTATGGTAAACGAAGAGAGCAGATAGTTGTTTCTGACAAAAACACTCTGGTCCAACGCAACTTCAAAGTAGTTCGGCATACCAATCCTTCGGTTCAAGCCATTATTAAGCGCCCAGGTGCGCTGCTCAAACAAGCTCGATATTCCAACACCCGGAGCAGCACCAGGGTATCTGGGATCTCCAACTCCATAGACATACTCCCCAAAGGGCATCCCAAGATTGTCCAACGGGCCGCCTTGACCAATCGGTAGGAAATTATTATTAAGCTTCATAGTCATATAAGCCGGACCATACTGTCCTGCGTGTCTGACAAATAGACCTACATCGTCAGTGAGCGACCAGCTTCCTGTCGGCGGTCCAAACGAGAAGGTAGAGAAGAAAGTCGTCGCCGGTTCAGGAGTAATTATCAAGTGATAAGGCGGCTGACCTGTGCCAGCGTCTGATCCAATCGATGCCGGACCTATAGAATTCAGTAGTGAGACAAACTGCGTGGTGTTTACACAGACGTGCTCTTTGGCAAGCAGTGCGATAGCGCATCTCTGGTCTACCCGGCCGTTCTCATATCTATACTTGAGCAGATTGCCGTCAACGTAGATGATTCCACCCGAGACTATAGTCAACTGCTTGTTTTCGGCCATCATACCCCGTATGCGGATATTGCCCTCTGCATAAATAACACCGTTACGCTCGATAGTAATGGTTTGAGTATTCGAACCGTCATAATATTCGAATGTCTGGGTTCCTTGCGGATACGGAATAGTGATGGTAGAACCTTTGTCATGCATAGGATTGCCTGCGGCATCACACCAAACAGCCTTCTGACCATACTGACTGTTGCCGGACCTTGATTTGACGTCCGTTCTGGTAATAGTGATGTCAGGCTCGTCATCTCCATCCGTATCGTAAGGATTAAGCGTTATAACAACCGCTGGTGGAACGTAGTAAGGTCCCTGCCAGTAGCTTGCCATATCATTGTTAGGCTTCATCCAGTCGTTGCGAGGAGTATAACCGCCGAACAGCCTTTCACTCTTAGGCTGAAGATCATCAGTGTTATCTATGTATACGCCTCTACCCCAGCCATAGCGTCCGCTGTTTACGTTGCCGTTGGGACCATTCACCCACACACCGGAATCTCTGGTCAACTGAATGTAACGGCGTACTTTGGAGTCGTTTGACTCGATGAGCGGCGGCTCCAGCCGTTTGATGCCTCTCGCATGGTGCTGCCGGTCAGTACTACTGGATCCATCCCTGTAGAAACCGTTACGGGTCGTGAACGGATTTGAGCCATATCCATCTGATGGATAGACCGGGTTATCTACCGCAGCGCCGTTGTCAACTATCTCCCGCAGTATAACAGGAAGCGGTTGGCTCCCGGATGATGTTTTTATCTTGTCATGCCTTATCTTTCCGGCTACCTCAACCATATCAATCGGCAGAAACTGCGAGCCGCCAGTTTCCCGGTCTGGATATGTTTTACCTCTGAGAATTATCTCTATCTCGCTTCCATACCATGTAAGGTTGCCGTTGACTCTGATTGGAGCACCGCGAAAATCACCCAAAGAATTGTAGTAACCGAACCTTACCTTGTGTCCGGCGGCTCCTAGAGGTATTTCAGCAGAACGTTTCTCTTTATTGGTAATAAACCGGGCGTAATCGGTGACACCAATTGGTTTATAAGCTGTCAGCTCACGACGCAGCCGTACCTGTCCGCTCCAAGTAGTCGGATCATCCTTGTCCACGACTCCAATTCGTCCGATTGACTCTATCTTGATGTATTTGGACATTGGGTCATTCGGGTCCGGGTTGTAACTGACACGAAGCAGATACCTGCCTTCACCTGTTTTGAAGCTGGTATAGCCTCCCGTCGGCCCCATAGCATTCTGTACGCCGTTGAAGTCTCTTTCAGTGGGCCAATATGGTCGAAGCCACTTAAAATCAGGATGATTCTCTGCCAGATCGGCAAGGTCCCAGGCAGGATCCAGGTTATAATCGCCGGTAGCTTCGTCATAGATGAACCCAAGGTTATCAGGCTCCGGACGCCAGTCCGCGCCTTCTTCGCTTGTCCTCAACTGAGTATCTGCGTATTGTATGCCTGCTTCTGCCAAATACTGGGCCTCAAGGACGTCTCTGGATCGTCCAGCACGTCCCTGGTTTCTGGCTACCAATAGTACGAATACTACACCAATGAACACAAGCAGGAACATTACGATGATAGCCAATATCAGGGATTGTCCATGCTCATTTGAAAGCCGTCGTTTTGAATTTAAGGCTGTAAGTATCATAATCTCTCGCCTCTGCCCGTCCTTTTCTGGCGTGCCACTCGGAAAACGATCTCTCCTTAGAAAAAACCTGCCACTGCCATAAAATATAATATAATTCACACGTCAGATGCTCTCCCAAAGGGAAAACATGCTTAACAGGAAAGAGTGCGTCCTATTACCTCATCAAATTCCTGACCCGGACCTTGTTTGTCAGCTCAACCGGGTGCACTTTACCGGAGTTCCGGTCAAAATATCTGATTCCCAGAGTAATCTGAAGAAGCGTCTTGGTCGAATAATTAGCTACAACCACATCGCCATCGCGATTACACTGGAATTTATAGGTAATCTCGATATCAGCGGCTTCACCGCCTGCCATCTCCTCTGGGATGACCTCATCGAATGCTGGGCTGAAGATAATCCAACCGACTCGCTCACCGGTAGTATCATCCATACCGTAGTCAATCTTATACTGATTGCATCCTGGATTACCCAGGTTGAACGGTACTCGCTCATACCTGACTTTTCGAATCAGATCTTGACGCAGTCCGGGAGTCATATCCGGCCCAATAACAACTTCACTGCCCGGAACTATCCTTGGCTGGAACGCATCCGTAGGGTCGATGCTGGCAAACATCGGAATCCGGTGAGCGCGTAATGGAGTTTCCCTTCTACTGCCCCAATGCCTTATGACCCGGAGATTCATATCTCTAATCTCTTCTCTGTCGATCACATCGGATGCTGGAAAATCGAACTGCACCTCGCCGCTCTCTGGATCTACCACGTATGCAATTGGAGGATTAGTAGCCGGAAATGCACCCGTTTGTTGATAGGCAGTTATGTTGAATATCTCATTCACTGAACCACCGTTATGCTCATTGATAACAAGCTGATAATCACTACCAACTTGTTTGAACGCAGTCCGGTACCAGACAGTATTCGAGCCGCTGCCCTTCCTTGCTGCCGCTACAGCAAATGGTTCTGTATTCCAATCACCTATCGAGCTTCCCCATGCTCCATAAGTGGCACGGAAAACTGTCGGAATGCTTGTAGGTGATTCCGCAGCTTCGTCTGTAATGTGCGTCGGAACGAGTGTATCACCAGTTACTTGAGTAAGTTGGAACCGGACGCTTGGGGTAACTGTATCTATACGATCGTTCCCGTCTAACCGCACTATTACCAGATCAGTATCAGTCACATGTCCAACCGGCCTCGCCACCCGCTTCCAATTCTTCCAGAAAGGCTCTCCATTTTCGCCATTCCCGCTATCCGCATTGAAGAAATTCGGATCATCGAGTATCGGCTGTCCGTTACTATTGATCTCAAACAGGTCTGGGTCGTAAGGATTGACCTCTGCACGATAAAGAATAAAGCCATTCATCGGGCTGCCCACTTCAGGCCAATCACGAGCGCCTGGTGCTGGGCAAATATCCGTGCTTGCAGTTGGATCAGGGTCTGCCAAACCAATAAAATACCGCACAAGCTTACCGCTTGGAACAAGCGGCTGTTTTGGCCGGGCCTCAACCTCTTCAGAACCACACTCGGGACACTCCGGCCAGGCATCGTCGCCTCGCTCATAGTCTCTAGGCAGATTTTCAGGGTGATCCGGATTGTTGCAGTGCATTACGAGTTTAGGCAGCATGAAATCGATCTTCGCATAAAGCACTTGTCTATCGATAATAGACCCATCTGAGTCCTGAAGTTTTAAAATAATTGGGCTATTCGAGTTATCGTAGACAAACATTGCCTGACTCAACTCACGGCTGATCTGCTCCAGGGTGCTTCTCGCAGTATTCTGAGCAGTGACCATTGCGTTGGCACGCCGGGTCAGGTTAAATGTCTGAACGATAGGTCCGAAGATCAGGCCCATCAGAATAATCGTGATCGTAATAACCACGAGAAGCTCTACTATCGTAAAACCTGTTCTTGTCCCTGCTTTCTTCATACTTGTTACCTCATATCCCAGCCGTCCACTGCATTTGCTTACCGGACTGTGCCATCGAACAATATTTTTAACCTTCTCTTATTGAGTTCTGCGTATAAATCAACACCTGACACTCAAAAGTTACTCAGTTGGTTTTCTCACCAGGATTGTATCCAGATCGACATACCGCCAGCGTTCGCCATCTCTCCACGCCACACGTGCTTTGGCTGAAACACCTTTTACAGAGAAAATCCTTGTCGGCTCATATTTCAAATCGAAGTACGTGCAGTCCTGGCCATTTACGTTAGTCAAAGAATCCGATGTCTTATGGCATTCTCCTACGATCTTCCGCTTCTGACCGTTTATCACACACTCATAATCAACAGAAATGGTATTGTTTGCGTTGCAAGCAGCAAGGTAGATAGTCTTTGGTGATCCGGCAGTAATTTTATAAGTCTTATAAGTAAGATGACTACTCAGGTCCGTCTCTCTATCGAACTGAGAGTATGCCTTGTGGAACTGCATAGACCAGTCACCTTCAGCTTTATAGAAGAACCGGATATTTCGGCCTGCTACAGGAACACTGATCCCGGTAGTGGATAAAGTCACTTGCGCTGGAAACTCGATTATTCCGTCTTTGTGATTAATCCACGCCGGCGCAATGTTAATCGGGAGTGCTGTAGCCAGGTCGACAGCTAATACATCAACATCAATACCTGCTGTAGGATAGATTCCCCCATATAGATTGCCATCGGGGTCTATAGTTACATCTTTCTCCTTGATATTGTTCAATGTCAAGGCTACACGGTAAGGTTCAGAAGCAGGCACTGTCGGCACCCGTTTATCCTCTCGGATAATCTGTGGATCCAGGATGTCATAATCGATCCTGGCTTCCAACTGCTGGCCGAACTCCGTCTGGAAAAAGCCAAGCGGGTTGAACTCGATAATACCCAACACGCTGCTGATTAGCTTATATTCATACGGATCTGATGAGAAGCTAGATGCCGACGGTATTTCCATAAAACCACGGCTTACCGTGTCGCTATAAGCATCCATTCCCAGGAAACCTGAGCCGGTGGGAATAGGTATATTAATCCAGTTATTCGTATTGGCTGCAACATCGATTTTAATATTGGTAGCCGTACGGAGTACCGGATCTCCACCTGGATCAAATTCCCACCAGGAGCATGTCAGATAGTAGACTCTTGCCTGACCAACGCTTCGGAAGCAGATCTTTCTGCTATCATAATCGATAGCATACTGATAAGACCTGAGAATATTCCACGGCTGCGGCCCATTGGTATTATCTGAGTCAAATATTCGTCTGGACAGGTCGCTGCCTCTAATAGCCAGAGGAGCGCGTTCATCAATTGGTGCAAATGCCAATGTATAAAACGATCCATTTACCGGCTGATTAGACCAACCACCAAACGGAATACGTGTAGTTTCTCCTATGATTCTCCTGAAGCTTGAGACTTTCTCATCATCCAGCGGAGGCACCGGGGACAAATTATCCAAAACTATCGGATCACCTGTATCAGGATTGCTTATCGGCAGCGTACCCTCAGGCAGGTTGGCTGGATTATTCTTCCAGCGTTCGATTTCATACTGAGCAAGCCTGCTGGCAAAAGTCATGTTTTCCGCGTGCCGCACTGACTTGAAGCCATAGGGGAACAGCCTGATAACAGTCATGATGCCTACAAGCAGCACCACCATCACAACCAGCACCTCTACTATAGAGGTACCCCGATTACTTCTGAGCTGTTTCATAATGGCCTCCGTATGCCCGGATAGCCGGTTTACAGTCACAGGCTTATTTTTTGCCTGATACCATTTACCGACCGGACCGATTATTTTCCTCTGAACAAAAAATCTATATCAATGACGAAAGGGCAACCACGGCCGACGGCCTCGGACCGCTGCAGTGGTTACCCTGGACTTACACGATGAGCGGCTTTAGCCCTTCTTCGGTTGCGTCCTCCACCTACTGCCGCTGGTTCCGTCGGGACCTTCTACTTCAAAAGCAGGAATCAAATCGCACTGACCACTCAGGAACAATACAGGAACCATCGATTTGGAGTCAGATTTCCTGTGATAACTACACCAGGTCACAACAGTATCATCTGATGGACTCTTGAACCTAAGCTGCCTCTTATAATCGTATTTTTGGTTCTCTAAATCATCATTCGTCCCTGGAGGATGCGGCTCATAAAAAGCTACATCACCTATATCAGCCGCCCAGTGTGTTCTATAACGAATAAACGTCCCGTAATTCAGCGTACCTCCAGCGGGATCCGGGCAATACACATCATAACTCGAGTATGCATAATAATGCTTAGTTTCGCCTCCCACATTCATCGTCACAATGGCTGATGTGTCCGTGACTGGAGACAACGGGCAGTGAAATCCCTTGATGCTGTTGATGTATTCCGGATAAAGACCAGTCTTTGCTCTCTCCATCGGTGTTCCCGGTATCGCCATACCACCAATGGCATCAGGATATTTCCTGTTGTCCATCTGATACATCTTCAACGCTGACGCAATGTTTGCCATGTTCGTCATGCACTGGGTTAGCTTTGCCCGATTCTTTACGGCATTCATAACCGGGAAGATGATTGACGCCAGAATCGCAATAATAGCGATAACAGTGAGAAGCTCAACCAGGCTGAAGCCATGCTTGCCGCGCATCGTTTTCATAATGTTCTTCCCTCCAAGTTACCTTTAAACCTGAGACTCTCCTCGCCCCTGCTACACGGAGCATCGCTTGTCGTCCGACAAACCTTCCGACAGAACGGCAACCGACGCGCCTTGGGCCTCTCTAGCTTATTCGACTAAAAAAACGGGTAGATAGTTCCCAAAGATGAGCAGTCTACTTCAGCTATCAATTATCAGAGATTGTCTACCCTTTATGCTATCTATCGAGACATTTTACATCTCGAAACTTGTCACTATACTCCGGGTATTTCAACTTGAATTACACCGGGGTTATATCCCTCCGCGCATCAGATAGCTCATGTATGCATTGATTATCGGTTTTCCCAGGAACATAGTGACCGCTACACCGATCACCATCATAGGTCCGAACGGGAGATAGTTGTCCTTCTCTCCCGACCGGTGTATAAACTTCATCCCTATCCCGATAACGCTACCTGCAAAAACAGCGATGAAGAACGACAACAATGCTAGCCCCAGCCCCAACGAATTGGTCAAATAAGCGCAGAAAACCGCGCCAATCGCTGCTGCCAGTTTAATGTCGCCGCCGCCCATCGCCTCCTTTTTAAACGCCAACTCCCCAAATATCGCTATCCCATAAAAGATAGCGCCGCAAATGAGGAGTCCTGCGACTGACCAGAGCATCGGGACGTCGATACTTGTAAAAGGCACAGGAATCCGCATTAAAACGTGTCCTTCCTCGCCTGTCACAAGCCCAAGTATATCCCTTGATATCCCAAGGACCATCGCAAACACAGAAAGCTGGTCCGGGATGATCCAATGATCGAGATCTATAAAGAACACCGCTATCAGCGCTGCGGAAAACAGCGCGAATACGAAGAAATCCACACTGAGCTGATATTTCATGTGAAGCGCCACAAGAAACAGCCCAGTGATAAGCTCTACAGTAAAATACCGCCACCCGATAGGCTCACCACAATAGCGGCACTTCCGTCCGAGAATCAAAAAACTAAACAGCGGAACCAGATCAGGAATCCGAAGCCGCGTATTGCACTTTGGGCAGTGCGATGGCGGGTTTATAACCGATTCGTCCTTCGGCATCCTGCAAATGCAAACGTTTAAAAAGCTTCCTACAATGGTGCCATAGACGAACACCACCAACGCACTGAACCAAAATGGCACGATTTAGTTTTGACTCCCAGTAAGACTTGTAACAACAGAAATCAGTGGTAGGAAGATCGAAATTACGATAAATCCTACCGCACAGCCCAGGAACACGATCATAACCGGTTCGATGGCTGATGTAAGACTTGCGAGCGCTGCGTCTACTTCTGCTTCATAGAAGTCGGCGACTTTGGCAAGCATCGGGTCAAGAGCACCAGATTCCTCACCAATGGAAATCATCTGAACTACCATCGGAGGGAATAGTTTGCACCTCTGCAATGGGTCACCGATGCGGTCTCCTTCGCGAATCCTTGCACGAGCTTCCATAACAGCATCGGCCACGATCTCATTGGAAACCGTTCCTGCTACTGTCTCAAGAGCTTGAAGGATCGGAACACCGGAAGCCAGCAGTGTGCCCAATGTTCGTGAGAATCGAGCCAGGACGATCTTGTGGTTCAGCTTCCCAAAGACTGGCGCTTTGAGCTTGATCCTGTCATAAGTCCTTCGCCCAACCTTCGTCCTGACAAATAGCCTGAAAGCTATCACGAACGCAATGGTGCCGATGAGCATAATATACCATCTACTCGTAAGGAAATTACTAAATGCCATCAGCATCTTGGTTGGCGCAGGATAGTCTTTGACTCCCAAATCCACAAACAAATCCATAAACTTCGGCAAGATGAATGTAACCAGGAGAAGAACGATGGCAATGGCTACAATCATAACAATACAAGGGTATGTCATAGCCGATCTTACCTTACGTCTGAGTTCCTGGTCCTTTTCAAGGAACATTGAGAGCCTCTGAAGACTTTCCTCAAGAACACCACCGACCTCACCTGCACGGATAAGTCCGATAAACAGGTTGGAAAAGACTGTAGGATACTTGGACATAGCTCTTGAGAGCATCTGTCCAGCTTCGACCTCAGCCTGTAGATCGTTAATAATCCTTTTCAGCTTGGGGTTGACTGACTGCTCAGACAGAACCGCAAGACACCTTACGAGGGAGACACCAGCGTCGATCATCGTAGAAAACTGACGACAGAAAACGGAAAGATCACTGAGTTTGACCCTTCCAAACCCTCCTGCCACATTCTTCTTCTTTGCTGTCTTAGTCTCTTTTATATCGACGACAGTAAGCCCCTGCTCAGTCAGCCTTCGCCGTAATAAGCCTTCGCTTTCGGCTTCAACTGTCCCGGGAATCACCGCCCCGGTTGCATCACGAACCGTGTATGCATAAGTTGGCATCTATTTTCACCCCCAATTTGAAGTGGAAAGTGTTAAGTTGAAAGTATAACTCCCTTTATACTTTACACCCTACACTTTACACTTCCATTTTATCTGCCGTTAGGCGACGTCGGCGCGGCAATCATCTTCTTAAGCTCTTCTGGGTTCATAGCGCGCATCATTGCGTCGTCATAGGTGATGATACCCCTCTGATAGAGTTCTCGAAGATGTTGGTCCATTGTCTGCATACCGACATTAGCACTTGTCTGAATAATCGATGTGATTTGATGGCTTTTTGCTTCTCGGATCAAGTTCCTGATAGCCGGTGTAGCAACCATAACCTCCATCGCGCAGACTCGCCCAGGCATACCGGCTCTCGGCATAAGCTGCTGGCAAAGCACGGCCTCTAAACTGTTCGAGAGCATTAATCGAATCTGGTCCTGCTGGTTAGCAGGGAATGAGTCAACAATACGGTCAACTGTAGATGCAGCGCTGTTTGTGTGCAGCGTCGCAAATACAAGGTGGCCTGTTTCAGCAGCACGGATCGCGTTGGACATTGTCTCAAGGTCTCGCATCTCACCGACCAGGATAACATCCGGGTCTTCTCGGAGAGCAGCTCTAAGCGCGTTTGCGAACTCTTTGGTGTCCTGTCCGACCTCGCGCTGGTTGATAACGCTGTATTTATGCTGATGAAGATATTCTATTGGGTCCTCGATAGTGATTATATGCAGGCTGCGCTCATTGTTGATCTGGTTGATCATAGCAGCCAGCGAAGTAGACTTACCACTACCTGTTGGCCCGGTAACGATTATCATACCTCTGGGCCGTCTGGTCAAATCTTCAAGGACCATCGGCAGACCAAGGTCTCTAATGGTTGGAATCTTGGTAGGAATCAACCTGAAAGCGCCTGCAACGCTGCCTTTGTCTTTATACACATTAACTCGGAAGCGAGCAACACGCCCCAGAGCATAGGAACAGTCAAGTTCCCAATTAGCTTCAAATTTTTGTATCTGCTCATCCGAGAGGATATCGTACATCATCCTCTGGGAGACCAACGGATTCAACTTCTCATAGTTGAGTGGCAACAACTGACCGTCTACGCGGATGATTGGAGGCACACCAACGCAAAGATGCAGGTCGGATGCGCCTTTTTCGACAACTACCCGAAGCATGTCATCAACATGCGCATCCTCAATCGAAAGCGGCTTTGTGGCCTGCTTCGTCTGCGTGATCTGCGCCGCCTGTTGTGGCGGGATCTGCTGCTGCTGAGTAGGTATTTGCTGTTCCAACTGTCCCTCCAAGGAAACACTATTATGAGTTGCGATTGAGGCACTTTAATGCGCCTCAATCACCCATTATTGTCATTTATTATTTCTAGTGTCCGGCTGTGAAGACGACTCTCATAACTTCGTCCGGAGTAGTTAACCCTTCCAGAACCTTTAACAGACCATCTTCACGCAGCTCGTGCATACCATTCGCCTTTGCTGCTTCGCGGATATCAGCAAGCGGGGCTCGCCTTACGACAAGCTCCGCAATTTCATCGTTAATACGCATCAATTCGTATATACCAAGTCGGCCTTTATAACCAGTATGCCGGCAAAGCTCGCAACCTGACCCGCGATACAGTGTGACTTCCTGATCCGCTGATTCCGGCTTGAATCCAAACCTTCTAAGCTCCTTAGCAGGAACCTGATAACTGGTCTTGCAGTTCTGGCAAATCCTTCTGGCAAGCCTCTGCGCTAGAACTCCAATAACTGTAGCAGAAATCAGGTAAGGCTCAACACCCATATCAACAAGTCGGATAACGGCAGATGGCGCGTCGTTCGTGTGCAGCGTTGATAAAACAAGGTGGCCTGTGAGCGATGCTTCGACTGCTACTTCAGCCGTCTCAAGGTCTCTCATCTCACCAACCATGATGATGTCCGGGTCCTGTCTTAGGAAACATCTCAGGGCGGAAGCAAATGTAAGTCCTGCTTTTCTATTAACGTGTACCTGAGAGATACCTGACAACTGATACTCAACCGGGTCTTCTACTGTGATGATATTCTTGTCAACAGTGTTGATCTTATGCAGGATTGAATACTGAGTGGTTGTCTTACCGGATCCTGTAGGTCCTGTGGACAGGAACATACCGTTAGGCTGAGTGGTTATTTCATCAATCTGGGCTTGAACTTCCGCAGTAAATCCTAACTTGTTAAGACCAAGGAGAACGCTCGATTTATCGAGAATTCTCATAACGATCTTTTCGCCGTGAATAGTCGGCAGACAGGAAACTCGGAGGTCGTAGTCTTTGTTATCCCAACGAATCGGAATACGTCCGTCCTGTGGAACTCTCCGCTCAGCGATATTCATATCAGACATAATCTTCAAGCGCGAAATAAGCGGCGCCTGAATATATTTAGGCAGCGGCATAACCTCATGGAGAACACCGTCAATTCGGTATCTGACACGCACACCTCTTCTGTCCGGTTCAACGTGAATATCACTGGCAGCATCTTTGATTGCCTGCTGGATGATGGTGTGAGCAATTCGGATGATAGGAGCTTCTTCAGCCTGCTGTCTTACAGCATTTTCATCCTCATCAGCCACTTCCTCGCGCGCTCCGTAAGTGGCAATGTCCTTGCTAATGGAAGCAAGACCGGACATTACACCCGCTCCGCCACCAGATGACGATGCGCCGCCGGCAGTTGGCGCAACAGCACCACCATCACCTGAGCCTGATTTATAGTAACGCGAAATTGCATCATCGATATCGTCTTCAGTAGCAATGGCAATCTGAATTTGCTGAGCGCCGGTCGCTAACCTTACATCCGCCAAAGCCATCTGATTATTTGGATCAGCAACAGCCACTGTAAGCTTAGTACCGTTCTTAGCTATAGCAATCAGCTTGTGCTGCTTCGCAATACGTTCCGGAATAGAGGTGACTGCGGATTGATCAACACGTTGTGTGGTTAGATCTACGTAAGGACACCCAGAAGACTCCGCCCGTGCTTTAGCGACATCCTTATCGCTGGCAAACCCAAGGTCTACTATTATTCGGCCTATATCACCGGGCGCGGTTCTCTGCGCCTCTCGCGCCTGAGCCAGGTCTTCTGCCGATATTATATTTTTTGATAGAAGTACCTCGCCCAGATCTTTTCTAGCCATTACCATAACACCTCTCCCCGCCTGGGGTAATTCCCACCCCTACAGTATACCAGATGTAAAAAAGGGTTCTCAACCCAGCATGGACAATGTCTTAGAAGACATTGCCTGCTGCGCTGAATATAAACCACCTAAAAAGCAGTAAATTCCTTCTCCCATTACTATGACCTCAATAAGGCCATTGCTGTTCCAGACTTATAAGTCCTTGATTGAGGTCCTTATGCTTAATAGTTCATCACATTCTTACTCATCTGATGCATTTGAATGCTGCTTTTTTATTATCAAAGATAAAATGTGAGAACCTGATTTCTTAATATAAAAAATGCTTTTCAACAGGCATTATTATATCGGTTTCAGACAAGTTTATTATCAGCAGCCAGCTTTACCCGTTTAATATTCAGTCAGTTTGGATTATATCACCTACAAATAGAAGATGCTACAGGTAAGCTATTACTGCGTCTTCCATTATGTCTACCGGAGGATCAATCCCTGTCCAGGTTCTGAAAGACAACGCTCCTTGATAGACAAGCATCTTTACTCCGCTGATCGCCAACGCTCCTGCTGATTCGGCTGCCTTAAGAAGCTTTGTTCTAATAGGATTATAAACCAGATCAAAGACGATATGATCTCTGCGAAGCCACTCAGGAGGGATTGGAATCTTATCTACATTAGGATGCATCCCTACTGGAGTACAGTTTACCAGAATGTCCGCCGAAGCAACGGCAGCTTCAAGTTCCGACTCCTGCGAATGAACTAAATGCACACTACCAACCTCGCATTCGGTGCATTTGACATTGATATCATCGACAAGCTGCATTGCTCTCTTGACATCCATATCAAATAAAGCCACCTTTGCGCCGTTTCTAACCAGGGAGAAAGTAATAGCCCTGCCAGCTCCGCCTGCACCTAAAACCACAGCATTTCGACCACGAGGATAACAACCTGATTCGGCAAGAGATCTGATGAACCCAGGCCCGTCAGTGCTCTGTCCAATCAATTTTCCGTTTAGATTGGTAACGGTATTGACGGATCCGATTTCGCTGGCTTCCTGTTCCAGTTCATCTAAAAATGGGATAACGGCTTCCTTGTGAGGCACAGTAATATTAACGCCAGCTATACCTAACGCGCGGATTCCCTCGATTGCAGCTTCCAGCTTTTCCGGCGGAACATCAAAGGGAACATAAACGTAGTCCAAATCAAGCGATTCGATGGCGGCATTATGCATCACCGGAGAGAGGCTGTGGCCCACCGGATGTCCTATCACACCAAAGACCTTCGCCATACCAGAAATTCTCATCTACTAACCCTGTAATTGAGACTTAACATCCTGCCGTTTTGTTCCAAGCAGCCCCCGCCTGCGCAGCATAGCAAGAACCGGTTTTTCGAATATCCTGCTTACTTTCGTACCGATAAATTCCCGCCTGTGCATTGGCTGAACAAGAATGGTAAACAGCAACAACCGATTGCCTCCCAAAACATCGGTAAATATCTGATCGCCAATGATAGCTGTGTTCTCCTGAGCAGCGCCCAGAGACTCCATAGCTGCACGCAGTCCTCTGCTTCCCGGCTTGCCTATCTTATATGCATAAGGAATACCCAATTCTCTGGCTACAGTGGATAATCGCTTAGGATTCCTGGTGTTTGAAGCAATAAACAGCTTGATTCCCCGGTCTAAAGCGCTTTTTATCCACTCAGAAGACTGCGGAGGAACCTTATAGTCTTTCCAGGGCAGGATTGTATTATCCAAATCAAGCAGAATCGTCTTTATTCCACGGGCAGTAATATCATCCAGATCAACATCAGATAACGATGGCACACATATCTTGGGGCATAAATAATCAAAAAGGCTCATTACCTTCGATCCTTCATCCTTTTAATAGCAGCATTTCGAGCGCTGTGCTCAGAATATGTTCTGGAAAACACATGTGAGCCATCAGGTCTGGCAACATAGTACAGGTAATCGACTTTTGCCGGATGCAGTGCAGCTTTTATCGATTCAATACCCGGATTAGCAATAGGTCCTGGAGGCAGACCAGGATTCTTATAAGTATTATAAGGCGAATCTACTTCTAAATCCCGATACAGCACTCTGTTTTTGTGCTCTCCCAATGCATAAAGCACGGTAGCATCGATATCAAGATTCATACCTATGCGCAACCTGTTCCAGATAACAGCCGAAATAAGCGGACGGTCCTTCGCAACCTGCGCTTCCCGCTCGATCATCGAGGCTATAGTAACAATCTTATGCATAGCTTCAGCTTTGGCCTGAGGAGTGTTATCTGAAGCATACCGGGCAATATCTGCAGCATAAGGATCAGCAACTTTACTCTTGAATGTGCTAAGCATCTGACTAATAATCTGCTGTGGTTCAGCGTTCACCGGCACAAGATAGCTGTCTGGATACAGATAACCTTCCAGGCATTCACCAGCCACAGGCACGATTTGGCTGAATTCTTCACAACGATTGGCTGCAGCTAGAAATTCATCTTTGTCTACCAGATTCTTCCCGGCAAGACGTTCTGCAATCTGCCGAACCGTGAATCCTTCAGGAATAGTGACCCAAATAGCTGCAACATCGCCTTCTACCATTTTATAGAGCATCTGACGAGTAGACATCTGCCTGGTCAGGCTGTAAGCGCCTGGTTTTATATTGCCAGCCTCTCCAGTAGCTCGTGCTATTACCGTAAAAGCCATAGCTGAATGTATCAGGTCATTTTTCTTGAGAATAGATGCAACGGATGAAGCTGTCGCGCCTTTCGGCACAATAACTAACACCGCCTGGGTATCTCCACCAACAGGTGAACCAACATAGAATATCCCTATTAATATAACAAGGAGGAATACTACCAGCGTTATAATGTAGTTTCTTCCTTCACGAATATAATCTAATATTGTTTTCACTTTGAGCGCTCTATCCTACAGGATCAAAGGACTTTTTATCCTCAGCATTGTATGCCTTCATGTTATTTTTCAAATAACGATGTAAGTCCTTCTTGTATTCTCTGGTTTCGACTACTATGCGCCTTTAGCTTCCAAATAGCTGCGAAGTATTATGGCTGCGGCCATTTGGTCTACAACTTTTTTACGCTCTATACGGTCTTTTCCAGCATCCATTAATATACGTTCAGCTTCGACTGTGGTCAACCGCTCATCCCATAAATCAAGAGGAATCCTCAACCGTCTAGCCAGCCGGTCTGCAAACTCTCGAACTTTACCAGCCTGAACTGCTTCCTCTCCACTCAACATTTTCGGGATTCCGACAACCACTTTTGATACATCATGCTCCTCGATGAGCCTTACAACCTCTCTCAGGTCAGCTTTGATACTTTCTGTACGCCGGATTGTAGTCAACGGAGATGCAATAGTGCCTGTCTCATCACTGAGTGCAACACCAATAGTCTTCTCTCCGACATCTAAAGCCATAACCCGAGCCATGATAAATCAAAAAGCATCCAATAATCAGCGGTATATCCTGTTACTGGCTTACAGACCCTTTCTCAGAACGTTCCATTAATGTGTAAATGATGGAAACCACCAAAAAGCTGAACATAAGTCCTGCAGCGACTATTCCGGAATCATTGAACAACAACGCTGCCATTATACCAACGAGAATCGCAAGTAAACCGGAATTGAACGCCGGACGATTATATCTGATCTCGTCGAACTGCTTGCCTACAACAGAAAACCAGAGAGCAAGAAACGGTATTGCTGCCATCATAACCAGTCTTGTATGAGACATTCCCATTATCCGAATATTCATCGAGAGCTTTCTCAGCACCGTCGAGATAAACAGAATGTACCCGTTCCCCGCGCAGGCCGAAGCAGCAAGGCCGATATGGGAGGGAGCATTTCTTGTAAACAACAGGTCTATCAACGCTGCAAATGCAACTACAGCAATACCTGTAAAGATCATAAGTATCACATGGCTGATCTCAAATCTGCCTCTAATACCGGACACGTATGCTAGACCCAAACCGATGACCGCTGCCATAGCCCCACCAGCGTTTGCCCCAAACGGAGGCAACACAAGCCCTGCTATGATAACTGCTAGAAACACAAGAACCGCACTCCTGGCAATTCGCCGCTCATGCCAGTCAGAGAAGCACTCTCTCAACCAGACCAGGGATACAAGAATGGCAGCGAGATACACTCCCATATATTCATTCCCTATTCCATAAAACCTGTAGCCCTTGAAATCTGCCATGGTTATCAACGCATATCTCGCAATTTGACCACCACGAAATGCTTCTACTGTAATTGCCAAAGCAGTAATAATCGCAATCGATATGATAGGAAGCCCTCCTGGCAGACGTTCGACTTTGCTGCCAAGTATCTTCGCAAGCAGCCAGCTAAGCGCATAAGCTCCTGTAGTGAAAACCACTAGCCATATAATCAACCGCTGCACGTAGCTTAATATCACTGGTGTTCCAGGAGTTGAAAACAGCATTGCCACCGGACTTGCAGCCGCAGCTATTAACAGAACCCTTAATATTCTGTTTGCAACACACAATCCACGCTTGTTTATAACCAGAAACAGGCAGGCTGTGGTAGCAACGATTATTGCAAATGCTCCAATTCCAGCCAGTACAGACCATGTCATCTCCCGGTTCATCAAGACTGTATCATCCAGCCACTGAATCCTGTTTTCATTATCCGGTATCACCTTGATCTGCCCGCCAATCATTTTTCTAGGTTGATCGACACCTAATCCGGCCAGTACAGTTGGTGCTATATCGAACCCAGAGACCATACCGGGTGTGCGAGTAGTCGGAGATATTACACAGCCCTGGATTTTATCCGGTTCTCGCAGCACGATAGGCGCGAGCCTGGAACGATGGCCTTTTTCTGGATAAGCAGGAGCCATCGAAGCAAGGATAATCGTTGCGCTGCTGCCCCGTCTTTCAAGAAGCTCGGTAAGGAATCGGTCCAAGTTCTCGAGCGCCTGGCGGCGATGGATTTTATACGAAGCATCCGAAAGATACTGCTTACTCAACTCAACTCGGGTTGTATCACCAAAATCTGCTACAACGAAGTCTACAGATTCCAGAGCGTTGTCTATTGCGCTGGCAAGTTTATCGGCATCGGTTGAGAAACCTGTTGGATTTTGAGGATCATAACGGAGCATTTTTCGGCTTACATCACCGACATGTACTGCCCCGCTGCCTGTTGCAGCTATTACGGATGCTCTTCTGTATAGCTTTCCTGACAAGTCCGAGTTACCAAAAACGGCAGTCTTTTTACCTTCTTTTGCAAGTAAGTCTGCAAGCGCTCCTGGCAGTGAGCGGGCAAGCTTATCTTCGTTATCTTTACCAAGTTTAGGGATCTCCAGGTGGACTACATCGGGTTCTTCCTGATGACCGGTCCGACGTTTGAAGATAACACCAGCCGGATCAGGCTCCTCTTTCACTGTTTCAAAACGGCTGTATGCGCGGTCAACATCACTTGTTGCCCAACAACTTGCACCCGCGCTGACCGATGTATAGTTGGATTCAACTGACTTCGTTCCGACAGCCCCTGGGGAAATAAGCCCTACTCCACTTTCACTTACCAGGCGTTTTATTCCCGGCAGTTGGCTTTGTGTAAGGTCTGAGAGTGTAAGATAATCTGCGATAATTAGGACTGCTTTTGGTGAAGACGCACCCGAAGCTGCCTGTAGAGAACCGCAGGCCAGCTCCAGAAAAAGCAATATAATGAATACACTGAGCTGTTTGTAAGATAAAGACATGCGTAAATCAAGATAAAAAGCTGTAACTAGCTATCTATTGTATGCTATAGAAGAGGTAATCGCAACCTGTGAATATTATAAGTTGTGGTTTTCTATGCGGGAACGTCAATTATTTAACAGCTAATCGATCTTGCACAATCCAGTTCCCACAGCCAAACGGTAGAATGTGCAATTAACAGCTAAAAACAGTGTCAACATCCAGCACACTTTCGCCTCTCATGTAATATCTCGCACTAGACCACTTCCACTCTTCCGGTTTCTCTACCAAATCTCGCCTTACCGGATTGTTATGCAGATACTCTATCTTAACCAGAACAGCATCTTCCTGATCTAGTGCTACTGCTCGGAATCGCTCCTTCCACACCTTGCACTGTGACTTTCCATTTGCCCTCGACTTAAGAAATGCCAAATGGTTCTTAGCCTTGGTATTTCCCTTAGCAGATCTATCCTCAAGAAGCTCCCTTATCTCCCTTGATGACTGGGCAAGGCTATACTGCATGAACTTACGCACGTTGTCTCCACTACCTCTGAGCACAAGATGAACGTGTTCTGGCATTATCACGAATCCTTCGATCAACACCATAAACCGCTTTCTATATCTCTGCCAAGAACTAACGAGTATGCCCCTTATCTGGTCATCAACAAGAATAGGCAGGAATCCCGTTATACTGGCTGTGCAGAAATGACTACAGCCATCTATGTATGTGTTCCTGTATCGTTGGTTTGTCATAGTATCTTGTGCTGGTACCGTTTGGCTGCGGGAACTTGACCTGGTAGATGATTACAAGCTTTCCTAGACTCGGCGTTCCCGAAGCATAGAAGAAGTACAATACAAAAGCCGTGGACAGGCATATTTGCGCTTATCCACGGCTGTAAGTAGTCTAAGTAATCGAACTACACTCCGGCTTGCTGTTTTACGAGTTCAGCAGCCTTTTCCAGCGCTTCATCGACCTTTTCAGGATTCTTTCCTCCGGCTTGAGCAAACTCCGGTCTACCGCCGCCGCCGCCACCAGCAACCTTTGCTACTTCTCTCAGCAAGTTGCCTGCATGAAGGCCTTTCTGCACCAAATCGGGTGTTACTTTGCCCACAAATAGCACTTTGCCGTCGCTGACTCCGCCAAGGACTACCACTACAGAACGAAGCCTATCGGCTATGCTGTCTGCAAGCGCGCTCATCACCTGCGGGTTAGCTGTAGCAACCTTGCTGGTCACGAGCTTCACTCCAGCCACTTCCTGAGCGCTTTCCGATAGTTCCTCTGCCTGAGTTGCAGCAGATTTTGCCTGAAGTTGCTCGATTTTCTTCTGAGCTTCCTTCAAACTGGCCTGCAGCCGCTCTATGGCAGATGCAGCCTCCAGCTTTGAGACTCCGACCTTCTCAGAAATCTCGTTAAGCAAATCTTCAAGATCATGCACGTGCTGAACAGCGCCATGACCGGTTACAGCCTCGATCCTCCTTAGTCCAGCGCCAATGCTCGACTCACTGATGATCTTAAAGAACCCTATTTGGGAAGTCCTATTAAGATGCGTTCCTCCGCACAACTCGATGCTGTAGTCACCGACCTTCATAACCCGCACGCGCTCTCCGTATTTCTCGCCGAAAAGCGCCATCGCACCCATTTTCCGGGCTTCATCAACAGTTGTTTCGATTATCTCAACAGGCAGGTCTGCCAGAATCTTATCGTTGACCTCATCCTCGATGCGCTGAATCTCTTCCGGCGTAACCGCCTGGAAGTGCGAGAAGTCGAACCTCAACCGTCCCGGTTCAACCACTGAACCGGACTGCAGTGCATGCGGCCCAAGGACGTTACGAAGCGCCGCGTGCAGCAGGTGGGTTGCGGTATGGTTCCTGGCAATAGCCATCCGCCTGGAACAATCGACCTCAGCATGGACTCTATCACCGACTTTTATCTCACCAGCCACTACCTCAGCAGCATGAAGGAACAGGTGCTCTGCTTTGACAGTGTTCTTTACTTTGAGCATCGCACCGCTTGAGACAATCTGGCCTTCGTCACCTACCTGTCCACCGGATTCCGCATAAAAAGGAGTCTTATCAAGCACTACATCCACCAGATTGCCTGCTTTTGCCACGCTGACCTGCTCTCCACGCTCCAGAAGCGCGAGAACCGTAGCTTCTCCCTCAGTCTCGTGATAGCCGATGAATTCCGTAGCAGGAATAGTCTGCTCCAATTCTGCAATAGCATTTTCACCGCTGCCAAAAAGCGCAGTCGGAATGGCACTCGCTTCTTTTGCCCGCAGCCGTTGGTCTTCCATTGCTGCCTCGAACCCAGCAACATCGACATCAAGCCCTTCAGCTTTGGCAATCTCCTGAGTAAGCTCGAGCGGGAAACCGTAAGTGTCATGCAGTGAGAACGCCACATCACCAGGCAGCATCTTACCACCACGTTCCTTGACTTCCTGAATCTGACTGGTAAGGCGAGCCATACCGCTGTCGAGTGTCCGTAGGAACTTCTCTTCCTCAGATTTGATGAGACTGGTAACATAATCCTGCCTGTCTTTTGGCTCAGGATAAACGTGCTTCATCATATCAGCGACAGTGCCGACAATCTGATACATAAACGGCTTATCAAGCCCCAGTTCCTTGCCTCTGAGCACTGCCCTGCGGATAATCCTGCGCAGCACATAGCCCCTGCCTACGTTCGACGGCATAACGCCATCAGCTATGGCAAAAACAGCGCCTCTTATATGGTCTGCAATGACGCGCATCGCCCTGGTAACAGCCTCATCAGAACCGTAACTGCCTCCGGAGATTGCTTCTACCTCGCGAATAATCGGCAGGAACAGGTCGGTCTCATAATCCGACGGCATGCCCTGAAGCACTGCTACTGTCCTCTCGAGTCCCATTCCAGTATCGATGTTTTTAGTGGGAAGCGGAACGAGCACACCATCTTCCTGCCGGTCGAACTGCTGAAAGACGAGGTTCCAAATCTCAACGAACCGGTTTCCATCATAAGCAATCGACCATGCAGGATCAGCCGGACGGCCAAGCTCCGGTGTTACATCAAGAAAAATCTCGTTACATGGGCCGCATGGGCCATTTGGGCCAAGCGTCGGCGCGTTTGCAGGCCAGTAGTTCTTATCAGCACCGAGTCTGACTATCCTATCCGCCGGAAATCCGACTTCTTTAACCCAAATATCGTATGCCTCATCATCATCAAGGTAGATGCTCGTCCAGATGTTGTCTGGATTGAGTTTCAGGACTTCAGTGATGAACTCCCAGGCCCAAATAATGGCTTCACGCTTGAAATAATCGCCAAAGCTGAAGTTGCCCAGCATCTCGAAGAAGGTGTGATGGACTGCATCGCCCACTTCCTCTACGTCGTCTGTCCGCAGGCACTTCTGAGACGTGACGATACGCGGCGCAGGTGGAACCTTCTCGCCTACGAAATAAGGCTTAAACTGCACCATCCCTGCGGCAGTGTAAAGAAGCGTAGGATCATCCGGGATGAGCGAATCACTTGGGCAGATTAAATGTCCTTTGCTCTCGAAAAACTTCAAATATGCTGTTCTAAGTTCGCTGCTTGTCATTGTTTTAAGTCATAGTTCCAGGGCATGGATTACTGGAATACATGCCCGGCTAATTTTTACTCCGATATTTTATTTTCTCAAGTACCATCCTCTGGATTTACAGGCTCTTCGATTACTCCATACCTGACAAACTGTTCTCTGAGCACGCGAGTCAGGAGGATGGCAACAGTTCCCACAAATAAAAGAGGCATCCCGATGACGCTTACAACGCATAGGATGCTCCAGCCGAGTATAACAACAAAGACTCCGGCTGTAAAGCCTGGATTGTGCATAACAAGTAAGAAGCTCTTCTTGATCGCCGGGAACACCCCTTGCTTCTGTTCAAGCAGCAGCTGAGCTGCAAGTGCAGGAAACTGATAAAGTGCCATCGCAAACCATATAAGAAGCAAATAAAGCGAGAATATTCCTACTGCATAACCAGCAAAACTGCCCTTAAGCGGCCCGAATATCCCAAAAAAGAACACGATGTTAACCGCAAGCACAACTGCAACTGCCAGACTCACAAGAACAAGGCCAAGTCCAGGTATAAAAAGCTCTTTGAACCCAGATAGAATGTCCCACAAGCTCGGATCATCCCGATAGACCATTTTGTAGGCCATCTTGAAGACGCCGGCAAGAAGCGGAACGCCAACAAGCAGTGCTGCCAGCAATCCGGCAAGCAAATACCACGGCCCGGTTGTCATCAATCGGCGCTGCAGTTCCCATCCGATGCTCAGAGGAACGGTTACTGCAGCAGTCCAGATGAAGCTCGATGCAACAACCAGTCCAAGGTGATCCCATACATCGCTTACACCCTTACTGAGCGTCCTGCTCAGGCTCACCGGCCTGATCTCTATCTGTTCTTCTTTTACTTCCATAAAAACACGCTGCCGGACGGACTATAACCAGCCCGTCCGGACATTTATATTATACAAGAATGGACACAGATGTGACAAACAACCGGCCTGAGACCTTAACAGTGGCAAATACACCTCCCAAGAACATTGAAATGCAAAGTCAAGTGCTGGCAGAAGTTGACTGAACCAATCCCAGTCAGAAAAGTCCTGCATAATAAAAAAATAATCCTAAAGTAGTACAGACAGACTTAATTTATGGTGATATTCTTAGTTTGATGGAATGAATTGTCGACAATCGACATTGATTCCTCTTACTTACAAGTATGCCTGCCATAAGGCAAATAAGGAGGCTAGGAGATGAATAGGCGAGGGTTTACCCTTATAGAATTACTGGTAGTCATTGCTATCATCGCAATTTTAGCAGCTATCCTGTATCCAGTTTTTAGCTCAGCCAGAGAAAAAGCCAGACAGATCAGATGTCTTGCCAACATGAAAGAGCTTGGATGCGCGTTTGTCCAATATACATCTGACTGGAAGGCGCTTCCCGGAGGAGGACCATGCCACAGGGCAGATACCTCCGGCACTAACCCGCACGGTGACTGGGTTATTGCCCGTAGTTCATCTTATTATGTCAACACTATGGATATCAGGAATGGAAGTCTGTTTCCTTACACCAAGAGCACAGGGATCTACATTTGCCCTTCTGATACCCATGCCCGAAAGGTACTGGATGGGAAAAACATATTCGGTCTTAGCTATTCGATGAACCTGTACCTTGACAGAGAGTCGACAATCACCAAGCAACCTATTAAAGAAAGCGAAATCATAAGGCCAACCAGAACAGTGCTTCTGATAGATGAAGGGCATGGAACTACAGGTGGCGGACCGACAAACTCAGGTATGGTTGACGGCTACTTTGGCCCAGGGTACGATGATCCCGGCTATGTCCATATAGATGGCACCAATTTTGCGTTCTGCGACGGCCATGTAAAGTGGTATAATCGCAGTTATTATCGCGCTCCGTTTGATCCACTCAGCCACAAGCCGGATAAGTTGAATTTCGACCCTTACTACGGCGGATAAGGCTAAATATAATTTAAAACAGCGCTAAAGTGCTCTTACGTAAGCATTTCCGGGTACGCGTTTGATAATGCCTTTCATTTCCAGCATTGTCAGCGTACCCGTAACTGTTGGTGCAGGTAATCCGCTTTCCTGTATCACCTGATCCACATGTTTAGGCTGCAGCGATAAAAGCTCAACCAGCTTTCGCTCTACATCGGTAAGAGAATCCAACGGAAGCGAAAGCTGCGGCCTGTTTTCTTCGACATCCGAAAATACACCGAGTTCCTGCAGTATCTGATCGGCGTTTTCTATGAGTATAGCGCCATCTCTGATCAGGGCATGAGAGCCTTCATTGCGGATATCGTCAACATTCCCCGGTAGAGCAAAGATGCTTCTCCCCTGTTCTGCAGCATATTCGGATGTTATCAATGCTCCTGAATCAACCGGGGCCTGAATAACCAAAACTCCAATAGATAGTCCGCTTATAATCCTGTTTCTCGCAGGAAAACGCCAACCTTCAGGTTTGGTTCCTGGGGGAAATTCAGATACTACAGCACAGGTTTCCGATATCTGCTGGAACAACTCTTTATGTTCAGCAGGATAAGGAACATCGATACCGCAACCGAGGACTGCTACCGTTCGCCCTCCTGCAGCCAGAGTGCCTTTGTGCGCGGCAGCATCTATACCTCTTGCACCGCCGCTGACTATGCAAAGCCCTCTGGAAGCCAAATCGCGGGCAATCTTCTCTGCCATAGACTTGCCATAAATCGACGCACGCCTGGAACCTACTATGGCAACAGCAAAACGGTCTGATTCTCTGATCTCGCCTCGGACGTACAAGACCACTGGAGGGTCGTAAATCTGCTTAAGGTTAGCCGGATAATCCTCGCTCTGGATGGTAATAAACTGAATATCCTTCTCATGGAGTTCGGCAAGTTCCTGATCCAGATTTGGAGGTTCTGGCGAAAGAAGCTTTTCGATGGTACGGCCGGTGAGACCTTCTACTGAGCGAAGTTCAGCCTCACCAGCCGAGAAAACAGCCTGGGGGCTGCCGAAGATTTCTACAAGATCGGCAGCCTTCCTGGGCGCGATTTCCAGTTTACTCAACCGAAACCAGCTTCGGAGTTCGAGCTGATCCATTGGTTGATTAAGGTCTCTGTGGAACTGAAGGCGGTGGGCCGTTGAAACCATCCGGAACATCGGGAGGCGCACCGGGGCCGCCAGGTCCACCAGGTCCAGGCCCGCCAGGTCCAGTAGGTCCGCCAGGTATACCTGGATTACTGGGTCCGGTAGGCGGTTTAGGCGGCTGCCTTCTGTCGTTATTACTCTTACTTGTGCCTTTTGTTGCTTCCCTTAATTTACTGGCTGGGATTCTCGGAGGCAGCGTGTTATCTACAACAAACGACCATGTATAGGTCTGTGTGTTGCCCTTCCAGTCCTTTGCTACAATCTTAAGGAAATGACGGCCATCTCTGAGTGAGATCAACGGCTGGGTGATCGGCGTCTCATAGGTCAGCTTCAAAGTAGTAGGGTCGAACTCATGAGGCACCTGCTGATCATCGAGCCACAACTCTATGCTCTTTGGATCTACCCCAGTGCTGTCGTCGTAGATTATTGCTGAGACAGGTATTGGCGGCTGGCCTGACATGGCACTTCCAATCGCCGGCATCGGCGCTATAATACTCGGTGGAGTATTGTCTGCAGCCGAATTTCTAAAGCAATGCAAAGTGCCGTCATCGGTCAAAACGAAAAGCGATCCATTAGAAACAACCACCGGAGCAGCAATATCAGTAAAGTCGGCCTTCTGCATGTTGCTCTCTCCGGCTAAGGCTGGAGCTATTATATATGACCACATCAACTGACCTGTTTCCAGTGAGTATGCGTTGATCATTCCCTTGGTGCAACCGACAAATATCAGGTCTCCAGCAATTGTAGGAGCAGCTATTACAGATGCTCCGATCTCTGCCGGTGCTTCCCACTTACTCCTGACACCAGCCGGAGTTACTTCATAAGCATACATTTTCTTATTTCTGCAGACTGCAACTATCGTATTTTCTGCAATAGCAAGCGGAGCGCAAACATCGCTTGGGAGTTGCAGTGCATACCGGATCTGGCCGTTTTTGGAATTGAGTCCGTAGATTGTGTTGCCTGCATTCAGGAAAATATTATTTCCTGCGAAGATGGGCGCGCTTCTGACCGGACTGACAGGAAGCTGGAAGCTCCAGCGTATTCTTCCTGATGCGGTATTTGCAGCATAAATGTTGGCATCCATAGACTGGAAGACAACAACTCCTGGGCTTATGGCTGGTGCGGCTGAGATATCATCTCTGGTACGGAAACCGCCGTCCCATGACAGCACTCCGCTGCGGGCATCGATGGCATACAGGGAATTGTCGTCAGAGCCTACAAACAGCGTCTGGTCCGAGACTACCGGAGTGGAGCGGACAGGCCCACTGGTTGGGTATCTCCAGACAATTCGACCGTTTTGTTCTGCATCAAGCGCGTATACATTACCGTCAGTGCCTCCGAAGAAAACAAGGTTTTCCCAAACGGTAATTCCTGTCTTGATGTTGAAGTTAAGTCTTTCGGTCGAGGGATAGCGCCACTTCATAGCGCCTGTTTCTGCATCTACTGCATAAACTCTGTTCCCGGAAGCGAAGTAGACGACTCCATCTACAACAGCGGGAACGGACGGGTTATCATCAAACTTCGCAGTATTAAATTCCCAGCACACAGTGAGGGGTAATTCTATCTTCTGCGGTGTAAACCCCGTCTGGCCTTCATCGTACCTGGCAACGGTCCAATTGCCTTCTGCTCCGAAGGCTAACGCAGCGGATGCAAGGACCACGACCAGGGCTATTACCGAGCGGTGAAATTTCATTGGATTCCTCCCCACGAAACGAGCATCCTGGCACGATTATAACAGGTATTACTGCTGAGTAGCAAGCACATAAAGCGGCAGATTATTAATTATCCCACAGGAATTCCAGACGCGTACAAGGTATCTGCCACCCATTGCCCGACACTTATTACTCTTAGTTTGACCAGAGTTCAAGACGCAGTGTTCCCAAGGTGAGTGGAAAGTGTAAAGTGAGGAGTTTCGAGTGATGAGTAACGAGTAACGATTGCTCGGCGCGGGACGGGATGGGCAATTGAGTTCAGTGTAACTTGTTTTAATAATCAAAGCAATTCCCACCTTGCCAACGGCATTGTTGAGCGGTATAATTGGGCGGTTTTTCGGATTCTTAAGGAGCAATGATGACATATCCCTCTAACGATTTCGCCGCTGTAATTCTTGCTGCTGGAAAAAGCAAGCGGATGAAGTCCGCGCTGCCTAAAGCCGTCCATAAAATCTGTGGAAAGCCGGTTACAAGGCATGTAGTCGATGCCTGTCTGGCTGCTGGTATCAAGCAGATTGTTGTGGTCGTCGGGCACGAAGCAGAAGCCGTCAAAGCTGCCATCGGCAGCGACGTTCAATATGCACTGCAAGAAGAACAGTTAGGTACAGGACATGCCGCAATGCAGGCAATGCCGTTTATCGACCTCGATAACATGCTGCTGCTCCCTGGAGATGCTCCGCTCATCACTCCGGCATCGCTCAAAGCACTGATGGACTCGCACAGCGAATCAGGCGCAGCGGCAACACTCTTGACAGCTATTATCGATGAACCAGCGAGCTACGGACGGATTGTTAGAGCACCTGACGGTAGCGTTAAACAAATAGTAGAGGCTCGCGATGCATCTGAAGAAGTCCTGGCTATCAAAGAAATATCGACTTCTATCTATGGGTTCAATGTTCCGCTGCTTCGACAAAGCCTGAGCGAACTTAGAACCGATAACGCTCAAGGAGAGTACTACCTTACCGATACCATCTCTATCTTGAGGCAAAAAAGTCACGATGTCCGCGCTGTCATTGCGTCTGATGCGCGTGATACATTGGGCATCAACACCCGGATAGAACTTGCCGATGCTGCAGCCATAATGCGAAGACGGATACTTGACCAGCTTATGCTCGATGGGGTTACAATAGTCGATCCTGCCACTACTTATGTGGATGCAGGTGTAATAATCGGCAAAGACACTGTAATCCATCCCTGTACAGTCATCGAAGGCCGGACTGTCATTGGTGAAGATTGTGAGATTGGGCCATTTACCAGATTGAATGATGTATCTCTTGGGAATAAAGTACGCGTTGTCACCTCGGCCATAACCGGCGCCTCCGTTCCAGCCGGATCTGACATTGGTCCATATAAAGACATTCGAGGTTAGGAGGATTCGACATGAACCATCTGCGACTTTTCAACGGCAGCTCCAATCCTGAGTTGGCAGAAAAGATAGCTGCTCATCTGGGAATCCCTCTTGGAAGTATGAGCAAAGCCAGGTTTTCAGACGGGGAGATATGGGTCCAGATAAAAGAGAGCGTGCGTGGAGCTGATGCTTTTGTCATCCAGTCTGGGTGCTGTCCGGTCAATGATAACGTGATGGAACTCCTGATTATCATAGACGCACTTCGCAGGGCAAGCGCGCGGCGGATCAATGTGGTCATGCCTTACTACAGCTATGCCAGACAGGATAAGAAAGTCAAACCGCGAGAGCCTATCACCGCCAAGCTGCTGGCAAACCTGATTACAGCAGCAGGTGCACACAGAATCCTCACGCTGGACCTTCATGCAGGTCAGATTCAAGGGTTTTTCGATGTCCCGGTGGATAACCTTTACGCAGGGCCGATCATAGCCAACTATCTTTTGCAGAACATAACGATCCACCAGCATTCTGTTGTTGTGTCTCCCGATGTAGGCGGTGTAACAAGGGCCAGAGCTATGGCAGAAGTGCTTGGGACACCTATAGCTATCATCGTGAAGCGCCGCCCTGAACCTAACAAAGCTGAGGTTATGGAAGTTATTGGCGATATAGTGGGCAGAAGCTGTATCATGATAGATGATATGATCGATACAGCCGGGTCTATAACATCAGGGGCACGAGCCTTGGCCGAAAGAGGCGCAAAAGAAATATTGGCAGCCTGTACGCACGGAGTTTTATCAGGTGATGCCGTCCAAAAACTCGAAAACTCACCTATCAAACAGGTCATTGTGACCGATACCATTCCGCTTTCGCCTGAGCATCAGTCCGGCAAGATCAAAGTGCTTTCTGTTGCTCCGCTGCTTGCCGACGCGATCTGGAAGATCCACGAAGAAGGTTCCGTAAGTGAGATTTTCAATGGAAGGTGGACGGGGTAGCGTTGAAACTGATCGTTGGACTTGGCAACCCCGGGCGAGACTATGCGGGAACACGTCACAATGTGGGATTTGATGTTATCGACCTTCTGGCAAAACGGTATAAGACTCGTGTACTTCGCAGAATGGGCCGCGCGCTGATAGCTCGAACAACCATAGCAGATCAGGAAGTGATCCTCGCAAAGCCTCAAACATTCATGAACCTCTCAGGAGAGGCAGTGGCACATATTGCCAGAAGGGAAAAGATAGACCCGGCTGATATCCTGGTTGTCTACGACGATATGGCGCTGCCGCTTGGGAAGATTAGAATCCGGCCGGGTGGATCAGCAGGCGGACATAACGGGATGAAGTCGATAATCTACCGGCTGGGCACACAGGAGTTCCCCAGGCTGCGGGTCGGAATAGGCTCTGCCCGGTGCGAGGCTATTGACCACGTGCTATCCAGGTTCAGCAGAGCAGAGCGCAAGATAGCCGACGAAGCGATTATGGACGCCGCCGACGCCGTCGAGATGATCCTCTCAGATGGACTCGAGGCTGCGATGAACAGGTACAACAGGAGAGACAACGGGACATGTAAAGAATAGTTCAATTTCGGTTCTTTGCCGATACTCCCCATTCGAACAACAGCGAGCTGATGCGTTCAACCTCTCTTGATTTCCAATTTTATCAATTTTAGTGTTTACTTGTTTGCCTTTGCTTGATAAACGAGTTCAATCCTCTGGACACAGGCAGCAAACAGGCTTATCATAATAATGGAAGAGCTTGCCGGATTGAGGCGGCGAGTATAGCTAGGAGGATTGTTTTGCGTAAGGTAACGTTTATAGTAGTTGGCGCTGGATGCAGAGGTAACAACTACTCCGAATATGCCAAGAAATTCCCGGATGAGTGCCAGCCAGTGGCAGTCTGCGAACCGGATGACATCCGCCGCAACAAATTTGGCGATGAGTACGGCATCCCCATGGAAAGCCGCTACAAGGATTGGCGCGAGATAGTCGATCTGCCAAAGCTGGCTGATGCTGCAATGGTCTGCACCCAGGATGCCGGACATAAAGATCCGGCTGTTGCGCTTGCAGACAAGGGATACCATCTGCTTTTAGAGAAACCAATGGCTCCGACTGCAGAAGACTGCCAGGAAATCTACAACGCAGTAAAGCGGAACAATGTCATGCTTGCCGTCTGCCACGTGCTTCGCTATACCAGGTTCAACCGGAAGCTCAAAGAATTGATCGACAGCGGGTTGATCGGCAAAGTTCATAATATCCAGTTGGTCGAGCCGGTTGGATACTGGCATCAGGCTCACTCGTATGTTCGCGGCAACTGGCGAAACGAGGCCGAGTCCTCTTTTATGCTGCTTGCTAAGTCCTGTCATGACCTGGATCTGTTGAACTATTTCATCCCGGCGAAGTGCTCCAGGGTGTCATCGTTCGGAACGTTGTCTTACTTCACCAGGGAAAATCAGCCGAAAGGCGCGGCAGACCGATGTACGGAATGTCCTGCTGAGATAGAGACCGGATGTCCTTATTCAGCAATCAAGATCTACTTAAGAGACTTCCGCAAGTATCATGCAACCTGGCCTGGGACAGTGCTTCATCATTCTGGAACGATAGAAGGTGTTGCAGAAGCTCTAAGAGAAGGCCCCTACGGACGATGCGTCTTTGCATGTGACAACGATGTGGTAGATCACCAGGTCGTGGCGTTTGAATTCGAAGACGGAACTACGGCTACCTTCACCATGTCTGCGTTTACCTTTATGTATGAGCGCCAAATCTGGGTAATGGGCGATAAAGGGACGCTGAAATGGGTTCCCGATGGTATAGAACACTGCGACTTCCTCACAAACAAGACGACAACGATCTCGACTGAGATCAGCGACGGTTCACTTGCCTCCGGTCACGGCGGCGGTGACTTCGGGATAATGAGAAACTTCATCTACGCAGTCCGAGACAACGACCCGAGTTGGATCACTTCCGGCCCGGAGGTCTCACTCGAAAGCCATCTGATGGTCTTTGCAGCCGAAAAGGCTCGCAGGACCGGAACAGTGGTGGAACTGTAAGGTTGATAAGAAAACGGCAGGGCAACACCCCGCCGTTTTCTTATTTTCAGCTCTTGTTGTGGTATGTTGTACCTCTGGCATTACCAGCTACCATTGCATTTGGTAGAGTAAATTTTACTGGTTTTTGTTTTTGGCTCTTGTTGTGGTATGTTGTACCTTCGACAATACTAGCTACCGTTGCATTTGGTAGAGCAAATTTTACGGTTTTTTGCAAAACGAAATGGGTATGAAATAAGCTCAGTTTGAGCTTGGGATGGTGGCTCATGAGCGTGGGTATGATTTCGTTTTGCATGTTTTTTATTGCACTCCCTTCTTCTTGCCTTCCTTGAGTCTGTTCTTTTTCTGGCTCTTGTTGTGAGATATCGTACCTTCAGCAATATTAGCTACCATTGCCTTTTGTTTACTGCTGTATACAAGGTTTTCCTGACTCTGTTATGAGATGCTACTCGGTGAGTAGATCCCTAACCATTAAAAATATTTGTTGT
>JAKPFN010000073.1 GCA_029551395.1 Armatimonadota bacterium | reverse complement strand
ACTGCCAAGTTCCTACCTTTATGGCCGAAGCAAGACATGGAACAAAGAGCATTTCAAAGCCTTTGCAAGCAGAAGAGGAATGATTCCCACTCGGCCATATATAGCAGGCAATTTCAGTTGGCCGATGTTGCTTTATCCACATATGAAGAACAAAGACATTATGTGGTGTCCATCAGATACTTCGGTTAAGAATGATCCAGCCGCGCGGGTGTCCTATTACTGGAAAGCAGCAATAGATGCTGCCTGGTACGGCGGCCCTGACGGAAAAGGACCAATATGCCGCAAAGAAGGTGACTTCGATTACCCAGCAGATCAGATGCTGTTATATGAACGCGTTGGTTGGCACTCAAGTGGTGTCGGTAGAGGGCTTGTCGATGGAGTAACCATCAACGTTGCCTGGGTAGATGGTCATGTTTCGTCTAAACGTATATCAAGTAGCGGTTATACGCCTGACGAAGTCCCTGCTGAACCACTGCCAAAGAGTGGAGTTGGAGAACCAGCCTGGTATAACTTCAATTATGAGAAAGGTCGGGAATCAGAAAGGAATTCGTCTACTGCACAACTTTGGGACCCGCATATATACGGCGATTGGCTGCCATCAAGGTTATGAATATAAGAGCTATGAATAATTCGAAGGGCCTTCGGGAAACCGGAGGCCTTTCAAACTTTTTGGCTCTTTTTCGTGTCTAATGTTCAAGAACTCAAGAATGACTAAGGATGGAGGCGGTTGATATGGCAGCACATGATCCCGGCAAGTATGTCGCTAACCAGTACGGCAGGTCAGGTATGTTGATTGGGTTAGGCATTATCAGTGTATGTGTTTTATGCTTTATTCTAGCATCAATGTTTTTTGAACGTCCTTGTGGATTGTAAATATCCTATTGCTAACTGTCCCTCAAACATGAGCCAAATTGGAAAGGCCATAAAGTCTTACTTAGCAGATTATGATGACCACTTCCCTACAAACCGATTGCCTAACGGGGAAATGCACTATGAAGTACAGCTCTCACCAAATGAATATGACGCAGTCTATGCATACGGCGTAAATTGGGTAGAGGCGTTGTATCCTTATGTGGATAAGGTTGGTAGGCCAGGGGACTTCTACGATGTATTTAAGTGTAATAATACAAGATATGGAATAGACCCAAATACTAGCACTGAAAATGCTTCTGTTACGTATGTCATGAACTATAACCTGTTAGAGCAGCCAGCAGGTAGTGTAAGAAATCCTGACTGTACAATGCTTCTAAGAGAAACAGGTTTTTTAGTAGATGCTATCTGCCGCCCTACAGTAAAATCCACTACAGCAAAAACACCACCAGTTAACGCGTTTCTTACAAAAAATGATAGCGGATACCGCAAGCCCCAGTCCAATCTAAGGTACAGATTACACGGCGAAGGCTCCAACATCCTTTTTGCTGATGGGCATGTAAAGGTCATGCAGTCAGCTCTTTTCCCTGAAAACTGGATTGATTCTAAACGCTGGGACGCGACTACTAAACAATGGTGGAACAGTCTTGAGCCTGGGAAGAAGATTATCTGCCTGAATCCCTAGGTTTGGTGGCTACTCGTATTTTCCGGTCTCCAGACGGATTACCGGGGTTGGTTTTCGGACGTAGCGCGGGGTCAGGCTGAACAGGTCGTCGGATTCCCCTCTTAAAAGCCGTCTGATTCCAAGACTTACCAACACTGATGCTCTTGGGAAGTGATACCACTGGGGCAGGATGGAATCAGGCCCGCATTTTTGCTCGATTATCGCCCGATTGCGCTCTACTCCATCGCCGCAGAACACTACCTGGTCTTCCTGGCAGGCTCTTTCCAGCATTTCTTCGACCGTCGATGCTTCATCTTCTACTACCTTCGCCAGCTTACCGGCTTCACACCTGAAAAGCGACCAGAAAACATCACCCGGACGGGCATGGATGGCTGTAACGATAGACTTCGGGCAGGCTGCAGCAGCGCTTTCTGCAAGAACGTCCATCGTTGGGACACCGATTATCGGTTTGCCGAGCACATGAGCGATAGACTTGGCAGCAGCCATCCCTATCCGAAGCCCCGTAAAGGAACCAGGCCCCAGCGAAACCACCAGTGCATCCAAATCCGACTGCTTCATACCTGCATCGGAGATAAGCCTGTCTACATTAGGCATAAGCCGCTGGAGCAGGTCCATCTTGTGCCTAAAGCTAAGCTCGCTTATCAGTTTATCTTCAGTTGCCAGGGTTAAGCCGGCGATATCTGTTGAAGTATCAATCGCAAGAGCCAGCATTAGTTACCACCGAATCGATTATTTTAGTCAACCGCTCTGAAGTGCCTTGTATGTCGATTTGCCGGCGGTCATTATCTGAGAAATCCAGCCTTATCTCAATCCTCTCATTAGGCAATAGGGCAGGAGCGCGGTCTGCCCACTCGATGACAGTAATACCCTCGCCATAGATATATTCTTCCAGTCCTAGAAGTTCTATGTCCTCATCTCCAGTAAGCCGGTAGAGGTCTACGTGATAGAAAGGCAACCGTCCAGGATGCTCATGGATGAGCGTAAAAGTAGGGCTAGAAATTTCAGCCTCGACCCCGACGCCGCGGGCAATGCCCTTGGTGATGGTCGTTTTACCAGCTCCAAGTCCGCCGTAGAGAGCTACAACATCCCCAGGCTCAAACTTAGAACCCAACGCCTCCCCAAGAGCCATCGTTTCTTCAGTTGTTCCAGTGCATACGATTGGCATGAAGACAGTGTAAAGTGTAAAGGGAAAAGTGTAAAGTTTTTTCGTTTTTTCGGCTCTTGTTGTGAGATATAGTACCTCCGGCAATACGGGCTACCGTTGCATGTGATAGAGCAAATATTACTGGTTTTGGTAAAACGAAATGGGTACGAAATAAGCTCAATTTGAGCTTGGGATTAGGGCTTATGAGCGTGGGTAGGATTTCGTTTTGCATGTTTTTTATTGCACTCCTTCCTTTTTGCCTTATCTGAGTCTGTTCTTTTTCTGGCTCTTGTTGTGAGCTATTGTACCTTCGACAATATTAGCTACCGTTGCACTTTGTTTACTGCTGTATACAAGGTTTTTTTGACCTTGTTATGAGATATTACTCGGTGAGTAGATCTCCGACCATCAGAGATTATTGTTCATAATTATAAGACAATAACTCAGCCAAAAAGTACAGATGAAACTGGTATATTTTAGGGATATTTATGCGAACAGGTGTTTGCGTGGATTTGTGGTGTTTTTCATCTGTATTTGAAACACGAAGGGCACGAAAGGCTATGAGTGGCTACTAGTCATTTGCCCTGTCTTGTGTCATACTTCACGCTTATGAGACCCTGAGTCAAGCTCAGGGTGACGTTTATCTCGTCATGCTGAACTTATTAACACGTCATTCTGAACTTGATTCAGCACCTGAATTTAGATTCTGAAACAAGTTCAGAATGACGGTTATGCATCTCTGGATGACCTTCAGGCATCTCAGGGTGACAGTTATGCATCTCAAGATAACGAGCTATGTACGGAAATGGCTGGTGACTTGCTGCTTGTCTGGGCGAATTGTAAACTCCTACCGAGTACGGACAGCCCCGAGTGAGGGAGATCCCCTTACGAGTAAAGTCCGGGCAAGGGGATCTCTCCCATATAAGGGTATATTATCACCAATTAATGTTCAGGTTCTGGTTTATCCTTCTGTAAAGCAGTTAGCATATCCAACAGATCAACCGGAACCATAAACTTCCCATCCTTCAGTTCAGGAGTGCTACTTAGCGTGATGCTGCTCTGATCAGACTTGACTGTTCGGCTGCCGGGCTTGATCGTATATTTTGTGCCATTGTAGATTATTAATGCTCCTGATGGCCCCAACCACTGAACAGATGCTTCGGGCAATTTGGAAACAAGCTCCCTTATCCACACATATTCAACCTCAGGTTCTTTAGCTTGAGTGTTTTTAGATTTACCATCAGTAGAATAAGGAATTGGCTCCATATCCGCCCCGTAGACTCTCGCTTCACCTGTTACTGCATCGACTTTAGCATAAAAATAGTTGCAGAAATCGTTTTCTGGTAAAATCACACCTTCAAATATCATACTCCACGAAATACCATCAGGAGTCGCGTAAAGTGAAGGCCCATCCAGTTCAAGAATCTCAGATACACCTGCTTCAGCCATTGCAGCCACGATAGCTTGTTCAGCAGTAATCTGAGGGTCTGGTGGAGTGAATGGAGCTATACGTGTTGCAAGATAGCTTTGTATCCTGCCATCTGCTGGATTAACATCTACTGATACTGAGTTGGGTGTACTTGCACCATTGGGTAGGGTAGAAAACCAACGGAATTCCCATCCTGATCCATCACTTATCTGCCAATCTTGCAAAGCAATGACCATGTTCATCGAATCAAATCCGGTATACTTGGACCTGGCAAAATCCTCGGCTATCTGCCTGCACTGTTCCTTTGTCAACGGACCAAACGGAGTTCCCGTTCGCTGATCTTCTGGTAGATAAGCATCTTTATACACAGCAAGTATGATCTCTCCGCTAACTGCATCAACTAGCCAGTAATGAGGGATACTTTCTTCATAGTCTGCATGCTTCAACCGATACTCCCGCCACTGTTTCCACTTATATGGTGTTTGATCATCGATGTCTAGCTCTACACTTGAGAATTCAAGATAAGGATTGCCCTCGAACGCACGCACTGCCTGCATAGCCTGTTCAGGTGTGATCAGTTCAGCCCAACAAACACAGGACATGAAAATACCGATAATAATGACTGCCAAATAAATCAGTTTCATGGTTGTCCTCCCAAATATAGTATTCAATATCAACAATCTTATGGATACAACACAGTGCCTGATGCTTGTTATTGTCATGGAGTTTTGCCGGCAAAACTCTTCCAGGTCAATATCTGAGCCTCAATATATACTTCAATAAACGTAAATAAATACCCGCCCTGCTTAATAACGTATACCGATGTTCAAAGGATTAACCATTATCTTTTTCAGAGTAGATGGAAATATTTCAACTCAGAATAGAGATTGTGAGCGTTGAAGGAAATCGTTTTTCCGCTTGTCAGATTACGTTTTCCTTGCCTTCTGGCTGCCATTTGGGCTATAATTTAGCTGTCAATGATGTGACTTCTATGTGTGGAGGGGGAGGTTGCGTGCAGAAATAATATCTGTAGGCACGGAACTGCTGCTCGGGCAAATTGTAGATACCAATGCCGCGTTTCTTTCATGGCAGTTGGCTGACCTTGGCATCGACCTCCTTTATAGAAGCACCGTTGGAGACAATTTTGAGCGTATTGCAGGTTCCATCAGGGAAGCGCTTTCACGTTCGGATGCCGTAATTACCATCGGAGGGCTGGGACCGACCGAGGATGACATCACCAAAGAGGCCGTTGCGGAAGCACTTGGAGCCGAAATGGTGATTGATGAGGAATCGGCCGAACGTATTAGAGGATTTTTTCGAAGTCGCGGGCTTCAGATGCCCGAAAGGAACCTGAAACAGGCGCTTGTTCCCAAAAACGGCCGCGCAATTGCGAACGAAGTCGGCACTGCTCCGGGAGCAATCTTTGAGCAGGATGACAAGGTTGTGATAGTCCTTCCGGGGCCACCTGGTGAGTTCATACCGATGGTGGAGCGCAGCGTAGTCCCTTATCTACGCGAGCGGACCGGAGGCGCGCCTGCGCTCATAAAATCGAGATTACTGAAGTTAGCGGGAATTGGCGAATCAGCCGCTGAGGATATAGTTAGAGACCTGCTCGGGAGTAAAAATCCAACAGTAGCGCCGCTTGCGCACCTCGGTGAAGTCCATTTGCGGATAACGGCCAAGGCCCAGGAATCATCCGAAGCTGACCGGATGATCAGCGAAGTAGAAGATAAACTCAGGCAACGGCTCGGGAGCTATATATTCGGCGTAGACGACGAGACTCTAGAGCAGGTAATCGTAGAAGAGTTGATAGAACGGAAACTCAAGTTCGGGCTTGGAGAATCCTGCACTGGAGGGCTGCTTGCGCACAGGATAACGAATATTCCGGGCAGTTCCGAAATATTTCTGGCAGGAATTGTGGCTTACAGTAACGAAGCTAAGACCAAGTTCCTAAATGTACCGAGGGAACTTATTGAGCGCCACGGCGCGGTAAGTCATGAGGTAGCCAGAGCAATGGCCTCCGGCGCAAGGGAAGCGGCTGGAGCAGATATTGGAATGGGGATAACAGGTATCGCCGGACCGGGCGGTGGAACACCAACAAAACCGGTCGGGCTTGTGTACATCGCACTCAGCACTGAGAGTGATACGCTCTCAGTTGAACATAAATTCGCCGGAAATCGGCTTGATATCAAAGCGCGCAGCGCCCAGGCTGCGCTTACCATGCTGAGGCAGCACCTGCTCTCGTTGTCCCCACGTTAGATTTGCCCAAATATCAGTAAAACGGATGGAAAACAAGCAAGGAATAGTTGAAGGACTGGGCCTTGCGGCTATCTGTCTGGATTAGCGGAACATATGAGTGAACAGATACGCACATTCGTAGCTGTCTTGATTTCAGATGAGCTTAAGCGTAAAATAGCAATAGTTCAAGAAGAGTTCAAGCAATGTGCTCCAGAGGTCAAATGGGTGGCTGAGGAGAACTTTCATGTGACGCTGAAGTTCCTCGGAGGCACAGAAAAAGGGCTTATTGGGAGCATTAGCGAAGCTCTGGCAAAAGCCGTCGAAGGTGTTGAGCCGTTTACTCTTGCCGTCGGCGGCGTTGGCGCGTTTCCCAGCCCCGACAGGCCAAGGACGGTCTGGGTAGGCGTATCTGAAGGCAGTAATGAGCTTGCTGAACTGGCAAAAAGGGTGGAAACATCGCTTGAAAAGCTGGGTTTTGCCCGTGAAGACAAGCCGTTCAGAGCGCATATTACCATCGGCAGAGTCAAAGATGGTCGAGGAACAAAAGAGCTTGGTCCGGCGCTAAAAGAATCCGATTCTGGTGAGTTTGGTTCTTTCAAAGTCGGATCCATAGCCGTAATGAAAAGTGAACTGAGAAGAGAGGGTCCCATTTACTCAGTACTCCAAGAGATCCCATTAAAGGGATCCGGAGAGGGGAAGGATGCTAATGGATAAGCAAAAGGCACTTGACCTGGCGCTTGCGCAGATAGAGAAGCAGTTTGGGCGCGGCGCGGTTATTAGACTGGGTGAAAAACCAAAGGTTGAGGCGGATGTTATCCCGACAGGCGCAATAGCACTTGATATGGCGCTTGGCATTGGTGGCATTCCGCGTGGCCGTATTACTGAGATTTATGGCCAGGAATCGTCTGGCAAGACTACTCTAGCCTACCACATTGTCGCCGAGGCCCAGAAAAAAGGCGGGACAGCGGCATTTGTAGACGCTGAACACGCGGTTGACCCTGCCTACGCCAAAAGCCTGGGCGTAGATATCGACAGCCTCCTTGTTTCACAGCCTGGCACGGGCGAAGAAGCGCTCGAAATCGTCGATGCGCTGATTAGAAGCGGCGCAGTAGACGTTGTAGTCCTCGATTCAGTCGCAGCACTTGTGCCTAAAGCTGAAATCGAGGGTGATATGGGCGATGCTCATGTTGGTATCCAAGCCAGGTTGATGTCTCAGGCGCTGCGTAAAATCGGCGGTTCGGTCTCCAAGACGAATTCCGCAGCAATATTCATCAACCAGATCCGCGAAAAGATCGGCGTGATGTTCGGCAACCCCGAAACCACTCCTGGAGGACGGGCGTTGAAGTTCTGGGCTTCCGTCCGGCTTGAAGTGAGGAGAATAGACACCGTTAAGGTCGGCAGTGAAGCAGTTGGAACGCGAGTACGGGTCAAAGTCCAGAAAAACAAGGTCGCTCCGCCGTTCAAGCAGGCTGAGTTCGACATTATGTTCAGCAAGGGTATATCAAAAAGTGGAGGTATTTTGGACCTGGCGACCGAGATGGGATTTGTGACCAAGACCGGCACATGGTTTACCTATGCTGATCAGCGGCTAGGCCAGGGCCGAGAGAACGCAAAACAGTATCTGGAAGATCATCCAGAACTGCTGGATGCACTCGAAGCATCCATTCGCGGACATAACGAGGAACAGGAAGCGGAGACCGTAACTGAGGAATAGGCCATAAGTTCCAGTTATGGGGCAAGGTTTTTGCCTTTTATTCCGTAATTAAAGTATAGAGCGATGGACAAGATAACGGCAATCGAAGCGCAAAAAAGGCGAGGGAACCGGAGGTCCATCTATGTAAACGGCGAGTTTGTTGCCGGAGTTGATCAGGAAGTAGTTCTGGACCTTGGTCTGAAGGTAGGTCAGCAGGTTGATGGAGAAAAGCTGGCTGAGGTATTAAGAGCAGAGGAGTTTAGGAAAGCCAGGGAGGCTGCCCTTACACTGCTCGACTACCGCGCACGGACCAGAAAAGAACTGGAAAGAAGACTTATTCAAAAGGGCTACAGTGAGGATGTTGTGGCCCAGGTTATAGCGCAACTTGAAAAGATTGACCTGGTGAATGACGAGCGATTTGCAGCCGATTGGGTAGCAAGCCGCGTTACAGGAAGGCCCATGGGCCGGTCCAGGATGAACTGGGAACTAAGACGCAAAGGTATTGCGCCGGAATCGGTGGAAGAAGCTCTGCAACAGGTTGATGAGGAGAGGGAATTTGAGATGGCGCTGGAGTTGGCTGAGCGTAAACTCGGTGGAACCAGGCCATCTGACCCGGATGCCAAACGCAGGCTTGCATCATTCCTGCAGAGGCGAGGGTTTTACTGGGAGATTGTCTCAAGGGTTCTGGACAGAGTCTCAGAGCCTGAAGAAGAGGAGTGAGTCCGCTCGAGGAGGCGAGAGAGGAAACACACAAGACAGGCATCATACTTTTATGGAACGTAAATTAGTGTTAGTCCTGACGATAAGCATATTTCGCTCGACCTCACTAATCCCAAGAATCGGGAGGTGAGGGAAGGTTGACAACGCCAATAGTGTTATGTGCGTTAGCTGGTGGAGCAGCGGCGGTAGTCGTTTTAGCCATAGGTTACGCACTTTATATCAAACCTAATCAAGATAGAGCCAAGGCGATGCTCGCCGAGGTTGAAGATAGAAAACTACAGCTTGAAAAGGATATTGAGTCAAGAAAGAAACTGGTGGAGCTTGAGGCGAAAGAAGAAGCCTACAAGCTACGGGCCGAGATAGAAAAAGAAAATCGCGAGAAACGAGCCGAAATACAGAGGTTTGAGCGAAGGCTGACTCAGAAGGAAGAGACGTTAGACCGGAGACTGGATAATCTCGACAAAAAAGAAAGGGCCATAGCCCAGAGAGAGCAGGATGCCGGTAAAAAGCTCGAAGAGCTGAACTCGCTAATCAGCGAGCAGCGTGAAGAGCTTCAGCGGATTGCTCGAATGACTGCTGAAGAGGCAAGAGACACGCTTCTCAGGCAGGTCGAGAGAGAATGCGAACGAGAAGTCGCCCGCAGGATAAGAGAAACCGAAGAACACATCAAAGACGAATCGGACAGACGCGCAAGGGACATCATCACCCTTGCTATTCAGCGTTGTGCCGTTGACCAGGCAGCAGAAACCACGGTATCCGTAGTACCGCTCCCTGGAGATGACATGAAAGGCCGGATAATCGGCCGAGAAGGACGCAACATCCGCGCTTTTGAGACATTAACAGGCGTGGATTTGATTATCGATGACACACCTGAGGCAGTGGTTATCTCAGGGTTCGATCCTGTAAGAAGAGAGGTTGCCAGACAGGCGCTATCCAACCTGATTGTGGACGGTAGAATCCATCCCGGCAGGATTGAGGAGACAGTGGCTAAAGCTCAAGAGGAAGTCGAGACCGCAATGCGTGAAGCGGCTGAGATGGCCGTATTTGAAACAGGTGTAACCGGACTCGACCCTGAGGTGCTTAAGCTCCTGGGCAGATTGAAGTACCGAACGAGTTACGGACAGAATGTCCTGGAGCACTCGATAGAAGTGGCCCATCTGGCTGGGGCAATGGCAGCGGAACTTGAAGTCAATGTTCCGTTGGCAAAGCGAGCAGGGTTGCTTCATGACTTGGGAAAAGCGGTAGACTTTGAGGTAGAAGGGCCGCACGCGCTTATCACTATGGATATTCTGCGGAAGTTCCGGGAGCCTGCCGAGGTCTGCCATGCGGCTGGAGCGCATCATAACGATATCGAGCCGCACTCTATAGAAGCAGTTCTGGTGCTTGCGGCTGATGCTATATCAGCATCGAGGCCGGGAGCCCGCAGAGAAACGCTTGAGACTTATGTCAAACGGCTCCAGAAGCTTGAGACTATCGCGGACTCGTTCCCAGGCGTGGACAAGGCGTTTGCAGTTCAGGCTGGAAGAGAAATCAGGGTTATGGTCAAGCCGGAGCATGTCAATGACGATGGGGCAGCTAAACTTGCCCGTGATGTTGCTAAAAAGATAGAAGACGAGATGGAATACCCGGGCCAAATCAAGGTGACAGTCATCCGAGAAGTCCGGGCTGTAGAACACGCAAAGTAAACCAGTCGAGTCGAGCAAGTTGAGTGAGCCGAAAGTGAAACATCAACGGTTCATTCTTCTTTCTCGACTCTTTTGGTTATAATGGCTCCATTATGAAGATAATTTTTATTGGGGATGTAAACGGCAGGCCGGGAAGGCGCGCCGTCGCTGACCATCTGCCTGACCTCAAAAAAGCGTATGGTGTTGATTTTGTCATAGCCAACGGAGAAAATGCAGCGGGAGGAGTCGGTATTTCAAAAGATACTGCTCTCCCGCTGTTTGCTGCTGGGGTGGACGTTATCACCCTTGGCAATCATGTATGGGCGCAGCGGGGCGTCGAGGAGTTTCTGAATGAAGACCCTAGGGTAATCAGACCGGCAAACCTGCCATCTGGACTGGCCGGACGCGGCGCAGGGGTGTTCAACGCCGTTATCGATAACAATCCGGATAAGGTCGTCAAAGTAGGTGTGATAAACCTGCTTGGCCGGGTTTTCATGGAACCTGTTGATGACCCTTTCAAGACGGCTGATAAGCTCATCGAGGAGATGAAGGACCAGGCGAAAATCATCATTGTGGATATGCATGCTGAAGCAACTTCGGAAAAAGGTGCGATAGCGTGGTATCTGGATGGCAGAGTGAGCGCAGTGCTTGGAACCCATACCCATGTGCCTACATGTGATGAGCGAGTGCTTCCACGCGGAACGGCATTTATTACGGATGTTGGAATGGTTGGGGCAAGAGACTCCATTCTTGGGATGAAGGTCGATGCGGTAGTGAACAAGTTCTTGACTATGATGAAGCAGAAGCATGAAGTTGCATCTGGCCCAGCGGTACTATCAGGCGTGGTGCTGGAGATAGACTCTGAGACCGGAAGGGCAATATCGATTGACCGGATATCGGTAATAGAAGAATGAAATCAGGTTTTATCCGGCTGTTGGTAAGCGTACACATTAACAAATGACAGCAGCAGTTCGTACGATAGCAGAAGAATTGAAAAAGGCTATGTCGATTCTGACTCAAGCTGGAGTCGAAACGCCTCAACTGGATGCAGAGGTGCTGATGGCACATGCTGCCGGCTCATCACGGGTGCATGTGATATCTCATCCATCTCAGCAGTTGGGCCAAGAGGAGATTCTTCGCTTCAGGGAGATGGTCAGGCGGCGATGCAAGCGGGAACCGCTGGCTTACATTACCGGTCACAGGGAGTTCTGGGGGCTTGATTTTGAGGTAACACCGGCAGTGCTCATCCCCAGACCTGAGACGGAAACGCTTGTAGAAACTGCTTTGACGCAGCTAAAAGGCATACAAAACCCACTTATTGCAGATATCGGTGCAGGAAGCGGCTGTGTGGCAATCGCGCTTGCAGTCGAGCTTGAGAATGCAGTGGTCTATGCCACAGAGGTTTCTCATGAAGCTGCTGAGGTTGCTCGAAGGAACGCAATCAAACATCAGGTAGAGCTACGGGTGGATGTGCTGGAAGGCAACTTGCTTGACCCGCTGCCTAATGAGGTTCGCGGTAAGTTGGATGCAGTGGTGTCGAACCCTCCGTATGTTCCATCAAAGGAAATAGACCTGCTTCAGCCGGAAATCGTGGATTATGAGCCACGGGAAGCGCTCGATGGTGGGCCAGATGGAACCGATTACTACCCAATGATACTGGAAGCATCGAAATCCTGGTTGAAATCTGGCGGATGGGTGCATGTGGAGATAGGAATAGGCCAGTCTGATGCTGTAACAGCAATAGCCGAGGAGTTGGGGTATCAGGATATAAAAATAACAAACGATTTAGCCGGGATTGCAAGAGTCGTTAGCTGCAGCAAGGTATAATTTGCAGAATTGGGCGAAATAAGTGCTGTAATTGAGAGTTAGCTATGGTTATCTTCAGAATGGAACCGAACAGGATAGACGAAGAGGGGATTAAACAGGCTGCTTCGGCACTTCGGCAGGGGAAGCTGGTTATTTTCCCTACTGAAACCATCTACGGACTAGCTGCTGATGCTTTCGATGCCGGAGCGGCTGCCAAAGTCTTCGCCGCCAAACATCGCCCGCTTAACGAAGCGCTTCCTGTGCAGATCGGTGAAAAGCAGGATATAAAAAAGGTCGCCCGGAATGTGCCAGCAGCTGCCCAGAAACTCATTGACAAATTCTTTCCTGGGCCGTTAACGCTCATACTGTATAAAAATGCCAACATACCAGAAATCGTTACAGCCAATGGACCAAAAATCGGAGTGCGGATGCCCAATCATCCTGTGGCTTTGGAGTTGATTTGGACGTTCGGTTGTCCTATCATAGCTACAAGCGCTAATATCTCAGGCGGGCAGGAAGCTCTTACGGCTGCAGATGCAGTGGCACAGGTTGGAGAGCATGTAGAAGTAGTGCTGGACTCAGGGCCGTCGGTCTTGGGCCAGGCATCTACCGTAGTAGACGTGACAGAAGACCCTCCAAGGATAACAAGACAGGGAGCGCTTTCGGCAGAAGATATAGAAAAGGTCATAGGGAAGGTTCGGACAGAGTGAACAGCGCGGCAGCGAAGATTAAAAGACGGTCAATACTCAAGAATACAGTAGAAGAACTAAAAGCTGCAGGAAAGACGGTCGTATTCACCAACGGATGTTTTGACATTCTTCATCTGGGACATGTGCGGTATCTTCAAGATGCAAAGGCGCTTGGCGATTGCCTGATTGTTGCTGTAAACACAGATGACAGCGTAAAACGGCTGAAAGGCGATTCAAGGCCGCTTGTGCCGGAGTTCGAGCGCGCGGAACTTGTTGCAGCGCTGCAGTGCGTGGATTATGTCACTCTTTTCGATGAAGACACTCCAACTGAAATCATTGAATATCTTCAGCCGGATATTCACGTCAAAGGTGGGGATTACCAGGCAGACGACCTTCCAGAGTCCCAGGCTGTCAAGTCTTATGGCGGCAAGATAGTCATTATCCCCCTGACGGAAGGCAAATCTACAACAAATCTAATCCAGAGGATAGTCGAAGTATATGGGAGTTAGCAGTGTGCCGCGGATTGTGGCAATAATACCAGCCCGGATGGCATCTACTCGCCTGCCGGGAAAGCCGCTTGTCGATATCTGCGGCAAACCAATGATTCAACGGGTATATGAGCGGGCAAAGAGCGCAGCCCGAGTTAGCGAAGTGATAGTTGCCACCCCTGATAAGGAGATAATCGAAGCTGTTGCGGCCTTTGGAGGGAAGTCTGTTTTGACTTCACCTGTTCACAGGTCGGGAACAGACAGGCTTGCAGAGGCTGCATCTGAGCTTAGGGATGAGGATATAGTGCTGAATGTCCAGGGAGATGAGCCGCTCCTTCGTCCTGAGGCAATAGACAGCCTGATTAACCCGCTTCTGGCTCCCAGTCCGCCGGAAATAGCGAGCCTTATGAGGCGTATTACCACAGAAGAGGCACAAGACCCGAACCTGGTGAAGGTAGTTGTAGATAAAAACAATCGGGCAATGTATTTTTCCCGTTCTGCGATACCTTACATTCGAGATGAGCACTCAGAGCTTGCCATATATGGACATATCGGGCTTTATGGTTACAGCGTGAGGTCGCTTCGGGCGTTCAGTCAGCTTGAACCAACACCGCTCGAGCGTGCTGAATCGCTGGAACAGCTAAGGGCGCTGGAGAATGGCTGGCGGATACAGATGGTAGAAACGGATTTCAGCCCGATTGGCGTTGATACGGAAGAAGATTTGATTAAAGTCAGAATGCTGCTTATGGAGAGGTCGGTATGACAAAGACTGTTCAGGTGGGGAACTTGCAGATAGGCGGAGGCAGGCCGATTGCATTGATAGCCGGGCCGTGCGTTATGGAATCGCGCGAGCAGTGCATGGAAATCGCAACGTTTGCAAGGGATACGGCTGCAAAGCTGGGAATCCCTTACATATTCAAGGCTTCGTTTGATAAGGCCAACAGGACGTCGGTCAGTTCTTATCGAGGGTTCGGCCTGGAGAAAGGACTGGAACTCCTGGCATATATCCGCAGTGAGTTGGGAGTCCCGGTACTGACTGATGTGCATGAGGTCGTCCAGGTTGCTTCTGCTGCTAGTGTTGTGGATATTCTGCAAATCCCGGCGTTTTTATGCAGGCAGACTGACCTTCTGGTTGCTGCCGCTAAAACAGGCAAGCCGGTGAATGTGAAAAAAGGTCAGTTTCTAGCTCCCTGGGATATGAAGAATGTGGTTGATAAGGTAAAGAGCACCGGCAATGAGAACCTGCTTCTTACCGAGCGAGGATGCTCGTTTGGGTACAACACTCTTGTGGTGGATATGTGCTCGCTTCCGATTATGCGTTCCTTCGGTTATCCTGTAGTATTCGATGCTACCCACAGCGTGCAGCGTCCTGGCGGGCAGGGCAATGCATCCGGCGGAGCGAGGGAGTTCATCCCGCATCTGGTCCGCGCTGCAACAGCCGTAGGAATAGATGCACTGTTTATAGAGACCCATCCAGAGCCTGAAAAAGCGCTTTCCGACGCCGCGTCTATGCTGAAGCTGGCAGATTTGCCGGAACTACTCGAGAGCATGAAAGCAATCGAGCAAGCTATAAGAAAGTGAGCAATCACTGCTGACGTCGTTAGTTGCCTATGAAAAAGCGGATTCGAGCGGTAGTTCAGGGGACTGTGCAGGGAGTAGGCTATAGATACTTCACTTTGATAAGAGCTGAGCCGCTTGGAATTACAGGCTACGTGCGGAACGTTCCCAATGGTGATGTTGAAGTAGTGGCTGAGGGCGATGAAGAAAAGCTCGAGATATTCGTTTCCGCTCTGAAGCGAGGTCCGATGGGCGCTGTAGTGCGAAACGTGGTCGTAGTCCGGCTTCCGGCAACGGGCGAATTCAAGGACTTCAGCGTCCGCCGGTTTTAATATCAAGCATTCTTACATTGTTTTCGAAACGGCTCTGACAACATCCACTATGCCTTCTCTGATAAGACCGACTGCGTATGCAGCGAGAAGAACACCCATAATCCGGGCGATTGCATCCGACCCGCTTACTCCAAGCACTCGGTAAATAAGCGAAGTTGCTCGCAGAACCAGCCAGGTAAGGAAAAATGCGATGGTGACAGCCAGAGCAGCAATGAAAGGGCCGTGATGACCGACTATAACTACCGCTGTGGCGATTGACCCCGGCCCTACAAGAAGCGGTGAAGCAATGGGAACAATGCCGGCGTTGACATCGGGTGTAGGTTCGGACTGCGAGTGACCTCCAACTACGATGCTGAGCGCAATTACCAGCAGAAGAAGCCCGCCACCGACTTTAAGGTCCTCGAGTGTGATTTTGAAAAGCGACAGAATCAATGTTCCGGCAAATGCAAATACTAAAAGCAGAGCAAACGCAATAAGTACCGCGCGGGTGAGCATCCTCTGTCGCTGCTTATTGCTCATTTTTCCGGTTACAGCTACCACGAGCGGCAGCAGTCCGAACGGATCAAGCACAATCAAAAGCACCGCCGTAGATTGCACAAGTATCCTCAAAGTCTGAATCGTCTCTTCACTCATACTTTATAGCCCTTTACTCCGGCTGCTGTCATATATAGCTGTCAGCCACTACATATTATCATTTAGCACAGGGCTTAGGCTAGACCGTCTGAATGCGAAATGCGGAGTGCGGAATTTAAGAGACGCGGAAAGTTCGAAAGTAAGAAAATAAGAAATGAAAATGGAACAATCATTCGTCCACGAAATCCTCGGACAAGTGGGTACTTAACAGCTACTCATACCGCATACCTCGATGTTCTCTTCATTCCGCACTCCGCATTTCGCATTCCGCATTTTTTGGGCCTACGTGCTATACTGCGGGTAACTTCCTGTTAAATAAGTTCTTTCCTCATTCGTCATTACAGTGACAAGAGGGAGATAGGAGAACAGGCGTGCAGTTGCCTGATGAGGAACTGGCTCAAAGATGGAAAAGTGGGGACTTGTCCGCGTTTGAAACGCTCTTTCATAGATATGAGCGAAGAGTGCTGAATGTGGCACTGCGGATGATAGGAAGTCTTGATGACGCAGAAGATGTCAAACAGGAAACATTCTTCCGAGCACATAAGTCCATCTCCGGTTTTAGAGGCGGTAAGTTCTCTACCTGGTTGTTCAAAATAGCTGCCAATCAATGCCTGGACCGTGCAAGGCGTAAGTCCAGCAAGACAGCATCGATAGACGAACTTGTCGAGCAATCCGACTGGCAGGGGATGGAAGATGAGCAGGCAGACCCGGTGACTATTCTGATTCGGAACGAGTTTTCTAACCAGGTAAGAAAGGTCCTGGAGACTATACCCCCGCATTATCGGATAATACTGGTGCTAAAGCACATTGATGGTATGCCCTATGAACAGATTGCCTCTGTAGTAGGATGCTCAGTACGCTCGCTCGGTGTGAGACTGTACCGGGCAAGAGAGATATTCAGAGAAAGGATGAGACCGTTCCTCGACCAGAACGGAGGGATAACGTTAGATGAAATGCAACAGCGCAAGATATCTGATTTCCCTGCTCTCTGACGGTCGGCTTGATGACGGCAGGCAAAAAAAGCTGGAAACGCACCTGATGCACTGCAGCGAATGCCGTAATGCAGCCCGTCAGATAGAAGAGTTAGCTGTAAGTCTGGAGTCGATGGAAGCCATCGAACCCCGCGAAAGCGGATGGGAGCGTTTAGCTGCCAGAATCCAGGCTGATGAGCAAAAGCACGCACACCGCAGCCCTGTGCCTGTGTTTGCCTATGGATTTGCACTGATTATTGTTATAACTGTGATTGCACTGGCGGTGCTGACGGGACGCGATAACAAAAAACCTGAAATGGTACATCAACCGAAACCTTCTCAGGTTCAGATAGTCGAGCAAGATAATAAACAATCGGATTCGGAGATGCAGGTGGCCGCTCAGAAGGAGTCAAAACAGGAATCTCCCGCACCAGCTCCGGTCATAGAGCAGCCTAAGATGAGAAAACCTGAGATTATGCCGAAGACTGCGCCGAAAAAGCACTACAGGCCAACTCCAAAGCCAAAAGCACCTGAGCCTGAGCCGGTCAAGGAAGAACCGGAACCGGTTGAGGAGATACCGACCGTCGATACGGACTATGTAGCGCAGGCGGAACCCGTGCCTTCACAGGAAATAACCTATCAGGCAGACCAGTTGATAGCCCTGGGGATGAGTGTTCTGGTGGAAGCGAGTCTGACAGACGATTTACGCGAAAGAGGTGACGAGCTATGAGCCGTTTGTTGTTCCTACTGGTCATAGCAACAATAGTACAGTCTTGCAGCGTTGCACAGAACAGTATCGGACGACCGGATTGTCCTCCGGGAGAAGTCAGGCTGGACGTGCCTCCTAGCCAGAGCGGGACTGGAAATCCGGGATTACCTGTCATCCGGCCTCCTCAGGATGTAGTGTTGTGGCCAGCAGGTGCAAGGATACAGCAGATGTTCGAACTGCAAGGCAATGATCTGGCTCAGGTAGTTCGGAACCATCAAGAACTGCAGAAAGTGCATTCCATAATCATTGCAGATTACGTAATTCCCGGACCTCCGGCGCTTCCTTCCAGTATATTGGAGTTTTATACTCTTACGCTCTATCCTCCTGAATGGACGCCGTTTTTTCAGAGCACCAAAATCAGCACGGAATCTGCTTCAATAGCGTTCAAAGGCAAGAATGGGTTCATCAGTGTATTGGCAAGACCAACAGGCGCTACGGTGACTTACATAAAAGGGCAGATAGAGCTTTCCGCAGTACCGCTGCTTGAGCGGGTCGTCAGAGAAGCAATAGCAAGCAAAGGTCGGGAGCCGGTTGAGGCAAGAGAGCGTGTGGATGCTGCGCTCCAGCTACGTGCAGAAGGTAAAGTCCAGGATGCCATCAAGTGCCTGCAAGGGGTAATCAGGGATTATCCCAATTCGCCGACGGCACACATCAATCTGGCAATGATATACAGGGAACAACGCAACTACGAGGCAGCTGGTGAGCACTTCCGCCGGGCAATAGGGATTGCACCGTTCAATGCAGGATTTAGAGGAGAATACGCGCTTATGCTGATGGAGCGCGGAGACCTTGAACGTGCTCAGTATGAGCTTGAACAGGCAGTGACTATGGACCCGTGGTCGACTTCTCTGCAGACTTCACTTGGAAAAGTATTTGAGGCTAGAGGCAAGTTCCGTGAGGCTGAGATACACTACAGGCGGGTAGTCGAGATGACCGGTAACTCGCCTGAGGCTCTGGTCGACCTGGGCAGGGCACTTGAAAAACAGGGAAAGCGCAAAGAAGCGCTCCAAAGCTATCGTGAAGCACTAAAGATTAATAAGAATTTCTCTCCGGCCCAAGAGGGCATATCAAGGCTCGAACAATAAGAAAAAAAGATATCCCGGGACAAGAGGCAGGAAGGTAATCTACCAAGAGGTGTAAGAAGATGAAACGAATATACATTGTTTTAGCTGCGATAGCAGTGATTGTGGCTGCTTTCGGAGTAGTGTGGGCTGTAGAATCCGCGCCAGCAAACGTTGTGCCGAAGGCTCAGACATCTGATGAGGTCGTCGTTTCAGGCGGCGGTATGGCAGGCGGTTTCGGCGGCGGTGTAATGGTCGGACCTGGTGGGCCTGGCGGACCCGGTGGCCCTCCAATGATGATGCAGCCAGAGCCAATTTGCCCTGCAGCAGCGGTTGATGTCCCGGTGATGTGGCTGTTTGCCAGTATGCAGCATCTGCAGTTGACTGAAGAGCAGGCTCAGGTGTTTGCGGAGATCATGGATACATCCGAAGCCAGGATTGCCCCGCTGAGGAAAAAGGCTCAGGATGCTTTCAAGGCAGTCAGCGAAGCAATGATGGCTGATGAGTTCGACGCAAAAAAGGTCGAGACTTTGATAGCTGCATCAGAGAAGGCTGAAGCTGCGTTTGTTGCAGCAGAGTATGAACGATGGAAACAGATCCGTGCGCTCTTGACTCCCGAGCAGTTCAAGATTGTGAAAGAGACAATAAGGCACATGCCTGGCCCAGGTAATGGCCCAATTCATGGTCCGATGCACGGCCCTGCTAATATAGGTCCCGGACAACCGCCCAGGTTCTAGCCTCCACAGCCGGTTATCCGGTAAGTGATAACAAGCCCCCAGGATTCGTCCTGGGGGCTTTGGTGTAAAGAGCATGCACCTGGAGCATATGTTACTTATTGATACATGCCGAACTTGATTAACACGTCATGCCGAACTTGATTCACTACCATCCCACAATTTTGGGAAATGACCTTTTATGTCCGCATTTCACGCTCAGGATGAGGTGATTTGCGGACACCCCTTTTTCGATTTTTGCCTATAACCTCATGAGAACCCTGGCAGATAACACTGCTCAGGTGC
>JAKPFN010000065.1 GCA_029551395.1 Armatimonadota bacterium | reverse complement strand
AGGTGAAGTTGTATCAAAGACTACGTAAGTGTGACCTTCTCCAGGTGTATCCGACCAGTTACCGGCTTTATCCTGTACTCGGAGACCGAAGTAGTAAATGTCATCTCCAGTCATACCTGTGAATTCGAAGTAACCGGATGCAGAGGTACTGCTCTGGTAAAGATCCCAAGTACCACTCTGGCCTTTCTTGTGCCACAGCTCTACTACTTCTACTCCACTCAGGTTGTCTGAGGTTATATAGTTTATTACTATAGGACCATTGTTAACACAATCAGGTGATGAAATAGAATCAATTGCTGGAGCTACTTCATCAAGAGTATAATTGATGACCAGCTTGGGGCAGTAGGAGGAGGAGCCTTCTGAAGCCCAGACTTGCACATTGTAGTCTCCACCTGTTACCGGCTCGAACTCTACTCCGTGGTTCGTGCTTTGATCCCAAATCCACCCCTGTACCATCTGGCAAAACGCTGCTTTGTCCTCAGCTTCGCTTGGGAATCTGTCAGGAGTACCAACGTATCCGTTGAAATACTGCTCGAGCACCGAAACCGATATTGGACGCGCACTCGGCGGCCACGCCTGCGTGATCTTGTTCAGCCTCAGGTTCTTGTTTGTGCTGCCGGAAGTATACTTGTTAAGCTCAATGCAGGAAGTATCTTCAACTACAGCATTCTGCGGGACACTGCTTATATCCCACTTGATGCAGCCGTACAAAGTCCAGGTATTTGGCGAACTGGTATATCTGCCTATCGTAAGGTAACTACTGCTGTAGTTCCACGAATAGCTTGTTGATGGAGGAGTAGGAGGTGGATATAACTGCTGCAGCCTGGTAAGCGTTGCATCCATGCTCGCAGCGCCTGTTCCGGTAGCTGCATAGAAAGTAGGGTCGATAACCACCGGATAGACTGCTTTTGAAAGCCATTCCTGGTCAGGCTCAAGCAGCAGTTCGACTGTTCCATCGCTAAGTGATCTCCAGGTAGCTTCAACGGCATCTGAATAAGCTCCATTAGCGTCAATCATAAACGGGCCGGGGATAAAGACTACTACTTTGCCCTCTTTATCAACGAAGTTTATGCCTCTGTCTGCGGTAACCGGTTCTAAACCGCCGCTTTTGACGATGAACCTGAACTGCGATACCGATGGTTTGGACTTGAGGATGATGTCTTCCTTGATACCCATCGGCAGGACTGTGTACTTTAAGTCCGCATCTGGCCAGGCATTGGCGTAAGTGATGCTGCTGTCTTCGACAGTGCCTAAAGCGGCTTCAAGAACATCAGCAGTAAAAGCGAACTCGATACCTTCGAGTTCTACTGCATGCCGGCCTTTTGCATCGGCTGCCAGATGGCTCTTGAACCTGTTTTTGGTCGCGGAATGAGCAAATCCGGCCTTTTCAGATGGCTCCAAACGGGTGTCGATTTCCTTCCAGGCGCCATCTATATCTCTGTAATGAACAGGGCCTGAGAAGATTTCTGCTGTCAGTGTGCCGTCGGAGTTCTGCCAGTGCTTACTGGTCTCAGTGCGGAGTTCGACACGCTCGCTGACAGCATCAGTCGGCATGCTGTATGAGGCGAAAGACAAGAGGGCGGTCAGGATGACCGACAGTAAAACGAGGATACTACACCTGCTAATCTTGCTGTGCATATAAATGCCCCCCTTCCATGGCAGCAACAATTCCTTCCATAGCGCACCTTCGCACTATAAGCAGCTTCTTGAGCCATTTCAGAAGGTAGACATTGTCCGGTCAGCACGTGGTAAGTTGAGCGGCTTGTTATACGCCATATCATATGGCATAGCTGGTCCGGATACAGCCGCGGCGCTAATCAACCCGCTCCCACATTAGCCGGAGAAACTGCATTACCGGCTGGTATGTTGGCAGTGGAAAAGCGAGTGGAGGTATCCGAGAGTTATCAGCTAATCAGCTAGAGCCGGTATGCTTAGGACAGTGTATCTCCTCTTGAGCAGGCACAAGGCATGCCGGAATTGTACTGCTTGAGCCGATACTGCTAGCTCGTCAGTAAGTTTAGCAAGTAAACAACAGATCGTCAACTGGCAATATTTGATTATTAATGCGTATTATTAAGTTATTTTAGCGAATCCCCATTAGGAATAATGACCTTAACAGCCTGAAGATTCTTAGCGTCTGCCAAGATATACCTTCGAATGACATATACAAGATAAAAGGGACGGGGCCTTTTTTAGCTTTCTCCAACAATAACTGCACGAACTATTCTTGGCATAATGCAGGTGTTTTCGACAGATACTGCTGATATCCTTCTTGTGTTGAAGACATCCGGTCAATAAAAAGGCCCCGTCCCCTTTCCCTTAACCTCGCGCATCATAGCGGAAGTGAGTAACGTGGCCAAGGTTATATTCTGCGAGAAGCAAGGCGTATGGTTTGGGATGAACCATAACAGCTTGTGCCTTTCGGCTGCGGAAGCTAACCTGGCAGATAACTGTCAGCCTTCCTATACTCTGTATTCCCGCAGCTTATTAATGCATTTATCTCCTAATCATGTTACTGGATTACATAATCTGCACTGGCCGTAAAGCTTGGGAAGTAGTCAGTCTTCCAAGCCTTAGCCTTGAGTATCTTACTTGCATCAACTGTCACAGGACTTGAGTAGATGGGACTGGACTCGGTTGGGTCTGTGCCGTCTGTAGTGTAGCGGATGACAGCTCCGGGTGTGGCACAGCCTATCGTGACAGTCTGAGCGCCTGTATACTCTCCACCTTCAGGGCTAAATGTTGGAGTAGCGACGGTATGGGTTATTTGAGTAAGTCCGGTGCCATCGGTATTAATAGCCCAAATCTCAACTGCATCCCATTGGTGTCTGATAAATGCTAGTCTGGAACCGTTTGGTGACCACACAGGCGACTCAGCCCAGCCATCAATATCTGCATCCTGATAAATACAAGTCAGACCGCTGCCATCGGTTCTGATTTTATAGATCCTGCCATTCTGTGTAAAAGCTATAAATCCGCTTGATCCCCAATCAACACTGCCAATAACTGGATCATCTTCGGTAAAGTTGGTAATTTGTTGCAGATCAGACCGGTCGTTGTTTATCACCCACAGGTTATCTCTTCTTAGAAAAGAGATTTTCCGATCATCAGGAGACCATGACGGACTGTAAGCATTTGTAGCAAGCCATCTCAATTCCTCACCAGTTGCTGCTGATATAATGATGACTCCCCAGGATGTTTCACGATGAACTTCAACCGCAATCAAGTCACCACCATGCGAGATAGCGTAACCTCCCAGAGCTTTATCAAAAACCTGTGTTAATGCTCCGGTTGTTAAATTTTTCTTCCATAATCGCCCATTCCCTGTTCTGTTTGATAAGAAGTAGATAGCTGATGAGTCCGGTGACCATCCTGGCCCAAACTCATCAAATGAGCCAATGACGATCGGCTCCAGCCCAGTACCATCCGGGTGAATCAACCATATATCATTTTCTCCTGTTCCACGGTCTGTGCTAAAGGCAATGTGCTGACTGTCTGGCGACCAACTCAGATCACCAATTACCGGCAACTCCATGCCTTTTTCTTCTGTGCAGTAGCCAATTATTGGCAGGCTGAAGAAAATAAATAACACTGCCAAACACCAGACACTATTACTATACCAACTGTCTTTAATCAACATTGTAATCCACCTTTCGAAAATTAAAACCGCAGTAGGTACTGTGTATATATCTCACAATCAGCTGTCTACCGAAGGTTTCTACACGATTCTCACCGTTATTAATCATATCCTCATCGTATGGATTGGTGAGCATTACCATCTCGAGTAAATTAGATGGTACTTGTCTTGTAAATCGGCCTTTACCTCTAGTTGCCATTGCGCGCAGTAATCCCATATTAGTTAGGCTGGTGCCATCTTTTGATCTGTATGCTCTATTCAATGGAGGATCAAAGTTAATATTAATGTCACTGAGCGATATAATCAGTGCAGAGGACAGATTACTAGAATCGGTGATATCGACATTGTAATAGCATTCTGTCTGGCGCGGATCGTAAGGAGGCTCAGTGCTAAAACTACGTCCATCACAGTGCAGAGATATAAATACAGCATAATCTGGTTTCTGCTTCTTAAGTGTTTCATTTACCCAATTTGCACGTCGCGTGGGATCGCTTTGTATACCGCTTTTACCTCTAATCATATATCTTGGTACGTACTGCACGTTATAACCCCTCCATAAATGATCCAGTGAGGTATATGCACAACCATTTCCCAGACCATGTGTGAGGAGTTCCTGCTTGAGTTCGTCTCTAGTCCAACTCACCACATCATGTTCAGACCAACTGTACCTGTCATGGGCAGACTGTCCATCATGTATATGTTTACTTCCGGTGGTTCCTGGTGCTGTAAGACCATTCTCTGGATCTGTACCGTGACCAGCATCTAAGAACACCATTATTTCTATGCGTTCCTTTGAGATGTTATGTTGTAATAATGGACGTACCCCTTGCAACCTATTAACGTGATTTCTATCATGTGCGGGATGTTTGTCCCAGGCTGATACAAGGAAACACCAGATTCCCGGAGTATCAAGCGTTAAATTGAAGGTAGGAAAAACGGCATCTTGATTTACGAGAATTGGTAGTATTGCTTCTTGCTCTAGAGCTTCTACAAGGTTAGGGTTGAATACCTCTACTTTAGCTGCATGAGCAAATAAGGCACTACAATTTTCCTCAGGCACAATGTGGTATCCGATCTGCATTATCCCGTCTCCAGTTTCCTGGACAATACCAATAGTTTGCGCTGAGGTAGAAACAATCCTCCAAGGCGACTTGTCGCAATCTGAGTCCATTTGAGCAGACTGTGACGCGTTGATCTTGTATAAATATATTCCCTTTTGCATCAACCTACCATCATAATCTTTTCCATCCCACACATAAGTCTTGCCTGTTCCGGTAGAAGTCGTGAATGTATCTGCCCGCACAAGTGTCTGGTCTGACCTGTATATGCTTATCGTGACGCTGGTATTCTCATCAGGCACAGCATCTTCCAAATTGTAGGTGATTGTATTATTTGGACTCGCAGCATCCGGATCATATACCAGATACTCAGGTGATGCAGATACCACCAGATTCTTCACTTCTACAGAAGTATCCGAAATATTCGGGATCAGCACAGAACCATCAGAAGCCTTCCATTCCAGCCTAAGGTTATGCTCCCCGTTATGAACAGGAGGAGCAAACTCATAGAGGGTATTCCAGTCCCATTCCATAGTGTAGGTTGTTACCCCATTGACAGTTTCCTGACTTAATATAGATGGTGTAATTGTTGGAGACATACTTGTTGGAATATTCATCCACTCGCCTACGTGCTGAACTGGTGATGTGTTGTTCTCACGTTCTTTGAGTGTCATACCTGGGGAAAGGGGACGGGACCTTTTTTAGCCTTGCTGCAAAGGCCTCATCTCCACAAGGGAAACCGCTGTAAGTCCTGCTCCTTATCATCTCAAGCATCCCATCATCTTCAGGTGATGCCGGTTCATTCTCCCAGTCCTCAATAACTGCACGAGCCATTCTTGGCATAATGCAGGTGTTTTCGACAGATACTGCTGATATCCTTCTTGTGTTGAAGACATCCGGTCAATAAAAAGGCTCCGTCCCCTTTCCCCTCTTTTCCCCGTCAGCTATATTTGGCGATCTTGCAGCATATATAAGATATGCCAATCACATGTTAAATAATTAGGTTAATTACTCTTTCTGTTCTTCCCGCACTTCTAAACCCATTGTTCTCTTTGTGAACAATAGAGTATCCTTAGAACCAAACCCTATTTCCAGTCTGTATCTGCCCGGTCTATCGTCCGCGACTATTTTAATGATACCGTCTTCCTGGATTGTCGCCTTTCCACGTCCCAGTTGGGCAGCACCTACGAAGATGGTTGGTTTATTTCTGCCGAAGCCGGTGACAATCGGATGAATCTCCATCAATCCTGCAGGTGTAATATCAACATAAGCAGGGATGTCTTTGATCTCTGGTTTCTGCTGAAGAACTCCTCGCTTCACAGGACCTTTGTTCTCCTTAAGCATATCATCGATCTTACGGGCAACAGCCATTGATCCCTCTAGACTACCTTTCCAAGCAATGCGAACAAAAACATTGTCTCGCCTAAACAGTGCCGTATTACCTTTATCCTTGTCTGAATACCATATATAGGATCGATCTCCAATACCTACATCAGTAAGCTTAGGTCCAATGGTCATCCTGCCTACAAAGGAATCAAACGATGACTCAGCTTCAAAAACGGATGGAAACACAGAGAACACGATGAAATCTGGTGACTCAATACCGCTAGTAACCAAGTCATGTACCCATCCTTCAGAAATTAACGATACACGTTTAAGTTGATAACCTAATGTTTCAACAACTGCTTTGCCATCGATGCTTGTTACCATCTCAGGCGTTGAGCCAGATTGTATAGTAGTGCGCGTTGCATTACATGCTACTAACATCGATAATGCCACTGCTATTGCAAAAAATGCTATTCTAGTCATCAGAATAAACACTCCTTTCTTAATGTGGACAATCCCAATCAACAAAATGCGCATAATCAGGCAGTGCCTCTCCTTGCTGAAGAGTCGCCACGTATGGATGCCCTGGAGCATATTCATTAGGAATCTTCATTTCATACACACCATACGATGGATCAAAGTACGAGACATTCCCATCGATTGCAGCTCCTGTGATTGCATGAAACTTAAAATGCGGATCTACAGATGCACCATCATGTGCTCCTAGACCGATAAATGCGATGGACGGTCCTAACCACCCTCTGTATCTATAGTAACATATGCGTAATGAGCTGCATCCACCCCAGTAGTAGTGTGGCCACCCATCTATACCAATCGATTTCAGTAACAATGACATTAGTCTAGCATGGTCCTCACACATACCTACGCCAGTATCGTATAGTTTAAGTGGATTTGCTTCGCTACCGATAGTATCAGATGGATCATAATAAATATCAAAGTCAATGCCATCACATATTTTTTGCGCAGCACCCAAAGGTGTAGATTCTCCATCAGCATATGTACAAGCTTTGGTTAACGCAAGATCATACAGAGTATTTACAATTGGATCCGATAACACTCTATATATTACATTTCTCGTTTCACCAAATGCAATCCAGCTTTGGCCACCATCTAATGATACTTCCCAATTTATAACAAGAGGGTTTTTATCCTGCGGGAACGCCAAATTTCCTCTAGCTTTTTAATCTGCTGCAATCCAGTTCCCGCAGGCGAGAAGCAGGGCGCATGGTTTTGGTGAATAATGCTAGATTGTACCGTTTGGCTGCGGGAGCTAACCTGGCAGA
>JAKPFN010000064.1 GCA_029551395.1 Armatimonadota bacterium | reverse complement strand
CCTTTGTTTACTGCTGTATACAAGGTTTTTTTTCGACCTTGTTATGAGATATTACTCGGTGAGTAGATCCCCAACCATCAGAGATTATTGTTGTCCATAATTATAAGACAACAACTTGGGCAAAAAGTACAGAAAAAGCGGGGATATTTCTGGGATATTTTAGCGAACAGGTGTTTGGAGTGCGGCTGCTTGAGACCGCTTTGTTTTTTGCCGATAGCTTAGCTTTGTATTTCGTAAGCTCATTTATAGTCGGAAAACAAAGCGGCGTCTAGCCGCCGCACTCCACACTAGGTAGATGGTGTTTTCCTGCATATTTATCAGAGTCTGATTCTGATCTGTTTTGTAATGAATTATATGTGACACTTGATGAGTGACCATTTTTGAGACAGCCTGAACAACTGCGCTAAAGCATTGAAGCTATGCGTGATCAGTCACAGCTTGATATCTGTTCTTTGGCAGCGTTTATCTGAGATGGTGTACCCATAACAATCAGTTCATCGTTTTCATGTATGACGAATGAAGGGCTTGGGTTAGCATGAAGGTCTTCTCCTGACCGCTTCACTGCCAGCAGCGTCACTTCAGCCTTTTCCCACAGGTTAAGGGTTGAAAGAGTTTTCCCTATACATCGAGAGTCTTGCGGCACTGTGATGCTTGCCATTTCCGTTTCCAGACCATCAGTATGCACTACAAGATCAAGGAAGTCCATGACCTCAGGACGAATGACTGCGGCAGCCATACGACGGCCTCCTAAGACGTATGGTGACATTACCATGTCAGCTCCAGCGTGTTTGAGTTTGTCTTCGTTGCCTTTCAGAATCGAGCGAGCCACAATGAACAACCTTGGGTTGAGGACTTTGGCCGTCAAGACTATAAAGACATTTTCTTCATCGGATGGTGCAACTGCGATCAGACCTTTTGCGCGTTGGATGCCGGCTTTCAAAAGTATAGAGTCTTCGCTTGCTTTTCCCTCTATATGAGGGATGTTCTGCTCGCGCAGTTTTGGAAGCTGTTCCGGGTTCCACTCTACTACCACGCATGGAATGTTATAGCGGGTGAGGTCCTTCACAATCTGCTGACCCATACGTCCGTAACCGCAGATGATATAGTGATCAGACATAGAATCAATTAGCTTTTCCATTGCTCTTTTTGTAATCTCTTCCTCAGTAGTAAAAATAAGATCGGTAGCTTGAACAGCAGAGTCCTCAAACGGATCAAACAATAGGTCAACATTCTCGTCGAGTCTTTCGCTGGAAGGAACTGGTGATTCTTCAGTAGCACATGCGAAGAGTCCTTTGTAGCCTTCATTGCGCAGAGCTGTGATGATTCTGTTGTTGAGGTGGTTATCGCGAATAGAGCTTATCACCCATCGTGCTTTGGAAAGCGGAAGCAAGTGTGCGAAATCAGGGTCTTCAGCGTCTCCAAATACTACTTTTTCGCCTTTAGCATTCCATGCCTTGACTGTCTCAGGATCAAAATCCATACCGATAGTCTTACGTCCTCGGCTGGTAAGCTGTGCAAAAATCTTGCTTCCATAGCGGCCAAGTCCAATCAAAATAACGCAATCATCGCCGATATCTATCAGGTCTTTTATACTATCATCTTCCTGGAATGAGTTTTTACGCTCGAAAATGTTCAGGTAATTGCGTGCTCGATCGTATAATGACTGTGCGTGTGTGATCAAATGGACATCTATGCCCATAGTTATCATAAGCACCATGGTTATTAAGCCAAGTGCATTCTGATCCAAATGGCCTACCTCAACTCCCATAGCAGCTAGAATGAGCGAAAATTCGCTTATCTGTGCTACAGTAAGACCAGCCATGAACCCGGTGCGTTTGCGGTATCCCATTTTTCCCAGTATGAACATAACGATGAACGGCTTGCCAATCAAAACGAGGAGCGACAAAATAATTGCAATCGAGATTTGCGAGCCTACTGCATGCAAGTCAAGACGGCTGCCTAGTTCAAGGAAGTAGAAAAGCAATAGGAAATCCCGAAGGCTGGCAAGCTTTGTGGTCAACAGGTCGCGATACATAGTCGATGCCAATGACAGACCAGCTATGAACGCGCCGACTTCCTTGTTGAAACCGAGAAGTTCGCTGGCTGCAGCAAGCGCAACTGCCCAGGTAATACCAAAAAGCAATAGTAGTTCTATAGAACGCGATACGACGGGAAGGAATTTGGGGAAGATGAACTTGTTCAATGCCCAAACGCTCAGGAACAGCCCAGTACCTTTCAAAATGATCAGCAATGCTTGCATAGCTGGAGACACGGTCAATGTTCCAGAGAATCCGCTCAATGCAATCATTGCCATTATGACCACAATATCATCTACAATCAGGAATCCAATAGATATTCGACCATAGAGAGAATCCGTATCGCGTTTGTCGGAAAGCAACTTGACAATGAGGATTGTACTGGAGAGAGTAAGTGCGCCTGCAACATATATAGATGTGACCAGCGGCATACCAATAAGCCGCAGTATTGTAAAACCAATAAGACCTGTAAAGGTCATCTGTCCCAGCCCGGTTGCGAGCGAGACAGTACCCATTCTACGGATCAACTGCGGATCCAGCTTTAATCCGACTACAAAGAGCAGGAGTGATAAACCCATTTCCGCGAGAAAAGTGAGTTGCTCTGTAGATCGGATAATGTTGAATCCAACTGGCCCTGAGATTATGCCTACAATGATGAATGCAATGATGAGTGGTTGACGTAAACGAACTGCAAGAACTCCTGCCGCCATTGCAGCGAGCAGGAGCAATGCCATCTCCTCAAACAAGCTGTGGAGAGATAATGTCAATGTGCCCTCCTATATTGTATGCATTTCTGGAAACCGGAGCAGCCAATTCCAAGAACTCTGAATAAAAATGCTGATTTTAGCGAGTCATTTATCACAAAACTTCCTTGTGCCCTACCATCCTAAGATGTGTAACCGTCATCCCGAAAAGTATTCAACGTCATCCTGAACTCGTTTCAGGATCTAAAAAGAGATGCCGAATCAAGTTCGGCATGACGTATTGAGTTCGGCATGACGCATTTATTATGTTCGGCATAATTTATTATGTTCAGCATGACGTGTTATTTGCAGCATAACATGAACCCAATAGATAAACTGATGCCGCCACTTTAATTATACAGGATACAGATGACTCTCGCCAAATATGAATCTGATGCTGTAAACCAATTTCTTTCAGGCAATCGTGTAACCTGCGATAAGGCTTAAGTAGTTAAGGCGCAGTTTCCAATGATCTGACTACATAAACATTCGAGAGTGTGCGGTTCAACACGCTGTGAGTAGTGCTTCCAATAGGGAAGCCTGCGACTCTGTAAGATGTACCTGTGCCAATTACAACAACATCGATATTCTCATTCTGAAGATACTCCACGAGCACCTGACCAGGCTTGCCGGATAAAATGGAGATTTTTACTGCTACATCATCGATGTTGTATTTGCTGACAAAGTCTTCAAGTCGTAGTTTATTGTAATTTTCTGACTCACTTATTATATGCTCCAGGTCAAATGGAAGGACAGCGATTCGGAATCGTAGTTCTGTTATATCTGGAATGGCTCGAACAACATGAAGCTCTGCCTTGAAGAGCCGAGCGATGAGATATGCCTGCCGCATGACGTCATCTGCCACTGGCACAAAGCTGATGGCGGCAGCAACTGAGCGTATTTTACCGCTATAACCAGCCTTGACAACGAGTACATAGCGGGGGCCATGTTCCACAAGCCGGTAAGCAGTAGCCCCAACGCCCCTAGGAAGCGTCAAAGACTCAGCTCCCGTATCTCCAACAATGAGGATATCAGAGCGATGTTCCTCAGATAACCTCGCAAGTTCCACTGCCGGACTGCCGACTGTTATGGTCTTATGGAGGTTCTGGTATTCCAACTGTTCAGCTAATTTGTCGAGCGTAACTTCTACTTCTTTGATAAGCAAATTCTGGAGATCTTTCACACTCAATCCCAAGATTAAAGCATCGGAGTCTGATAACTGTGTCTCAACCACATGGACGAGTTCTACTGATGCTCCTGTTGGTGCAGCAAGCGCAACAGCCATCTGAGCAGCAGCAAACGACCTAGGTGAGAAGTCTATTCCTACCATCAAATTATCTAACCTTGCCATTTTCAATCTCCATAATGCTGTGCTGATTATGTTTAGAATTAAAAGGTTTACGGTTCCAGCATCTCCATTAGCTGTTTAAGAGAATCCTCATCAGCTAGTATTAAAAGCACATCGTCAGGTTTAATGATTGTGGAGCCGGTAGGAGTGATGATTTGGTTGCCTCGACCTATCAAGACAATTTCTACTGCTTCAGGTATTCTAGCTTCAACAATTCGTTTATTTACCAGATTAGAATCTTCAGGTACACGGATTTCACCCAGCCTGTATATGATAGGCTTACCTTCTTCAGCTTTTGGCGTTTCTTCCTCTTCTTGTTCCAAAGGAGCATCGACACGCAGCCATTTGGCGACTATCGGGATAGATGAGCCTTGGAAAAGCGCGGATGTAAGAACAATAAAGAACACCAGGTTAAAAATCATATCCGCCTGTTCTATTCCAGCAGTAAGTGGAAATGTGGCAAGGATAATAGGGACTGCGCCTCTCAGTCCTACCCAGGAAATAAGCAGTTTTTCCCGGAGATTTATTGATGAGAAAATGAGTGTAATGAATACACCTGCAGGTCTGGCAAGAAACATAAGGACTACAGAGACCAGAAGACCAATCCCTGTTAACGGCAGTAATTCTGATGGAAAGACAAACAGGCCAAGGGTTAAAAACATCGAGATTTGCATCAACCACGCAATTCCGTCATGGAAACGAATCAGGCTTCGTTTATGTATAAACTCATTGTTGCCCATTATGATTCCAGCCAGATAAACCGTTAAGAAGCCATTGCCTCCTATGATAGTTGCACCACTGTAGAAGATTAGAATAAGCGCAAAAGTCAGCACTGGATAGAGACCTTCGTATTCGAGCCTCAAATTGTTGACGATGTAGATCATAGTTCTGCCTGCAATATATCCAATCAATGCACCAAGCAGCATCTGCAGGACAAACATTGGGACAAGGCTTATAAGTGAAGGCACTGACTTTGTAATAAGTCCGATAAACCCTAGAGTCAGAAAAACGGCCATTGGGTCATTACTGCCGGATTCAAGCTCAAGTAATGGTTTAAGATTGCCGCGAAGTCTTACATTTTTAGACCTGAGCACAGCAAACACAGCAGCAGCGTCTGTTGATGAAACAATCGAACCAAGCAGAAGTCCTTCTAGAAGTGAAAATGGGGTAACGATGCTTACGAACCATCCTAATAACAGGGCTGTGAGCAGGACTCCAATTGTAGCAAGTTTCAGACTATGCCAAAGCACTGGACGCACGCTTTGCCAGTTGGTATCGAGGCCACCAGCAAAGAGTATAAGCGCAAGAGCAACAACACCGATGGATCTGGCAATTTCAGGGTCATCAAAATCGATCCCTCCAGGTCCTTCAGAACCGGCAATCATACCTAAGATGAGGAATAATAGCAAGGCAGGTACGCCAAGCCGTGCAGAAACTCTGCTTACGACGATACTGATTAAAACTAGCAGTGCTCCAATGAAGATTATTGGTTCTATTGAATCAATTGCAGGTTGCACTTGGTTGTATATCTCCAGATTATATTGAAATGAATACCCCCATAAAAGCAGAGTCAATCGTGAGCGAATGACTGATTGAAGCACAGTTTTTATTTTGTAAAGAGATGCATTTAGAAGATTTTTAGTGTTGGGTGGCCAAGTCCTTTGTAAGGAAGTCAGCTAGATAATCCCGCCAGTTCCTACAAGAGAATGGCTAGTTCCATCGTCCTCAACCTGCTTGCAATCGATTAAACTGAATGATATACTTCAGTTACTGTTGTGAAATTGGGCACAAACATCACAGCCGAATAACCTATGGCCTATGAGGTGACTCGATACCTAAAAACAACGTGAATAAGGTACCTATTCCAACCCTCGAAAGACTGGCAACTTACCTGACGGCTCTTATCGAGCTGAACTGCCGCAAGATAGACACGGTATCATCAAGCGATATTGAACAAGCTACCGGTATCAATGCTGCTCAGTTCCGTAAAGACCTGTCTTACTTTGGCGAGTTCGGCAGGCCGGGAATTGGTTACGATGTCGAGGAGCTTAAAGCCCGTCTTGCCAGAATCCTGAAGGTGGAACAAGCTCAGCGCGTGCTGCTCGTCGGCGCAGGCAACCTCGGAAGCGCTCTGATCGGCTTCCCGGTACTGAAAGCGCAGAATTTCCACATCGTCGCCGTCTTCGATAATAACTACAACAAGATCGGCCGCAAACTGTGGGACCTTGAGATTAGAGACATAGCAGAACTGGCAGAAGTGAACACCGAATTGCAGGCGCAGATAGGGATAATCGCAGTACCTGCCACTGCTGCCCAGCAAGTAGCCTGCAAACTGGTGGAAGCAGGTGTCAAAGCGATACTCAACTTTGCTCCGGCTATCCTCAGACTCCCGGAAGACGTTGTTGTTCGGAATGTAGACTTCGGGCAAGAGCTTGCTGTACTGGCGTTTCATCTGACGGAATCCTAGGAAGTAATATGGATAGGGGCCAAGGAGATATAGAGATTTATTTTGATCCGATATAGTTGGTTATGTATTTTTGACGCTTATTCCTCAGTGAATAGCTGAGTTATTCACACATTCATGAAGCTGCATGATACACCCTCTACTTGATATGTAATCCGAAAACCAAGAATTGTTGGAGAAAATACGGGGTAGTTTAGTGTAATTATACTTGATGATGTGCATCGCATGGTATAATATTATTATACTTATCTATGTTTACTATCAAGTTATGTCAATCTCAACCCGATAGTGTATTTGACTACAAGTAGCAAATAGTATAATATATTTATACTTATAAGTGCATATTATCAAGTGCAAAGGGACAGAGCATGAAGACGCAAGCGTTTCTGAATGCAAAAACCGTGTTTAGCATCGAGGAATTTGATGATTTCTGCCGCAGTCATCAAAATGCAAAGCCCACAAGTTGCCGGCAGTTGTTGAAATATCATCTTGGCACAGGTCGGGTAAAACAGATACGTAAAGCACTTTATCTGAGTACACCTCCCGGTAAGACGGTAGTAGCTGACCCTTACCTGGTATGTTCAAAGATGGCTCCTGACTCAGTACTAGCGTATCACACTGCTCTTCAGTTCTATGGTAAGGCTTATTCCTACTGGAGCAGTTATATCTACCTATCCCATTCACGACTCCGGCCGTTTGAATATGAAGGCCAGACCTTCAAGCCAGTCCTTTTTCCACAGTCGCTAGTAAAGAAAGGTGAGGAGATGTATGGGGTGAATACTGAAGACTCCCACGGCGAGGATCTGCGGGTGACGAGCCTGGAACGGACAATGGTGGATGTGATGCAGCGGCCAGAGCTTGCTGGGGGCTGGGAGGAGATATGGCGTTCACTTGAGATGATAGAGTACTTCGACTTTGCTGTAGTATTCCGGTACGTGGAACTGCTTGGGAATGCCACGACTGCTGCAAAGGTAGGATTCTTTTTGGAACAGCACAGGGGGCAGTTGATGGTTGATGACGAATACCTGGAGCGTCTGGTCAGACTCCGTCCAAAGTCCCCACACTATTTTGACAGGTCACACAAGGGGAGCAACACTTTGATATCCAAGTGGAACCTGGTGGTACCCGATACCGTGCTTAAACGAAGCTGGGAAGAACAATGAGGCTTTCGATAGAGCGATTGACATCAGAGGCCAGATCAACTGGTTATAGACCAGAGATACTGGAAAAGGTCATCCATCTCCTGTCCCTCCTTGACCTGTTGAACACTCATCCGCAGCTTAGAGGCAAATTGGCATTGAAGGGTGGCACAGCCTTAAACCTGTTCCTCCTTGATGTGCCTAGGCTGTCCGTTGATATCGATCTAAACTATGTTGGCTGTGTGGATAAGGAAGGCATGGAAGCCGACAGGCCGAAGATAGAGCAGGCAATAACTGCGATATGTAGTCGTGAAGGTTATAGAATCACGAGAAGTCCGTCAGACCATGCTGGAGGAAAGTATAACCTGAGTTATAGAAGTGTTGTTACACCAACTGGCGTACTACAGCTCGATATAAACTACATGTATCGCGTCCCACTCTTTACAGTGACACCGATGGACTCATGTTCTGTAGGCAGCTATTCAGTTGTCGGTGTTCCGGTGATGGATATCCACGAGATATTAGCTGGGAAACTAGCAGCGCTCTTCTCGCGTCATGCTGGAAGAGATCTCTACGATGCTCATCGACTGCTCACATTTGACCTGCTTGATGTGGAAAAGCTGCGGCTGGCTTTCGTCGTCTATGGTGCCATCAACCGCGAAGACTGGCGAAAGATAACGGTAGATAATGTCGGTTTCGATGTGCGGGAATTAGAGAGTCAGTTAATACCTGTCCTAAGCTGTAAGGCACTTGCCAAGATAGAAGACCGGTACACTTGGGCCAAACGCCTCGTGGATGAGTGCCGCGAGAGGTTGAGCATCATCCTTCCCCTACGCAAGACAGAGATGGACTTCCTAGACCAGCTGTTGGATGCAGGAGAGATAAGAGCGGATCTTCTGACTGATGATCCTGAACTGATAGAAGCAATATCAAAGCACCCAGGACTTCTTTGGAAGGCGTTGAATGTGAAAAACTACAGATTCCGTGGATAGTGGCCAGGAGTCAGGGATTGATCCCTTGCCTGCTTTTATGCTTATAGAGTATTTCCCGAACTTGTTTTTCACTCGTTACTCATGCTCTCTCCCTACTGACGTCAGGTTGGCTGTGGTGGTATAATATGGCCGGGATAATTGTTATTTCGGAGAAAAAATCATCGAATTCAGCATAATATCTGAAAGCACGGAATGCAGGGCGAGGCGGGGGATTCTTAAACTGCCTCATGCTACTGTCGAAACACCAGTTTTTATGCCTGTGGGAACTCAGGCGACAGTCAAATCGATGACCCAGGAGGAACTTCAGGAGATCGGGTTCAAGATCATCCTGGGGAACACTTACCACCTCTACCTTCGGCCCGGACACAAAGTCATAGAACGGGCAGGCGGAATCCATAAGTTCATGTCCTGGCCGAATGCGGTTCTCACAGACAGCGGTGGTTTTCAGGTGTTCAGCTTGGAGCATCTGAGGGTGATCGGTGAGGATGAGGTAGTTTTCAAGTCGTATATCGACGGATCAACGCACGTTTTCTCGCCAGAAACCGTAATACAGATAGAGAAGTCAATCGGCGCGGACATTATCATGGCGTTCGATGAGTGTGTGGCGTATCCTGTAAGCCATGAGAAGGCCAAAGCGGCGATGGAACGCACTCATGCCTGGGCTGAACGGTGCAAAGCTGAATGGCAGGCATCAGGAAGTATCTCACAAGGTGGAAGCGGGACTCCGCAGGCGCTTTTCGGCATCATTCAGGGCAGCACTTATGAGGATCTTCGTAAGGTCAGTGCCCGTGCGATTGTTGATATGGACTTCCCAGGTATTGCGATCGGCGGTGTATCGGTCGGAGAGCCTAAACAGGCTATGCTGGATGTGCTGGATTGGACTGTTCCGGAGCTTCCAAGAGAGAAGCCCCGCTATCTGATGGGCGTTGGAACACCTGAAGACCTGTTGGATGCGGTTTGGCGCGGGGTGGATATGTTCGACTGTGTTCTCCCGACCAGACTTGGCCGAAATGGGTCGCTCTATACCACCTACGGGCGGATAAATATAAAGAACGCTCGGTTTACGGAGGACTTCAGCCCTGTTGACCCTGAGTGTGAATGTAAAGTCTGCCAGAATTATAGTGCAGCGTATCTGAGGCATCTCTATATGTCTGGTGAGATACTGGCAGCGCGGCTTGCAACTTATCACAACCTGTATTTCTACTATAAACTTATGGCTGGTATACGGCAGGCGATAGAAGAAGACCGGCTGAAGGAGTATCGTCGTGAGTTCCTCGCCAAATATCGAAAGCACCGTGCAGAAGTCGGTGACGGGCAGCCTCGAATGTCCGAATAAGGTCGCAGAGCAGCAGGAAGGTAATATGGAAAGACAGATAATCACGCTTGATGACATCCGCAGGAATGATGATGTCAGGACATACATATCAAAGGCAAATGAACAGATGAATGCGCTCGGTTACACAGAGCATGGATTCAGGCATGCAGGGATTGTGGCTGAGACAGCAGGAAGAATCCCCCGCGAGTTGGGGTTTGACGGCAGGTTATCGGAACTGGCTGCAATCGCAGGCTATCTGCATGATATCGGAAACACTATCAACCGGCATATCCACTGTGAAACAGGCGCTGTCATGGCATTCACTCTGCTTACCAAGATGGGGATGCCAACCGAGGAGATTGCGACGATTATCTCGGCCATCGGGAACCATGAAGAAGAGCTTGGCGCACCGGTGTCGCCTGTTGCGGCTGCGCTTATACTTGCAGACAAGGCTGATGTACATCAGTCCAGAGTCCAGAACCCGAATCCTATGGCGTTCGACATCCATGACAGAGTCAACCATGCCGTGCAGCAATCTCAGCTTCGGGTAGACCAGGATGCGAAAACAATCAACCTTGAACTGACGACGGACTCTCAGGCTGCGAGCGTGATGGAATACTTCGAGATATTCCTGATCAGAATGCTTATGTGCCGCCGCGCTGCAGATTTCTTCGGTTACAAGTTCAGGCTGGTTATCAACGGAACTGACCTGTAGGAGCTTTGAGAGGTTATAACTCTTTCTGCCATTCATCGAGTGCTGCCAGTGCTCTTTCGACCATCTTGGCGCGTTTGATCTCGTCTTTTTTCTCCGGGACATCGAGTGGCGGGAAGATGCCGAAGTTTGCGTTCATCGGCTGGAACTGCTTAATTGGTGCTGTTGTGATATAGCTTATGAGCGAGCCTAGCATCGTCACTTTCGGCAAGACAACAGGTTCTTTACCTTCCAGCAGCCGCGAAGCGTTTATCCCGGCGATGATTCCCGTTGCTGCGGATTCCACATAGCCTTCCACTCCTGTCAGTTGACCTGCGAAAAACAGTTGGTTATCAGAACGAAGCTGAAGGGTAGGGGATAGCAGCTTCGGTGAGTCTATATAGGTGTTTCGGTGTATTTGGCCGAACCTGACGAATTTGGCGTTCTCAAGGCCGGGGATCATCTTGAAAACCCGCTCTTGTTCCGGCCATTTTAGCCTTGTCTGGAAGCCGACCAGGCCGTAGACAGTTCCCTCTTTGTTCTCCTGGCGCAGTTGGACGACTGCGAAGTACTTTTCACCTGTTTTGGGATGCCTGATGCCGACCGGTTTCATCGGGCCGAACGCAAGTGTCTTTGGGCCGCGTGATGCAAGCTCTTCTATGGGAAGGCAGCCTTCGAAGAACTGGGCTTTTTGTTCGAAATCATGCAAAGGAGTCTTTTCGGCTGCGAGGATGGCATCTCGGAACTCGAAATACTGGTCTCTGGTCATCGGGCAGTTGATGTAGGCATTGCCTCTGTCATACCTGGCTGCCTGAAAGCATTTACTGCGGTCTATGGAATCGGCTTCGATGGATGGAGCGATGGCGTCGTAGAAGTGCAGATACTCAGAGCCGGTCAGCGGGGCGATGTCTGATGCAAGAGCGTCTGACGTGAGCGGCCCGGTGGCGATTATGAGCGGTCTATCCGTTGGTATCGACTTGATTTCTTCCCGGATTACCTTGATTTTCGGGTGGTTTTCTATTTGTTGGGTGATTAGTGAGGCGAAGTTTTCTCTATCTACGGCGAGAGCCTGACCTGCGGGGACTCGAGTCTCTTTGGCAGCCGAGATGACGAGCGACCCCAGCTTGCTGATTTCCGCTTTGAGTACTCCGTGTGCCGAAGTAAGCAGTTCGGACTTGAGCGAGTTGCTGCATACGAGTTCTGCGAGCAATCCAGACTCATGCGCGGGAGTCATCACCACCGGACGCATCTCGAAGAGCGTCACATCTATTCCGCGTTCTGCTGCCTGCCATGCTGCTTCGCATCCTGCAAGCCCACCACCGATTATTGTTAGTCTGTTAGATTCCATAGAGACAGTGTAGTGCGTAAAGCTCAAAGAGTAAAGCTAAAGAACGATATATGAACGATATAAGTGCGGAATCCTCCAAATGCGGAATGCGGAGTACGGAGTGCGGAATTGGGGGGAACTTGGCTTGACGCACAGGGATGTGCAGGGAATTTGGTCCGGCGGGAAAAACGCGCCTAAGCATATCAGCAGATTAATTCTGTTCAATGTCAATCCCGCTAATTCACTCCTCCTGGCTTAACTACTACTCTGCCATTCGGATATACTACCCACATCGCATCGTAGTGTTGGCCGGCGGAATTTTTATCATCGGCATAGAGGAACTTTTTCGGGTATTTCCATTCCCATAATTCAATAACAGACATCCCCCAGGCTGATGCTTTGGCTGGGTCCTGGTAGAAGACCGAGTAACCCGGCAAGTTGTCCTTAACTATTACAACTAAAACAGTCTCAGGCTTTTTTTCGGTTGTCTGGGCATCGATAGATCGGGCCACAGGAACAGCAGTCAAACTGTGACTATACATCAATTGCCATTTATGCATCCCCACTCCGATCGATGCCAACAGGAACAATCCTATGGCAAACGCAATGCTCCGGCGCGAAGATACCACAAGGTCATCGACTGCAAATGCCATCAGTAATGCTAAAACTGCGAATGTCGGGTAAGCATGCATCTCTCCTGGGTGCTCTATCAGCAGATGAGGCATACTCACAACCGCAGCGGATGTTATAAGAAGCAGTATTCTTGCTCTTTGACGGTGTCTCGATACACCAAGGGCAGTCAGTACCATAAGAGGAAGCGAAGCAGCGAAGCTGGCTGCTGCCAGGACGATATTCCTCGGAGGCAGGAAGACGGCCAGTGTGTCGATTGCTGTGGTAGATAGCCCCACAAGCAGTATTATGTTCTTCAGCCAGACAATCGGGGATAAATGCATGGAATACCTCCCGGATTCCGACCCGAGTACTATGTTGGCTCTTAATGCAAACCGCAGTGCAAGGTAAAATAATGCTCCGCAGACTCCGATAAGCACGCTCCATCCTATCCGAGACATTTGCGAGCGATTGAGAATCGGTCTGCCTTCAATAGCTACAGCCACTAGCGGGGCAGCGGCAAACCACGCAACACCGGACTCTTTGAACAGTGTCGCTATCATGGCAAAAGAGAGCCATCCGATGATATTCCCCGGACGCTTGAACCTCAGATACGACCAGACCGATAAAAATCCAAGCGCAGTTGACCATGCTTGATTAAAGCCGTCAACCGAGAAAACAGTCGCGCATACTGCTGGTGATATCAAGAACACTGCACAAGCAAGGGCTGTCGTTCTCTTACTTAGCCCTGCAAATCCAGTTATCTTCGAAATGATATAAGCTGTAAGCCCATGAGCTATTACAATGAGCAGATGGTTTAGATATGGAAAAGCGAACGGTATTTGTCCAAGCAGCAGTCTCAAGGCAGGCTCGATTGGACGCCAGAAAGTGTTTTTAGGCAGAAACAACCGCCATGAGAAATCCACAATAGGAGTCGATGAATACCAATCATCCCCTGCAGCAGGAATGAAGAAAGACAAGATTGAGATAACAGCCCACGCAGATACAGGAAGAATCCACAGGAATATCCTGGATTGGTCTAGCTTGTTCATATTTGCCCCTGTCTTTTATGATATATCTGCGCGGGTATACCCAGAACCGGGTACATCATAAAAGCTCATTGGTAGAGGGGCAGCATCATCTATATATGAATATAAAACCGTTGCTTTGGGCTTATGCAATTAGTGGATTAATACTTCCGCCCGTAGTAGCCTTGTTTTAACCCGATTGGCAGCCAGTGGGTGTTGAATTTCTTCAGGTGGACATCGTAGCTGATGCTTGGCTGGCTGTTATCGAACAATATGCTTATATGTACCTTTGCCTCTGTGTGGGATTTGTTCCATAAGACAGCAGGTTTATTCCTGCCAAAGGTCTCGTTTCCGGCAAAATCATAATGGGGATGAGAGAATTTGATTATACAAACTCCCTGTCCGAACTTGCTTCTCAACGAATTCTCCCCTTGTTGTGCCAACGGGATAATTGCAGAGTTATTCCCAGGCAGCTCAAAGGGCTTCGAACCAGGAATCCCAGAATAATCCACAATACAAGGCACATGCATACCGGGAGAGAATCGAACCACAGTTCTGAAAGCAGCTGCAACTACCTGCTCAGTGTCTGTCAGTTTCCTCGGCGCAACCAGCGGGTTCATATCCTCAGAATCATACAGCCCGTCACCATCTGAATCTTTCACCGCCGGGTCTGTGCCTATACGCTTCTCAATCAAGTCGCTCCAACCGTCGCCATCAGAATCTTTGGCTAATGTGTTTGCCTGCGGGACAAGTCCGGTCGTCCAGTCGAGGTAACCGAGGTTCTCATATTCGGCTCCAGTGAAGATTGGATCGCTCCAACTTCCTCCAGTCCGCTTCAACAACCATAAATCCTGGTTAGACCCGATTGCTGATGATGCTGCCAGTGCCCAAAGATTGCCAGATCTGTCTCTTGATACAGCAAGAACCTCAGACCTGACACCCCGGCTTCCCCAGCTTTCCTTACTGGCACTGCGGGGAACTGGCTGCAGAGTGTCCAGCATCATGAACTCAGCAAATGAACATGCAGTGCGATTTGCCTTACTCATTATGTCAATCACGGCATTCTGACCAGCCTTGCCTCCGACATTCGCCAGATTTGCAAACGCATACAGCCGGACTCTTGGATCTGCTGACTCATCCTTTAACTGGTCGATCATGAACTGCACAGCCTCGGGAGAACTTGACCTGGCTATCTTTTGGATGATTTGGACTGTGGAATCGTGTGTTTCGTAGATTAATCTGTTGTTCTTGATCAGTTTGATGAAATATGGAATGTTCAGACGGTCGCTGCCGTTATCAATCAGCCACCTGATGAACCATTCACGAGCATAAGCATCGCTGGTAAGATCGAGAAGAGATAAAACATCCGATGTCCGGTGCTTTCCAGCTACTTTAAGAAGAATCACCGCAAGGTTATTTAGCCTGCTGAGAGTCTGTTTGCGCTTGTCGGAATCCTCGCTGTTACTTGCTTCCAGTAGAGTCTTGTAGTGCTGTAATTGTGTTTTGGCAATTGGCAGAAGCACCTCGAAAGCCTCATCTCCGAGGTTCCTGAGGATATATTTCTCATCATTTGTGAGCTTATCCAGCCGTTTCGATAGTTGCGTGGCAAGTTTAATGCGTTCAGCCTTGTCTTTGGGAATGCGAGGGTCTTCTCCAACGGTATATCTGCTGAATTCTTCACCGTTAAGGAAAAATCCATCTCCATAGATAGCTAATGGCTGGTTATTCAGGTCTTCCGGGCCTTCCCATGACCAGAGTTTGTTTCCCCGAACATCGAACGAAATAATCTCATTATGCACGCTTGTTATAACCTGTCCTTCGTATATAACAGCCGCGCCGATATGCGATGTTGGGTCAATCTCAAGCTTCTCAGACCACAATTTTCGGCCAGAAGCAGCATCCAGGGTGACGAGAGTACCGGAGTAGTTCGAATAAGCTGCGACGCCTGAGCCAACGGCAGGTTGGTCAGGGATTCCTGCAGGATCCACGAACTGCCAATCGGTTTTGCCTGTTTCGCTATCAAGTGCTGCAACAAGACCGTTATGAGTCGTGAAGTAGATACGGGTTCCGTCGGTTGCTACTCCGGTGTAGCAGTTATCAGAGCCATCTTTTGGCCGGTCTACGGGTCTGCGCCATAGGATTTCGCCGGTTTCATAGTCAAGTCCTATAAGTTCACCGGATGATGTTGCAGCCACTATGGTTCTTCCACAGAGAATGGGACGGAATAGAATCTGCGGACTGTTAATATTATCCATCGTCAGGACATAGGGAATCGGTGATTTTGGCTTCAGATTGACCGACCACAAAGTCTTCTGAGTTTCAACGTCGATTGCAGTCAGTTCCAGAGGATTTAGCTCGCAGTAGAGTATGCTCTGGTGAATCATCGGTTGACTGGAATGGCCTCTTATAGGACGATTCCAGAGCTTTTGGCCTGTTTCAGCATCGCAGACAATTAACTGCCAATCTCTGGCTATGACGAAGACCATTCGGCCGTCTGAAGCGATACCTGAGCTGGGGTTATTGTCGGGGAGCGTGTTTTCCCAGATTTGCTTGCCTGTAGTCAGGTCGATAGCGCCATAAGGTTTATCGCCGCAGTGGTAGACAATGTCTTTGACAACTACGAAATCCTGGATAAGGTAATTTCCGCTTATTCCCCAGACTTTCTTAAACGGAGGCCGCAGATGGATGTCTTCTATAGATGTGACAACGACTGCTGCAGTGTCGACCGGTCTGGAAGACTGGCGGGCATCTGGCCTGGTGAGCATGCGAGCCAGTAACCATCCGATTGCAAACACCGCAACAATAATCAATATAATAACTGCTGTCCGCTTTTGTCTGAGTATGTCCATGTCACTGTTATGATAGACGAGAAATCTCATCAAGTAGTTTACATGATTATATATTAATCGAAGAAATGTTTTTCAGGGCAGATAATTGGAATCGGCATTACATAAGAGATGAACGAAGAGGGCAATCGGTAGGCGAAGTCAAATGTGTACTGCATATATAGAAGGAAAGGGCGGATGTTTTTTACTAATCCGCCCCGATTATCTTTTCAGGAAGCGAGAGCCTGACTTTCCTCCTGCTCTGAGCCGCTTTCCTCTTTCTTGGCCCGTGTCAGCTTTTCTTCATAGTCACACTCAGCTTTGGAGCACTTATAGCCGGTTAATCGGCCTCTCCAACGCTGTTCAACGAGGACTGAAGAGCATTTCGGGCACTGCCGGTCAATAGGTTTACCCCAACTGACAAAGGTGCAGTCGGGATACCTGCTGCAGCCGTAGAATAACTTTCGTTTCTTAGAAAGTTTCTCGACTACATCGCCTTCACCGCAGACCGGGCACTTAATGCCGACTTTTTTGTCCATAGACATAGTCGTTTTACATTCAGGATAGCCTGAACAGCCAAGGAATGTGCCTGTGCGGCCTTCGCGGATAAGCATCTTGCGTCCGCAGTTCGGGCAGTCTATGTCAGACTCCTTCGGCTGGACGGCTGCTATCTTTTCACGCTCTACCTTGATGATTTTCTTGCACTCAGGGTAGCCTGAACAGCCAAGGAATGGGCCAAAACGTCCCTGTTTGACGACCATCTTGCGCCCACATTCAGGACAAGTGCGGTCTGTTCCTTCAGGTCCCCACTGGGCCTGGGACAGCGCCTTATCGAACGGGCCGTAGAAATCATGAAGCAGTTTGTGCCATTCCAATTTCCCTTCTTCGACGCTATCAAGCTCGGTTTCGACTGAAGCGGTGAACGCAACGTCCATAATCTTCGGGAAATGGTCGACAAGGTAGTCTGTAACGGCACATCCAAGGTCAGTCGGCTTGAATTTCTTTTCTTCAAGGATGACGTAACCACGGTCCTGAATAGTCGAGATGATTGTAGCGTATGTACTCGGTCTACCGATCCCTTTTTCTTCCAGCGCTTTGACCAGAGTGGCCTCAGTGTAACGCGGAGGCGGCTCAGTGAAGTGCTGGTTAGGAGTCAGTTCCAGAAGGTCCAGATTTTCGTCAACCTTGAGCTTAGGAAGGGGGGGCCGCTCCTCATCCGTCAGTTCCGAAGTGTCCTTGCCTTCAGTGTAGACTGCCTTGAAACCAAGGAATTTGATGGTAGAACCTGTAGATCGGAACGTAAACCGGCCAGCAGCGATATCCACCGTGACTACATCAAAGACAGCAGGGCTCATCTGGCTTGCGACGAACCTCTGCCAGATTAATTTATACAGTTTTGCCTGTTCCTTGCTAAGGTACTTTTCCATTTCATCAGGATGGCGCAGCACGGAAGTAGGCCGGATAGCCTCGTGCGCATCCTGTGCACCTTTTTTCCTTACCTGGCGCGGTTTGGATGGAAGATACTCCTTGCCGTAGGTCATCTCGATGTATTCACGAGCTTCAGCCTGAGCTTCTTCTGCTACACGAGTTGAGTCGGTTCTCATATAAGTAATTAGACCAACATGACCGGCATCTCCGAGTTCTATACCTTCATAAAGCTGCTGTGCTGTTAGCATTGTGCGCTTGGCCGAGAATCCGAGCTTACGAGAAGCTTCCTGCTGGAGCGTACTTGTGATGAACGGTGCGGCAGGATTGCGCCTCTGTTCTTTCTCAGTGATCTTGGAGACGACATAATGCGCTCCTTCAAGCTCGCGAAGGATTGAATGGGCTTCTTCTTCGTTCGATACCTCAGCCTTGTTACCATTTATCTGTGCCAGTTTGGCATCAAACGGTTCCACGCGATCCTGAGGAGAGAGTTTGGCGACTATTGACCAATACTCCTCAGATACAAATGCATTGATTTCCCGTTCGCGGTCGCATATCAGTCTTACAGCGACTGACTGGACACGTCCGGCAGACAGATTTTTCTTCACCTTCTGCCAAAGAAGCGGGCTGAGTTTATAACCAACGATACGGTCAAGCACGCGACGTGCCTGCTGGGCGTTCACCCTGTCCATATCTATGGTACGCGGTTCAACCAGCGCATGCGTAACAGCTTGCTTAGTTATTTCATTAAATTGTATGCGTTTCGCCGACTTCAGTTTCAGCGCTTCCAGCAGATGCCAGGCAATAGCTTCGCCTTCTCTGTCAGGATCTGATGCCAGATATACTTCATCTGCTTCTTTGACTGCTTCCTTCAGCCGTTTAAGTACATCCTTGCGATCAGGTATTATTTCGTAGGTAGGCGTGAACTCTTTTTCGACATCCACACCGAAATCACGCTTTGGCAGGTCACGCACGTGTCCCATAGATGCCTCGATCCTGTAGTTCGGACCGAGGAAGTTCTTGAGTGTGCGTGTTTTTGCCGGCGACTCGACTATGATGAGAGACTTCCCCATCTGTTACCTCTATTACTTCTCCTCATAATGCAGGCTGCAACCCTGCCATACGGTAGACGATAAACGTCCTTACCGGGTTCCAACCAATCAAGAGAGATTTACTCCTAGTAGATTATTGGCAGCAGGAACAGCCAGCTAAAACAGCAACCCTGGGGAAGTCTTACAGACATCTCCAGGGTTATTGGAAATATCCCAATAATTATACTGGCGTAGTATGCTATCACGAAGCCTTTTTCACGTCAAGAAGGCAGGCAAAAGTTTGTGACGAGTTATGAGTGATGAGGAGGGAATAGGCTTTATATGTATCGTGCATGCATTAGGAGTGTTATATGCGGCGTTACAATCTTTTTGCGCCGATGCCTAGTTATGAGTCTCAACCAACATTACCGCTCGTCAGATAGAATTATCATCTTCTACTAGTCACTTCCTACCGTCTGGGAAAATATATAGTATCTAAAAACGGTTTCTGGCTGTGGTTTCATAATGTTTTAGAAGCATAGAGTTCTAGGTATAGAACGATACTTAATACTTAATAGTGCATTTTTATTTATCAACTATATTAAATATCATTTCTGAAGATAATATTGATAAAAAGCAATAATTTAATGTTACACGCTCTCATTTTGTGTTGACAAGGTATGGCTGACGTGCTATAACAAAATTGATAATGATGCAACTGATTGATGGGCTGCGGGGACTCGTCAACTGGTGCTAAAGGATTGAAAAAGAAAACAGGGGGCTAGACAGATGAATAGACGTGGATTCACGCTTATTGAGCTGCTTGTTGTAATCGCTATTATAGCGATCCTCGCAGCGATCCTCTTTCCGGTGTTTGCTACTGCAAAAGAGCATGCAAGACAATCACAGTGTTTATCAAACCTCAGGCAGTTAGGTACTGCTTTCCATCAGTATTTAGATGATAACAACGGCATTATGCCTGCTGTTGGATGGGTTGGATTTAATGAAACTCCTTCTGGCACTGGCAACTGGTGTGGATGTACAGCTCCATTCGATCAAGGCGGCAGCTTACTACTTCAAAGAAGCCAAGTATTTCCTTATGTGAGAAACTCGAAGATTTTCGCCTGTCCATCCGATAGAAGTCAGATTGGTAAATACATTCTGGATCCTGCAAAAATCCAGCTATCTTACTCAATGAATGAACAGCTTTGCAGAGTAAAAAAAGATGCATGTACGTTTAAGAGAGAAACCAAGATGCTCCTTCTGATTCATGAATCTCGTGGGTCACAAAATAGCACAAGCCCAAAAGGGATAAATGACGGTATTTTTATGGTTACCCCAGGACATCAGCAGGATCTTCCAAATGATGTCCATTACGAAGGATCGACTGTGCTGCTTCTCGATGGACATGCAAAGTGGATGCACTTCAAACAGATGATTACTGAACGTGACTCAGGGATGTGGTACCCGGTATATAAAGCAGTCACAGTGTGTGACCATAAGTAGTGCCCTGTAAGTTGCTAAGAATAAATAACGAATTAATTGTACCCTGAATAAAAAAGGCTCTGGACCAAGTTTAGTCCAGGGCCTTTGTTTATGTTCAGTTACAGTCGTATGCTTATATCAGAAGGTGCCGCCTTGTCCTATCTACCTTCTTCCTCTTCTTCTTCGACTGTGCCGCCACCTTTTCGCTCAACCTCTACGTGCTCTTTGCGGACTTCACCGGTTACTTCCTTTTCCTCTTCGATTGTTTCAGGTTGGATGACAACTTCTCCAGTCACTTCGCCGCGTTTAGCAGCTTCAAGCCGCTCTTCTACAATCGGAATATGGATGGTTTCACCTTCACGCAGCACTTGTTCACCAGGTTCTGGTGCCCGTCCAGGCTTAACTTCTCTTCTCATGACACGAATTCTGGTCTTGCGTACTGTACCACGGACTGTTTCAGGATGGGTTTCCACTTTCTTGCGGATTTCGACTTCACCAATTTCTTCAGCACGCTTTCTAGCTTCCAGATGTTCTTCAACTTCCGGAATCACTCGCTCTTCACGCATACCACGGGTTTCAGCCTCTTCCATCCTTCGGCCTTCGTACTCTTCAGGTCGGCGTATACCACTCCAGTAATCATAGAACTGGCCAAAGTCGCGCGTATCAGTAGTATACTTGGGCGCGTTTTTGATGTGGTCTCCAGACATATGTACTTTGATTTGCTGGTTTTGGCGATCGATACTTACATGATCTAGTGGAATCAATGTTTTTTCGCCGCCCACTCCAAACACACCACCATGGGTGACGATCATGAATATTGCCTGCTGTGCTTTTTCACTGATAAAAAGGTCGTCTACTTTACCGACATTTTTGTTGTCCTGATCTACAATAGACCAGCCCCGGATGTCCGGATCGCCTTCTGAAATGTGCCATCCTTCCATCTGGTCGAGTCGTTTAAGGTCATTTGGCCTTTCCTGCAGCCAATCTCGTTCCTGTCTTTCAGGTTCGCCTGTGTACATGAACTTATCGCCTCCATACATATTTGGTCAGGATGTCCCTAATTATGTACCCGATGGTTGCGTTTCCCACACTGAGCAAGCTTGAAACTACAATCTTTAATGCGCGATAAAGTTACTAACTTGCAAACGGAACAAGACGTTTGGGGCAGGTGGACCTCGGCTATAGTAATAGTGAGGACTAATAAGAATGGACGTTCTACTTTTTAATCCGAATGCAGGCGGGGCCAGAAAACTTGGCATTACAGCTAAAACACTGTTGTGGAAACTCGGTAAAAAGGCGATAAATGTTGAGTTGCCTCATTGCGGCACAGAAGAGGAAATGATCCAGGCAGCAGCGGGAGCTTCTGGACGAGTGATAGCCGCAGGTGGAGATGGTACAGTACACGCACTGCTCCAAAATGCAGGACAGTGCGGAGTCATTCAGCTTGCGATTATCCCGCTTGGAACTGCAAATCATCTTGCAAATGCTCTGGGTATACCTTCTGATGTCGATTCAGCAATAGATATCATTGCAGAAGGATACAGCAAAGATATTGACCTTGGCAAGGTAAACGGAAATGTGTTTTCTCAGGCTGCAGGAGTAGGTCTGCATGCTCGTGCTTTCCATATATATGGAGAGCGTAAAGATAAGAATAGAATGGATGCTGCTACAGCGGTAATATCCACATATACTGAGTGGAAACCTCAACTGATGAGAGTCGTTATTGATGGTGAGTCTTACCTTGAAGAAGTAACCCAGGTGACCGCAGCCAATACACCTATGTATGGCGGACGGTTTATGATAGCTCCTGATGCAAAGGTTGATGATGGCCTTTTGGACGTAGTTATAGTCGGCAGTCTGAATAAGATTGAGATAATGCAATATGGAATGGCGGCGATGTCAGGAACACTCAGTCAGTTGCCGAAGACTTATACTACAAAAGCTAAGAGAATCGAGATAGCTGCAGTGAGAGAAAAAGAAGAGATAGAAGTTCATGCGGATGCCCAACCGGTAGGGTATACTCCCAAGACTATTCAGGTACTGCCCAGGTGTCTGAATATTGTTGTCCCCAAGGAAAAAGCCTGATGATTGTTGTACTGCATATACATTCCGACTATTCTGCCTGTTCAGAGAGCCATATAGACAAGATAGCGCAATACTGTCGGCAGCACGACATCAAGGCAATCGGATTAACTGACCATGATACTATTGAAGGTGCTCTCAGACTCCAAAAAGAGGCGCTGGATTTGAAAGTGATTGTTGGCGAGGAGATTTCTACCAGTCATGGGGAGATTGTCGGATTATTTCTGAAAGAAAAAATCGAGCCAAATCAGGATCTCAGGGAAACCTGCCTGGAGATAAAGAAACAAGGCGGTGTGGTCTATGTACCGCATCCGTTTGACCGGCTTAAGGTCAACAGGATACGCGCAAGGCATCTTAGAGAGATACTCGACCTGGTAGATGTCATTGAAATCTATAATTCCAAAATCAGTTTAGCTCATTACAACACGAGAGCGAAAAGGTTTGCAGATAAACATCATAAACTGGGCGCTGTGGGCAGCGATTCACACTATGTTGCGTCGATTGGTGCAGCGTTGAATATCATGGAGCCGTTTGAAGGGCCTCAAGACTTCCTGGAGAAGCTATCGAGGGCAGAATTTAAGACTGGGGCATCGAGTTTGTTGTCTACGTGGTGGGTCAGAGTTAGAAAAAGTGTAAAGAGTAAAATGAAAAGTTTTAGAGGTGAGATGTTTTCTTAGAGATTTTAGCATCTGGTGGAGTTTCTATACCAGTTTTCTTTAGTTTTTGAATTTTCCTCGTAAATCCCCGCTAAGTTGCTTCGACAGTCGTTGACAGGCAGTCCGTGCTGAGTTATACTGATTTTGGCATAGGTCTGGCATAGACCAGACTTAACCGTGCGTGATCATTTATAATAAGACAGCGTCTTAGGACGCTTTTTTTCGGGTAGGGCCTTGTGAAAAATATCACGGGTATAAATATGTTACCATAGTATGTCTTGTGATTAAGGAAATACTCGTTTAATTAAGCCCTGTTCGGATTTTTGTTGAGTTTTGCCAGTAGAGGTAGCGTGCTTGTGCACTATAGAAGCTCTGGATTTTATTGACTTCAATTGGCAGAACTCATAGTTATAAACTTTTAGGCAATGAGGCCGCGGTCAAGCATGCAAATGCTGTATGAGTATTGCCTGAAAGTCCAGGATGATTTTCAGCTGACCAAATGACCGTACATGTATATGCCTTGCTGCTACATCATAGTTGAAAATCAATAGGAGTATCAATATGAACGACAGCGCTGGAATACAGGCGCGTTCTACAATGACACTGGCCGATATCTGTAAGATCCTGAACGCGGAAGTCATCTGCGGTGAGGATAAACTGGATGAGCAGGTTACTACAGCTTGTGGATGCGATCTCATGAGCGATGTACTTGCGTTTACACTACCAGGATCTATTCTGCTCACAGGATTAACCAATCAGCAGGTAGTCCGTACTGCGGAAATGCTTGATCTCAAGGCTGTCATCATCGTAAGAAACAAGCGTCCTGATGAGTCTATGGTAGAACTTGCCTGTTCCAAAGGGCTGCCTATACTTTTATCGCCTTATCCGTTATACGAATGCTGCGGGATGTTATTTGCAGCAGGGCTTAAAGGTTGTAATGGAAGCGTCCACGCGAAAGACGAGTCCAGCCAGAAAATCGAACCGGCAAAACCAGGCGAAATGACGTGTGGTGCGCCGGGACTGGGGGATTGATTATGGAAGTAAGCAACCGCGCAGAAGGCTTAAAAGAGACTTACGATGTTGCAGGCCGGGATTTTTCGAGCGCGGGAGCTGCTTCAAGCAGGATCAAACGTATCTTGCAGCAGATTGGTGTAGACCAGGGGATCATCCGCAGAATAGCGGTTTCCAGTTACGAAGCAGAGATGAACCTGGTGATTCATGCCAGTAATGGCGGACGGATAACGTTGGATATCAGTCCAGATGCAGTAACCATACTGGTAGAAGACGATGGGCCAGGAATAACCGACATCAAAAAGGCAATGCAGCCGGGATACTCGACTGCAAGCGATGAGATCAGAGAGATGGGATTTGGTGCGGGAATGGGGCTGCCCAATATGCAGTCCTGTGCAGATGAGTTAGAGATATCATCTGAGCCGGGAGTCGGCACCACGTTAAAGATGGTTTTTATGAACCGGTAAGGTATTATGCAGTACTTTCATTCTGTCCATTTGATAGAAAGTAAGTGCAAGGGATGCGTTAACTGCATTAAACGCTGCCCTACAGAGGCAATACGTGTTCGAGATGGTAAGGCAAACATTCTCGAGACGCGCTGCATCGACTGCGGTGAGTGTGTTCGTATCTGCCCGAATAAAGCCAAAGATGTAGTAGCAGATGGTCTGGAGATTCTTGAGAATTTCCAGCATAAGATAGCGCTGCCGGCGCCAGCGTTGTATGGTCAATTTAGAGAAGGCACAACACCTGAGCAAGTTATAACAGCTCTTTTCCAGCTTGGTTTTGATGATGTTATGGATGTAGCGTATGCTGCAGACCTGGTTGCTGCGAAGACTCGGAAGATCATACAACAAACAAAAGTCAAGCCGCTGATATCATCTGCCTGTCCAGCGGTCGTTCGGTTGATTCAGGTAAGATTCCCAAACCTGGTAGAGCATATCGCGCCTGTTGTCACGCCAATGGAAGTTGCCAGTATGCTTGTAAAGGCTGAAGTCTCCAAGCGTACAGGGCTAAAAGAGAGCGAGATAGGCACATTCTTCATTTCTCCCTGTCCTGGTAAAGTCAGTGCAGTCAAGCAGCCTGCAGGGACTGAGAAAGCTTATGTAGATGGGGCAATTTCTATCTCGCTGGTGTTCCCTTTAATCCGAGAGATAATATCTCGGCCTGAGAGTGATGAACAAGCTGTTGGTAAAGCTATCAGAACAGGTTCCGGACTTGGTATAGGATGGGGCAGAGCAGGTGGTGAAAATCTGTCGATAGGTGCAGATAAACATCTTGCGGTTGATGGCATACATAATGTCATCAATATTCTTGATGATATAGAGTGCGGTAAACTGGCGGAGATCAATTATATTGAAGCACAGGCATGTGTTGGAGGATGTGTAGGCGGAGTCTTGACAGTAGAGAACCCGTTCATCACCAGGCGCAGGCAGAGAATGCTGGCATCATCACCTGCCAGACAGGAAATGACCGAAGAACAGGTAGCTCGGATGCGCGATGATCTTGCGAAAGATAGACTGTATGTGTTTGATAAGCCAATTACTCCAAGACCTATGCTGAAGCTGGACGATGATATGGCGCTTGCTATACAAAAATTAGCAACGCTGGAGAAGATTGTGGAAGAACTGCCGGGACTTGACTGCGGGTCGTGTGGTGCGCCGAACTGCAGAGCGCTTGCTGAAGATGTAGTGCGAGGTCTGGCATCCGAAACTGATTGCGTTTTTAGACTTAGGGAAAGGGTTCAACTGCTTGCGGAAGAGTTGCTGCTTGCTGCAGCGGCAGTTCCTCCGTCTATGGGCACAGCACGGAACAATACAGAGCAAAATGAAACTTCGACAAGTAGTTAATGAGCTTAATCTGGAGCACTTATGCGGTGGTGATCTCGATTCGGTAGAAGTGACCGGCGGTTATACTTCCGATCTGATGTCTGATGTGATTGCAAAGGCCAAAAAAGGCGATGTTTGGATTACTAACCAGAAGCATCTGAATATCGTGGCAGTTGCATCGCTTCTGAATCTGGCCGGAGTGATCGTGGCAGGCGGACTCCGTCCCGATGATGCTACCATTGAGAAGGCAAAAGAGGAAAACGTTTCTCTGTTTGTGAGCGACCTGCCTGCATTCGAGGTTGTTGGCAGGCTGTATAATATGGGCTTGCGTACTAATGCCGGCTAGATACGAAGCTGATCTTCACATTCACACGCTGCTTTCGCCATGCGCAGAGATAGAGATGATTCCACCGCTTATAATCGAGCGCGCGGTGGAGGTTGGGTTGGATCTGATTGCGATATCAGATCATAACTCAGCAGAGAACGTTCGAGCGGTGATGGAAGCAGCCAAGGGAAGTCCGTTAAAGGTGCTTCCAGGTATCGAGTGTGAATCGGTTGAAGGAGTACACGTTCTTTGCTTGTTCGATAAAGCTGATGATGCTGAGTCGATGCAGGAACTTGTTTACGCATCGCTGCCAAACCTGCCGAACCAGGCTGAAAAACTTGGCGAGCAGATGGTTGTTACAACAGATGCAGAGTTTGTAAAATATTGCGAGAGGCTTCTACTGGCCTCGACAGAGCTTCCTATAGACGAGATAGTAAGTGAAGCAGAAGCGCGGTCTGGAATTGCTATACCAGCACATGTAGACAGGCGCGGTTATGGCTTGTACGGGGTTTTGGGGTTTATACCGGAGGGAGTCAATCTGCCTGCGGTAGAGATCTCGAGAAGAAGTACAGAGCAAAAAGCAAGACAGCAGCATCCAGACCTGGAAGGACGGGCTGTAATAACCAGTTCTGATGCACATATGCTGGCAGATATCGGATCGTGCCGCACAGTGTTTCAACTGGAGCACCGGAGTGTGCAAGAGATCAAGCTGGCGTTTGAACGTTTGGATGGAAGATGCGTCGAAGAGTGCCGGACGGTGGGCGGAGGGTATTCCAGCGCGGATTCTGAATCATAAATACGGTTTTAGTGCTGTTTATTTAGTATAATGAGAGAGATTTCTCTGCATATTTTAGATATTGTGCAAAATTCAATTGCGGCAGGAGCAACCCGCGTTGTGATAGGCGCTGAGGCTGACAACAATCGGGATTTGCTTCATATATATATAAAGGATAATGGCAGAGGGATGTCGCCAGAGATGATAGAGAAGGTCCGTAGTCCGTTTTGCACAACGCGAACGACTCGGAAGGTTGGTCTCGGAATCCCGATGTTAGTCGCGGCAAGCGAGATGTGTGAAGGCGGCGTGCAAATCCGGTCTGAGCCTGGCAAAGGGACCGAAATTGAGGCAACATTCAGGCTTTCACATATAGACCGTATGCCGTTTGGCGACATAATCAGCACAATAATCAGTTTAGTCGCAGCTAACCCGGAGCTTGATATTAGATATGAGCAGACTGTAAATGGAGAGTTATTCTGTCTGGATATGGCTGATGTCAGGAGGGAGTTGGGAGATGTTCCCATACAGTCTCCACCAGTTCTTGGATGGCTGAAAGACTATTTGAACGAGGGAATCGGCCAAATAGGTACGATTCCGTAGATGGGTGTTTGGTGTCAGTCGTTGAGAGCCGAACACAAGGCTTTTGATGCTTAACACCCAATACCTACGAAAGGGCGGATGCAAATGAAAACACTGGAGGATCTAAAAAAGATCCGGGAACAGACGCTCCAGGCGATGAAGGTGCGCGAAGGCGAGCACAATTGCAAGGTGGTAGTCGCCATGGGTACCTGTGGAATCGCGTCTGGAGCCAGAGAAGTAATGGCTGCGATCCTCGATGAACTCGAGAAGAACTCAGTCACAGACGTTACAGTCACGCAATCAGGCTGTAAAGGCCTTTGTGATCGTGAGCCTACAGTTGACGTAATAAAGTCAGGTGAGGCGCCGATTACTTATGGATTTGTGACTCCCGAGAAAGCTCGCACCATAGTCACAGGTCATATCATCAATGGGCAGATCCAGGGCGAGTGGGTCGTTGCCACACAAGAGTAGTAGAGTCAGGAGGTAATGCGGTTGTCAACGCATACGTGTGAATGCGAAGAAAAAGCACAACAGGTAGCAGCCGACGAAAAAGAGCGCTATGAAAAGCTCGATAAGATAATCGAGACTTGCAAAGGGCAGAAAGGCGTTCTAATTCAGGTGCTCCATCAGGCACAGGAGCTTTTTGGATGGTTGCCGGAGGACGTGCAAATTAAAGTAGCCGAAGGGCTGAATGTACCGATATCGGAAGTAAATGGCGTTATAACGTTCTACTCATTTTTTAACACAGTGCCTAGAGGTGAGCATACTATCAGAGTGTGCCTCGGGACTGCGTGTTATGTCCGTGGTGGAAAACAAGTTCTGGAGCAGTTTGAGAAGGAACTGAAGGTAGCCGTAGGCGGAACAACAGAGAATCGAAAATTCTCTCTTGAGGTTAACCGTTGTGTAGGAGCCTGCGGATTGGCTCCGGTTGTAACAGTAGGTGCTGATATCTACAGGCGAGTGAAGCTGGATAAGATTCCCGGTATCATCGCCAAGTACACAAATGGCAGGTCGTAGCGGCCAAATAAACGAGGAGAATGTAAAAAGGCAATGGAGAAGCTTTACAGATCTCACGTGCTAGTCTGCGCTGGTGCAGGCTGTGTATCATCCGGCTGCCACGCGGTTGCAGAAGCACTTACACGCGAGATTGCTAAAAATAAATTAGAGAATGAAATCCGGGTTATCCAGACGGGATGTGTTGGTTCCTGTGATCTGGGACCGGTTATTGTAGTTGCCCCTGAGGGCACGTTCTATCAGAAGCTTAAAGCAGAAGATGCCGTCCGAATAGTCGAAGAGCATCTTCTAAAAGGTAGAGTCGTCGAAGACCTGGTTCATAAGAACGGACAAGGCGATGGTGTTGGCGGAACAATCGAAGATATCCCGTTCTTCAAGCTGCAGAAGAAGCTTGTGCTTCGAAACTGCGGCGTTATAGATCCCAGCAACATTGATGAATATATTGCCCGAGACGGCTACGCTGCGCTTGGGAAAGTATTGACAGAGATGACTCCCGCACAGGTCATTGAAGAGATCAAGAAGAGTGGGCTGCGCGGTCGAGGCGGCGGCGGCTTCCCTACAGGCCTGAAGTGGCAGTTTGCTGCTGATGCAAAGGGAGAGCAGAAGTATATCCTCTGCAACGCTGACGAAGGTGACCCAGGCGCGTTCATGGACAGAAGTCTTCTTGAAGGTGACCCGCATTCGGTCATCGAGGGCATGATCATTGGTGGTTATGCAATCGGAGCATCTCAGGGTTACGTTTATGTTCGAGCAGAGTATCCGCTTGCCATAGAGAGACTTGAGCATGCGCTTTCTCAGGCCAGAGAGTATGGACTTCTTGGCGATAACATCCTTGGAACTGGCCATAAGTTCAATTTGGAGATCAGAATGGGCGCCGGTGCGTTTGTCTGCGGAGAAGAAACAGCCTTGATGGCTTCCATAGAGGGTAAGCGTGGTGAGCCTCGCCCGAGACCTCCGTTCCCAGCACACTCCGGTCTGTGGGAAAGCCCGACGGTCCTGAATAACGTTGAGACATACGCGAATGTTCCGCTTATTATCAACATGACCGCCGATGAATTCTCTAAGATTGGAACAGAGAAGAGTAAGGGAACCAAGATATTCGCCCTTGCAGGCAATATCAACAATACAGGTCTTGTTGAGGTCCCAATGGGAACCGACCTCGGCACGATTATCTATGATATAGGCGGCGGTATTGGTAACGGAAGGAAGTTCAAGGCTGCCCAGGCAGGCGGTCCTTCCGGCGGATGTATTCCCAAAGAGCACCTGAATGTCCCGATGGACTACGATTCATTGATTCAACTCGGTGCTATGATGGGTTCCGGCGGTCTCATCATCATGGACGAGAATACATGTATGGTAGACCTTGCCAGATACTTCCTTGACTTCATCCAGGATGAGTCTTGCGGAAAATGTACACCTTGCCGCGTTGGAACCAAGCGAATGCTTGAGATTCTAGACCGGATTGCTCATGGAGAAGGCAAGGAAGGCGATATCGAGCTGCTTGAGGAACTCGGCCAGAGGATTAAGGACTCTGCACTTTGCGGACTCGGCCAGACAGCTCCGAACCCGGTACTTTCAACCCTGAGATATTTCCGGGATGAATATGAAGCACATGTTCGGGATAAGAAGTGTCCTGCCTGCGTGTGCAGTTCTTTGTTCGAAGCGCCTTGTTCGCATACCTGCCCGGCAGGAACGAGCGTTCCGAAGTATGTATCGCTCATATCCCAGCGCAGGTTCGGCGAAGCATTGCGTATCGTCCGCGACCACAACCCGTTTGCAGCCGTATGCGGACGAGTCTGCAACGCGCCATGCGAGAACAAATGCCGCAGAAGCCAGATTGATGAGCCTCTTTCGATCCGCAATCTCAAGAGATACGTTGCTGATCTGGAACTCAAAGAAAACAAACTGCCGGCAGTCAAATGCAGACCGGAAAGAACCGGTAAGACAGTTGCTATCATCGGCGGCGGTCCGGCCGGACTTACGGCGGCCTTCCATCTTGCGAGAATGGGTCACAGCCCGACCGTCTTTGAGGCTCTGCCCGAGGCAGGCGGTATGCTGATGTGGGGTATCCCCGAGTACAGGCTGCCGAAGGCTGTTCTCAGACAGGAAATCAAGGCTATCGAGGATCTGGGCGTGGTTATTAAGACCAACACCAGAGTCGGAAAGGATATCTCGTTCGAAGATATCAAGAAGAGCTTTGATGCGGTGTTCGTTGGAGTTGGTGCAGACAAGAGCTGGACGCTTGAAATCCCTGGTGAGGATCTGGATGGAGTATATGACTCGATCAAGTTCCTGCGGGATGTTCAGCTTGGTAAACCTGTCTCAGTTGGTGAGAAGGTGGCGGTTGTCGGCGGCGGTAACGCTGCTATCGATGCTGCCAGAACAGCTCATCGGCTGGGCGCGAAGGAAGTCACCATCGTCTACCGAAGGCTTCGCGAGGATATGCCCGCTGATCCGTATGAGATCCACGAAGCAGAGCTCGAGGGGATCAAGATCAAGTTCCTCATGGCCCCAACAGAGATTATTGGTGAGAACGGCAAGGTCAAGACTCTGAAGTGCCAGCTTCTTGAGCTGAGAGAGTTCGATAAGAGCGGCAGACGGAGTCCGAAACCGGTCGAAGGCGCTATAATCGACTTGCCGGTTGATTCGGTCATATCCGCTATCAGCCAGGAGCCTGAACTGGACTTCCTTGGCGGCAACACCCTGGAAACCAAGCGTGGTAAGATCTGGGCTGATAGACTGGAAGGTAAAACCTCTGCAGAAGGTATTTTTGCCGGAGGTGACGCAGTTACTGGTCCTGCGACGGTCATTGAAGCGATCGGTGCAGGTGTGAAGGCTGCTCAGGGTATCGACAGGTTCCTTGGCGGGACTGGTGAGATACCATCTGACATAGAAGACATCGTAATCCCCGGTGTTCCCGAGGATGTTGACGACATCGTGGAGACTCCAAGAGCCAAGATGCCGACGCTTTCAGTTGAAAAACGGTCATCGAAGGCAGAGGTAGAGTTGGGATTCTCCAGAGACGAGGCTGTTAAAGAAGCCAACAGATGTCTGCGCTGCGATGCGTGCAGCCTGGAAACGAGGTAAGCTAATGGAGAACTTAACCTTAACTATAGACGGTAAGCAAGTAACAGTGCCGAAGGGCAGCACAATCCTTCAGGCAGCGAAATCCGCAGGGATACACATCCCAACACTGTGCTATTTGGAGAATGTTCACGCGATTGGCGCTTGCCGGGTCTGCCTTGTGGAGATCGAAGGCGCTCGCGGCCTTGTAGCATCCTGCGTATATCCTGCAAGTGAGGGATTGGTGGTCAAGACCAACACTCCGAGAGTCAGGTCTGCAAGAAGAGCAGTTGTGGAACTGATGCTTTCAGCACACAGGCAGGAATGCACAATCTGTGGACGCAGCTTGAACTGCGAACTGCAGGCGGTTTCAAGGCAGCTTGGTATTGACAAGTCCAGGTTTGAGGGTGCAATGCCTAAAGCAACACTGGATCTTTCATCGCCGAGTGTCGTCAGAGACAGCAGCAAGTGCATACTTTGCCGCAGGTGCGTAACGGTCTGCCATCAGGTGCAGAGCGTTGGTGCTCTCTTCCCGGTGGAGAGAGGTTTTGATACTGCGGTTGTGCCGGCTCTCAGAAAAGAGCTTTCAGAGGTCGCGTGTGTCAACTGCGGGCAATGTATTACAGTCTGTCCTGTAAATGCGCTGTATGAGAAAGACTCCACAGAGGCAGTCTGGAAGGCACTTGCTGACCCGACGAAGCATGTAGTGGTCCAAACGGCTCCGGCTGTCCGAGTAGCCATTGGCGAAGAGTTCGGAATGGCTCCGGGAACCCGCGTAACAGGCAAAATGGTTACTGCGCTTCGGCAGATGGGCTTCGACAAGGTATTCGATACTGATTTTTCGGCTGATCTTACCATTATGGAAGAAGGCCATGAGCTGCTGCATAGGCTGCAGAATGGCGGAGTGCTTCCGATGACTACATCGTGTTCACCGGGATGGATCAAGTTCATCGAGCACTTCTATCCGCAGCTTCTGCCGCATGTATCGAGTTGCAAGAGTCCTCAGCAGATGTTCGGCGCTCTGGCAAAGACCTATTATGCGGAAAAGATGGGACTTAAGCCAGAGGATGTTTACGTTGTCTCGATAATGCCTTGTACGGCTAAGAAGTATGAGGCTGGACGAGAGGAAATGTCTGCAACGAACGCCGGACCGGACATCGATGCGGTTCTGACCACTCGCGAAGCCGCAAAGATGATCCGTGAGATGGGTATGGACTTCACAAGCCTGCCGGATGGTCAGTTTGATGATCCGCTTGGCATCTCGACTGGTGCTGCAGTCATCTTCGGAGCTACCGGAGGTGTTATGGAAGCTGCTCTCAGGACCGTATACGAGGTCGTGACCGGTCAGACTCTTGAGAACGTGAACCTTACTGATGTTCGTGGACTCGAGGGAGTGAAGGAAGCGACTGTCAAGGTCGGTGATCTTGACGTAAAGGTTGCTGTGGCAAGCGGACTTTCGAATGCACGGAAGCTGATGGACAAGGTAGTAGCCGGTGAGGCTGATTACCACTTCATCGAGATCATGTGCTGCCCAGGCGGGTGTCTTGGAGGAGGCGGCCAGCCAATTCCGACGACCAATGAGATCCGTCTGGCTCGTATGAAAGGTATCTATGACGAGGATGAGGCGATGACCATCCGGAAATCGCATGAGAATCCCGCCGTAATAGCGCTTTACGAGGAGTTCCTCACTAAACCGCTGTCTCACAAGAGCCACGAACTCCTGCACACTCACTACACGAAGCGGCAGAAGTATCCTGCAGCAGGATCATGTGAGTGCGAGAAGGTCGAAGAGTTAGTAAAGTAGCTGTTATATAGCAGCGAGGTTATAAGCCCGGAGTAAAGAATTTGCTCCGGGCTTTTTTATTGAAATATATTCTATAGATTTGTGTCTAAGATATTGACAAGCAGACATTCAATGGGCATACTCCAATTAAAGGCTCTGTTTTCTATGCTGATGTAATGAAAAAGCTAGTGGCCTCCATGTGTAGCATGAGCTACACTTGGGGTGAAACAAGACCCAAAGGAGGCCAAGAATATGTTATACGTTGGGATGGATGTACACAAGAGGACACTTCAGGTTTGTGCATTGGATGAATCAGGTGCAAAGACAATTGAGTGTAGGATTGGCAATGACAAAGAGTCATTGACTGGATTGTTCGGACGGTTTACCCAACCAGTCAGCGTAGCATTGGAAGCGACCCACAACTGGGGGATGATCTACGACCTACTTGTGTGGATGGGGCATGATGTTCATATCTGCCATGCTAGAGAAGCCAGACTTATAGGTATGTCACGAGTGAAGACAGACCGCAATGATGCCCTGAGACTCGCAATGCTGCTTAAAGGGGATCTGCTGCCGGAAGCATATGTTCCATCAACTGACTGTCGAGCACTAAGGGAGTTGGTGAGAAGCAGGGCGTCATTGAGAAGGATGTCCACGAGAATCAAGAACCGTATCCATGCGATCCTCACTAGTAACTGGATAAAGCACGGATATACGGACTTGTTTGGCAAGAAGGGAAGGCAGTTTCTGCAGGCTCTGGAGGTAAATGATACTGCCAAAACTATCATTATCTCAAACCTTGAGTTGCTTGAGTCGATAGAAAGGCAGATAGCACATCTTGAAGAGAAGATAAAGCACAGGGCACATGTGGACCTTCGTGCAATGCTTTTGACTACCATTCCAGGTATAGCGGAGTTTACCGCACTTGTTGTGTTAGCCGAGATAGGAGATATTAGCAGGTTTTATAGCTCTGGGAGTCTAGTCAGCTATTCAGGACTACATCCATCTGAGGATTCCTCAGGAGAAACAGTGCGTAGAGGACGCATCACCAAGGAAGGATCAAGATGGTTGAGGTGGATTCTTGTAGAAGCAGCTCAACATGCAATAAGACAGGATGGAAAGGTAAGGGACCTGTATATGAGGCTGCTGCCAAAGAAAGGGCACAATAAGGCAATAGTGGCAGCGGCAAGAGAACTGCTGGTTGCTATTTACTTTATGCTTGTAAGAATGGAGCCATATCGTCCGGATGGCAAGTCAATACGCAAAGCTCTAACTGGCCAGGCAAGATGATATGGGGCGAGGTCGTGTTCCCGCAGGACGCATTGACGTCGTTATGCTGATTGACCGGCCCCAATGCGAATAGAACATCTTGCTTCTTTTGAAAGCGAATAGATGCTTGCCAGCACTAAAAAGCCGGCCATAACAGCTGTTTATCAATAACGGGTCTTGACAATAACCGCTTTTTCATAGATGCAGGAACGCCAGATTTCCAACAGCTAATCGATCTTGCACAATCCAGTTCCCGCAGCATAGAACATATAAACTGATTTGGTGTAGCTCTGCGAGTTCATCCTAAGCCTGCTTATTTTTGATTGTGGTAAAAACAACCGCATATAGTACACGTAAGACAATGCTCGCAAACACCACAACCGATATAATTAACATCGAATGATAGATACGACCAATATAGGCTAATGATAAGGGGGTAAAGTAGACGCTGCCGCGAACCAATGGCTGTCGAAACCAGCTCCTATTGAAGTGATCTAATGGAGCAATTTTAAGTTCAACGATTTCACCGAGAAAAGGACTTGCTACTGCGACCATTGTCAGAACTAGCATTACAGTGTTACTGACGGGCAGTACAGCAAATCCAAACAACAAGAATAACATTTCAGCTCCACAATATGCCGTAAGCGTTATTATCAAGTTGCCATATTTACTAAGTGAGTAAGACACGCTATACCTCCTACTTTGCGGCTTCAGGACTGGACCAGTACTCAACCAAAGCAGTTTCAGCACCATAAAAGCAGCTTACAACAAAGGCTACCGTCCAGTATAAGCTATTAGTAGCCCTGACATTTTTTTATCCTGCGGGAACGCCAGATTTCCTCCGGCTATCGAATCTACTGCAATCCAGTTCCCGCAGGCGAGAAGCAGAATGCATGGTTTTAGACGAATTATGATAGATTGTACCGTCTGGCTGCGGGAGCTAACCTGGTAGATAACCATCAGCCTTCCTATACACGGCGCTCCCGCAGCATATTAAATACTTGTATATGAGCTTATATCCATCATCACAATCGAAAATAGACGGAGGGGAACCATATATCCCCCCTCCGTCTCTTATCGCAGTCGCATCATTCGTTTGCAGACAGATGCTCGATTATTAGCCTAACCGAATCAGCAACTTCGTGAGAAGAGGTATGCCAGAAGCTAGGCAAGCTAGAACGGCCCAACCTAATATCCTCATACAACCTCTCCAACATAGGCAGGTGCTCGGTCGTCTTTAGCCTGTAGGCCAAATCGAGAGCGTTGTCCACTTTGTTCGGGTCTGGACTCTGGAGCCACTTGCCGATCACTCTTCTCACCGCCTCCTGTAGTTCGGGCGTGTAGCCACTAATCTCCATCGCCACACGGTCTGGTATATCCTCCGGTGACTTCTGGTATAAAGGCTCTGTTGCCAAATCCTTATAAAGCTGGTCAAGCCAATCTTCGGCTTCTTTATCTTGTTCCTTCTTCATACCTATCGTATCCTGCAATGCATCGGAAAGGACTGACGAATGCCTGGCAACTTGCATTCGCTCATCGCCAGGCATTTGTAGCTATGGTTGGTGCATTGATACGCTCTTACGACTTCTTGAGTATCTTGAGCGCCCACTCTACCTCTGCAAGCGATACTTTAGGCGCAGTGTCGCGCTTGGCACGTAAGTCCTTTCGTATCTGTTCCAGCAGAGGTATGTACTCCTTTTTATCCTGCGGGAACGCCAAATTTCCTCTAGCTTTTTAATCTGCTGCAATCCAGTTCCCGCAGGCGAGAAGCAGGGCGCATGGTTTTGGTGAATAATGCTAGATTGTACCGTTTGGCTGCGGGAGCTAACCTGGCAGA
>JAKPFN010000024.1 GCA_029551395.1 Armatimonadota bacterium | reverse complement strand
ACGTATAACATATTCTTGGCCTCCTTTGGGTCTTGTTTCACCCCAAGTGTAGCTCATGCTACACATGGAGGCCACTAGCTTTTTCATTACATCAGCATAAAAATTATAAGAAACAGGACGGATTGGTACACTACACCATTGGGATGGATGCTTCTTGTGGGCATTGATTTTCGCTTTTATGTCTTTTTCTTGATCTGGTGTAGTGTCTATCTTGGTGCAAGAGAAACCTTCGTTAGTCTCATTATCATGATAATATTCTGCTCCCATAGTCTGGCTGTCACTCAAAAAGACACAAGAATACTATCTTCAGTAGAATAATACGGATTGATGCGGACAGTGAAGATCGAACAGCCCAGGCACTCTCACTGAGTGTAAGTTCCCTATTCATATCAGTTGCTTTTATGCTTTCTCTATTTCCGCTCTTTCGCGATTAGAGATACGCTTAATCTGCTTCACATACATTGACCATCACTTTCAATTATAGTAACATTGAGACGAGTAACAACCTGATCCTTGAAAGGAGTGCGATGTATGCTCTACAAAAGGTTAGCCCTTACGACTATTCTGGCAGTGGCTTTAGCCGCTCCTAGCATAGTTATGGCTGCTGAAGCAACTAAGTCTACAAGCAGCAAGAGTACTGCAACTCAAACTACTAAACCTGCAAACACTACAACAAAAACAACTCAACCGGCAACAACGCCGGACGGGACTCCCAAAGCTACACAGGAAGCTAATCTGGCTAAGTTCAAAAATATGCCGGATGATACTGTTATAGCAGTGGTGAACGGTGAAAAGATCACCAAAGGCGAGTTGTTGGACGTTATGTGGAACTGGACTGCCCCGCTCGTTCTGGATGAGTACATTAATTACAAGATTGCCCTCCAGACAATGAAAAAAGAAGGCATTACAGTAACCAGAGATGAAGCCATCGAGCGACTTAAAGCCAATGCACCTTCCGGCGAACCGCTTGAGGTCATCTTCCAGCGCATGCACCAGGCTATGGATGGCGCTATTGCTAGAACCGAAACTTCCATTGGCCTTGAGAAAGTTCTTGCCAAACAGTCTAAACTGACAGACGCTGAATACGCAGGCTTTATTAAAGCTCGACACATCCTTGTAATGGCTATGCCCGGTAATCCGAACACATCCGGAGATGCTGAACAGATTGATCAGGCAGCCAAAGAAAAAATCGAGAAGATCCTCGCTGAGATCAGAAACGGTAAGCCGTTCGATGTCGCAGCCCAGGAATATTCCGACGATCCTGGCTCCAAGCAAAGAGGCGGAGAACTTGGCTGGTTCCGCAGCATAGATATGGTACCTGAGTTCTCTGAAGCTGCGTTCAAACTGAAAGCTGGTGAGGTCTCAGAACCTGTTAAATCACCTTATGGCTACCACATAATCAAGGTAGACAGGCTTGGTAAGGATGCAACTCCTGCTGAAAAGAAGGAGATCGAGGCTAGAGCGCTCGGTCAGGGCGGCGCGCTGCTTGCCAAGATGAAAAAACTGTTCTCCGACCTGAGGCAGAATGCAACCATAATCAACTATATCTCACCGGAGATCCCTGCAAACGATCAGCAAGGACCTGGCTTGAGCCAGATTCCAAGCGGTCCCCAACCTCCTGCCAATGCAAAATTACAGGAAATGCCGTCTAACAGGCGTGTTGTTCCAGGGACCAGCGAAGCTGATAGAATCAAACCTCCGGCAGATTTAGCCGTTAAATAGCAACATCGCAGCCGATACTCAATGTTGCATTGAGTAGTACTAATAACGAGCGAACGATCACAACGGTCATTCGCTCGTTTATATTATGAATGTTTGGATCAACAAGACTTCCGGGAACCTCTGCATTTGGTTTACCTGGACTCATCACTGGCAATCAAATTATATTTTAATCTGGAGGGGATGACCTTGGCTAAAGATTTAATCAATGTCGGACTGATAGGCTATAAATTCATGGGAAAAGCTCACAGTTTTGGCTTTGTCAACGCTCCAATGATGTTCCCTGATATCAAGGCCAAGCCTGTTCTGAAAGCCATAGTAGGCCGAGACGAACCTGCTGTCCGAGAAGCAATGGAGCAATATGGTTGGCAGAGCTTCGAGACAGATTATAAGAAACTCATTGCTAGAGATGACATAGACCTTGTAGATATAGCCACCGGGAATAACGTGCATGCAGAGATAGCCATAGCCGCCGCTGAAGCAGGCAAGGATATATTCTGTGAGAAACCGCTGGCTATGAATGTCCCTGAGGCTCGCCAGATGCTCGATGCAGTGGAAAAGGCAGGCGTCAAGCACATGGTAAACTTCAATTACCGCGCTGTTCCGGCTGTCGCGCTGGCCAAAAAGATGATAGATGACGGTATGATAGGCCGCATCTTCCACTGGAGATCAGTCTACCTGCAGGACTGGATTATTGACCCGGATTTCCCGCTGGTTTGGAGACTGCAGAAGGATATTGCAGGCTCTGGGTCGTTGGGTGACCTTGCCGCGCATTCCATTGACCTCGCTAACTGGCTCGTAGGTGATATAGACGAAGTTTCGAGCAACCTCACGACGTTCATCAAGAAGAGGCCGAAACTTGCGGAGACAACCGGCGGGTTAAGCGCTAAAGGCGGGGCTGACCTTGGAGATGTAACGGTAGACGACGCGATAATCGCGCTGACTAAGTTCAAGAATGGAGCCATCGGCACCATAGAAGCAACCCGTTTCGCTGCAGGAAACCGCAACGGTAACAGGTTTGAAATTAATGGAGACAAAGGCTCTATCAGGTTCAATGTAGAGCGGCTGAATGAACTGGAATACTTCAACCGGGAAGACCCAGATGCCTATCAGGGATGGCGGACTATCAGCGTTACCGAAGGCATCCATCCTTATGTACAAGGTTGGTGGCCTGCGGGGCATATTATCGGCTGGGGAGAAACCTTTGTCCACCAGGTAGTGAACCTGATGAATGCACTTGCTGACAATGAGATGCCTACACCTAACTTCAGAGACGGGCTTAAGGTGCAAACAGTGCTTGAGGCCATTGAAAAATCTGCAGAATCTGGGCGATGGGAGAAAGTAGTATCTGAATAAAAATGCAGGCTTCGCAACCATATTACTCAGCAGCTTCCTCGTAAGAGTTACGAGTAATGAGTGACGAGTAGAGATTTATGACCGGGCGTCGGCGCGTGTTTTTACGCCGACGCATTTTATTTTATTCTGTCATGCTGAGCTTGATTCAGCATCTCTGAGACCCTGAAACAAGTTCAGGGTGACGATCATGCTTCCTACACTCGGGTTAGATTTGCAATTTAGCCCGGAGAAATAGCCAAGGGATTTGCAATCCCGGTCATTGATGTTATAGATGATGATTCGGGATCACAGATCCCTCAGCTATCTGTCCGGGAGGGATTGCAAATCCCTCCCGAGGTTGAGAGGTTGAGATCACAGATCCCTCTGCTACTCATCCGGGAGGAATTGCAAATTCCTCCCGATGTGGAGCTACACTACCCTCGGGTTACACTACCCTCGGGTTACACTACCCTCGGGCTACACTACCCTCGGGCTACACTACCCTCGGGCTAAATTTGCAATTTAGCCCGGAAAAGTAACAAGGGATTTGCAATCCCGTTCCTTGGTGTTTTGGATAATCATTCAGAATCACAGATTCCTCAGCTATCTGTCCGGGAGGGATTGCAAATCCCTCCCGAGGTTGAGAGGTTGAGATCACAGATCCCTCTACTACTCATCCGGGAGGAATTGCAAATTCCTCCCGATGTGGAGAGTCTCCCGAGGTGATGACCATACTCATCACTCATCACTCGTTACTCTGTTTTCTTGGCTAGAAGGTTTCTCCAAGGACTAGATGAGTGCGGAACTCCTCTCCCCAGGCAAAG
>JAKPFN010000057.1 GCA_029551395.1 Armatimonadota bacterium | reverse complement strand
TACCGGCGCAAGCGGGGCAGTTTATGCCAAACGGCTGCTTGAGGTCATAGCCGAAAGTTACGACCGTATCTATCTTACTGCCTCAGACCACTCCGGACAGGTATTGAGTGATGAGCTTAGCATAGTTGAGTTGGACGATCTCATTCCTGAGGGGCATGGCAGCAAGTTTATGCTGTTAGACCCGGTAGAAGTCGGCGCGCCGCCTGCAAGTGGGTCGCATACGTGCGATGGGATGGTGATTATCCCCTGCTCTATGGGCACAGCAGGCCGGATTGCTGCCGGGGTGTCGGATGATCTGGTGACTCGGGCTGCGGATGTATGCCTGAAAGAACGGCGCAAGTTGATTCTTGTAGTGCGGGAAACACCTTATTCGCTTATTCACCTGGAAAACCTTACAAAGCTCGCTCAAGCAGGGGCAACGATTATGCCTGCTGCACCTGCGTTCTATCACAACCCGCAAAAGGTCGAGGACCTGGTGGATTTTATGGTCGACCGAGTCTTGCAGCACCTGGGGCTGGACGTGCGGTTGGTAGACCGCTGGAAGGAATAGATTCTTGCAATATCAATGTATGGTATAATGTTATGGTATTTGGTATTGCAAGGAGGTACCATGAATGGCTGCTGTAAAACGTACTTATGCGCTCCCTTCTGAAACAGTGGAGCGATTTGAGCAAGCTGTGTCTCCTGGTAAGAGAAGCGCTGTTTTGGCAGAGATAATAAGTGCCTGGATTGAGGAGCAGAAACGCATACAGCTTCGAAGTGAGATTGACAAGGGATGCCGAGAAATGTGGGACGTGTATCTCGAAACTGAAAAAGACTTCCATCCGCTGGAAGAAGAGGTAGACCGCCGTTATGACAGTGGTTCCTAAACGTGGAGATATCGTAAAAGTGCGGCTAGATCCAACTGAGGGGTCTGAGCAAGGTGGTGAACGCCCTGCAGTTGTATTATCAGCAGATTATATCAACGAAAGAAGTCCGGTTGTAGTCATCGCATCTATAACAAGCAAGAAAACTGACAGAGTCTATCCTTTTGAGGTATTGATAGAGCCGCCTGAAGGTGGTGTCGCCATAAGATCCAAAGTGATGTTAATGCAACTGCGTTCGGTTGACAAGAGTCGGCTGCTTACCTGCTGCGGAAGGTTGAGCGAGCAGACGATGCGAGATGTGGATGAAGCATTGAAGATTGCAGTGGGATTGGTGAGGATATAACACAGGGATGATAATGTGATAAGACGCCTTTTCATTATCCTGGAGATGATCAAGTTCGAGCATACGGTCTTTGCTATGCCGTTTGCGCTCATGTCGGCTGTTATTGCTGCGGATGGGATTCCGGCATGGAGAACGCTTGGCTGGATAGTGGTTGCGATGGTCGGTGCTCGCAGTGCGGCGATGGCGTTTAACAGGATTGCAGACAGGCACATCGACTCGAAAAACCCGAGAACAGCAACCCGTGCCATTCCTGCCGGACTTGTTTCCGTAGCTTCTGCCTGGGTATTTACGATTGCCTGTGCGGGAATCTTTGTGCTGGCGGCAGGAATGCTGAACCGGCTTGCTTTGATGCTTTCCCCGGTTGCCCTTTTTGTTATTCTGGGTTACTCATACACGAAGCGGTTTACAAGCTGGTCGCATCTGGTGCTGGGGCTTTCTCTTGGAATAGCGCCGGTAGGAGCCTGGATAGCAGTCCGGGGAGAGTTCGACCTTGCTCCGATAGTCCTTGCAGCGTGTGTCATGCTGTGGACTGCTGGGTTTGATGTTATTTATTCGCTACAGGATGTCGAGTTCGACCGGAAAATGGGACTATTTTCGCTTCCAAAGGTGCTTGGAGAGGCTCGAGCGCTTTTTGTATCTCGATTGATGCATACAGCAATGCTCGGGCTGCTTGTCTGGTTTGGTATACTGACCGGAGTGAGTGTCATCTATTGGGTAGGGATTGGATTCGTATTGCTTTTCATCGTTTATGAGCACAGCCTGGTCTCACCTACCGACCTTTCGCGAGTCAATGCCGCGTTTTTCACCATGAACGGATGCGTGAGTATTGCTATGTTTATATTTACATTGGTGGATGTGCTGGCGAGATAGAATTATATGGATTTAGCAAGTTAACCGAAGGAGTTTTAGGTTATTACATTAGGCATTATAAGAGCAATGAACCAACTGATAGCAAAATCTGAAATAGCAGACATAATAGAAAAAGTCGAAGCAGGAGAACGACTTTCATTCGATGATGGCGTTCGGCTGTTTAAGAGCAATGACATAACAACCATCGGCTGGGCGGCGAATTTGGTGCGCTGGCGAAAGAACGGTAACCGGACTTACTATATCGTCAATCGACACATCAATCATACAGATATCTGCAAAAATAGGTGCAAATTCTGCGCGTTTTCCAGAAGTGAGGGAGAAGAAGGCGCGTATACGATGAGCATCGAGGAGATCGTTGCCCGTGCTGAAGAGTATTATGCTGATCTCAAATATACTGAACTGCATCTTGTCGGTGGGCTGCATCCTGCCATGCCGTTCGATTACTACACAGGGATGCTTTCAGCCCTCAAAGAACGGTTTCCGGATGTCCATCTGCAGGCGTTTACAGCGGTAGAGATCAAGCATATTGCGGAAATCGGCGGCTACAGTGTTGAAGAGTGCCTTAGAAGGTTGAAAGATGCCGGACTTGGCTCAATTCCTGGCGGCGGAGCTGAGATTTTTGCCCCAGAGGTCCGAAACCAGGTCTGTCCAGAGAAGATGACTGGTGATGAATGGCTTTCTGTGACCCGAACAGCCCATAAACTCGGAATCAAATCCAATGCAACCATGCTCTACGGCCATGTAGAGCGCCCTGAAGACCGTGTGGACCATATGCTGAAGCTTCGGGAACTCCAGGACGAGACCGGCGGATTCATGAGTTTCATCCCGCTCAGGTTCCACCCGATAAATACCGACCTTGCCAATCTTGCCCGCCCAAGATCAGGGATAGATGATCTTAAGGCAGTGGCCGTTGGCCGGTTGATGCTGGATAACTTCCCACATGTCAAAGCGTTCTGGATTATGTTCGGCCTCAAGCTTGCACAGGTTGCGCTTTCGTTCGGAGCAGACGACTTCGATGGGACCGTAGTGGAAGAAAAAATCACCCATCGCGCCGGAGCCGAAACCCCGGAAGCACTGACCGTTACAGATATCCGCAGGATGATAGAAGAAACCGGCACTGTACCTGTGGAGAGGGATACGGTATATCGAGAGGTAGTTAGATGAGAGAAGCGAGTAAAGTGCGGAGTGCGGAGTGCGGAATGCGGAATGCAGATCGGCAGACTACGCAATACTCAGCGGATATTGACAGAACAGTAAAGTTGGGCTGCCTGCCTTATTTGAACGTCAAGCCGCTGGTGTATCGGTTTGAGCATGGGGAGCTTCCTGAAGGATGGGATCTGGTCTATGCCACTCCTTCTACACTTGCCAAAATGCTTGCGAGTGAGAGAATCGACGCAGCGCCGGTCTCCAGCTTTGCATGTCTTGCTAACCGGGATCTGGGAATAGTGCCCGGAATATGTATTGCATCCGAGGGTGAAGTTACATCAGTCCTTATGCTATCGAAATGCGAGCCGCAGAAGGTCAGGTCCGTCGCGGCGGATACAAGTTCGCTTTCAGGCCGTGCACTGCTTAGAATCGTTCTTTCTGAGAACTATGGTGTTCATCCTGAATTCGTAGACTGCGAGCCGGTCATAGAAAAGATGCTTGCCGAACATGATGGAGCGTTGATAATCGGCAATCCAGCGATGCTTGCAGACAAAACAGGGCTTCATGTGCTGGATTTAGGAGATGAATGGATGAAACTGACCGGGCTGCCTGCAGTATTTGCTGTCTGGGCTGGCCCTAAGCAGTCGATAACACCTGAACTGGTGGATCAGCTTACAGCAGCCAAAGAAGATGGCCTGCAGAGAATAGTTGAGATCTCCAAAGAACAGTCACTTCGGCTCGGACTTCCACAAAAGCTTTGCGAGGACTATTTGGCACGGGTGATGAAGTATGATTTAGGGCCGCAGCAGATCGAGTCTCTTCGAACTTTTGGGCAAAAGGCCAGAAAGCACGGATTGATCGATCACGAAGCGGTTTTGAACTTCCCAACATTACCTCCAAAGGGAGCAAACCTTGGATAATCTACTCGAATATGCAGCATCAGGCGGAAGACTCACCGCAGGAGAGATTCTGGAACTTCTGACGGGCGCAGATTTAACGGAATTGGGCATTGCAGCAGGATTAGTATGCGACAGGCTACATCCTGAGCCTGTGAGAACTTACGTCATCGATAGAAACATCAACTACACCAACATCTGCACATCCGGCTGCAGTTTTTGCGCGTTTTACAGACCTCCGGGCCATCCAGAAGGTTACGTCCTTACTACAGATGAGGTTCTCGCCAAGGTGCAGGAAGCCGTAGACCTCGGCGCAACGCAGATTCTAATGCAGGGCGGACTGCATCCAGAACTGAAAATCGAGTGGTACGAGTCGCTGTTGAGTGCCATCAAGTCTAGTTTCGATGTGCAGATTCATTCATTATCTGCTCCTGAGATAGTCCACATCGCCGATATGTCCGGTTTAGATATAGAAACGACGCTTGCAAGGCTGCAGAGAGCAGGATTAGACTCTCTTCCAGGCGGCGGCGCGGAAATCCTTGTGGACAGCGTGCGTGTGCGAGTTTCGCCAGGCAAAGCCAGCACATCCGAGTGGACAGAGGTAATGGAATGCGCAGCTAGACTTGGCATGAAGGCAACTGCCACGATGCTTTTCGGTCATGTGGAGTCCCTGAAAGACCGCGTCGAACATCTTATAAGAATCAGAGATATGCAGGACAGGTTGAATGTCTTCACTGCGTTTATCCCGTGGACGTATCAGCCTAGTAACACTGCTTTGGGCGGCACGACACCAGGCGGCCATGATTACTTGAAGATGCTTGCTGTTTCCCGGCTTGCGCTTGACAACATCCCGAACATACAGGCATCCTGGGTTACTCAGGGAGATGCGATTGCACAAGTGGCGCTTAGGTTTGGCGCAAACGACATAGGGAGTACGATGATCGAGGAGAATGTAGTTGCTGCAGCCGGAGTGAAGTTCAGGCTGTCGGAAAAAAGGATTATCGAGCTTATCCACGGAGCGGGTTACGATGCTGCCCAGCGTGATACTCTTTATAAGACGCTTCGGGTGCATAGCAGGATGGAATCTGTAAAATAATCCGCTGTACAGCAAAAAGGCCCACCACAAGGCGGGCCTGGTAAAGTCTCAAGATTCTAGACTAGGAGCGTTTTCTCATCCTTCTGGCCTGGAGAAGCACTCCAAAGAGTCCTGCGGAAAGACCGAAGATGCTTCCAGGTTCCGGGACTGGAACACCATAGGCAGCAGCAAATTTAGGATCGATCGTCGGTCTCATGGATCTCATCTCCATGTCCGTTTTGATGTAATCGTTGTTTACGATAACGTTCGGCCGCTCTGCCCAGGTGCCTCTAGGGGCAACCGGTCTGTAAATCTGGTCAGGAGCCAGAGTTGTGCGGTCAACCCTTACAGGAACCTCGTTTTTAACTACAGGAACGCGAGGGATTGATGCAGTCCAAGACATATCTTTGGGCCGATCAATGACAAAGGTTGGCCTGTCTGCCGCCGAATCACGCAGATTCGTCCAACCGGCGAACACAGGCGCTTGAAGAGCGATAAGAAATGCTATGACAGCTATGCAGCGAATAATTTTCATTTGATACAACCTCCCCTCTAAAGGAGACTAGTGCACAAACTATGCCAATCGAGAGAAAATCAGTCAAATCAGCAATAATTGGTGGAAGTGCAGGCTTCCGATTCCTGGCAAAACACCGGGAAGAACTGGAGCCATTAGGGACTATAACAACTCCTTTCGGCAATTCTGCCCCGGTTTACAGGTACCGGAGTCTGGGCACAGACTTTTTTTATATATCAAGGCACGGCGACAAAGGATATAATATCACAGCTTCGTTCGTTAATTACAGAGCAAATATCTGGGCGCTAAAGGAACTCGGCGTCGAGCGCATCATAGCCTGGTCCGGCCCTGCAGCTATCGACCCAACTCTCAAAATCGGTGAGATAATAGTACCCGGCGACCTCATAGATGAAACCCGCCGCCGGGAATATACATATTTTGAGAACCTCGGCCTCGGATTCATCCGCCAAAGCCCGACATTCTGCCCTGAACTATCATCAGCACTGGCCGACGCTGTTCGAAAGCGTTTCGGCACCTGCCGGACGGACGATGTATATGTCTGCACGGAAGGCCCACGGCTCGAAACTCCAGCAGAAATCCGAAAATTCTCGGCCTGCGGCGGAACTCTTGTCGGGATGACCCTCATACCCGAAGTTTTCCTGGCAAAAGAGCTGGAAATCTGCTATGCGCCCGTGTGCTACATTACAAACTACGCAGAAGGGGTCAGAAAACGTTCATTCAGACCCGGAGTATTGTTTGAAGGTCTACTGGATGACTCGGAATCTGCGCAAGTAGATGCTGCTGTTGCATCTATTGCAGAGCTTGCTGTTTCTGTAATCGCAGGAATCGAGACAAAAGAAAGGGAGTGCCGTTGTCCGCTCTTTATGGAACGTTACCGCCGGCGAGGCGATATTGGAGAGGACTGGCATACATGGATCTGTCCAAATGAAGGAAACTAGAGGCCAATTGGATGTGAACCTGGTGCTATCTCATGGAATAAGGCTGTTAGCTGGTAATATCTCCGGGTTATTTAAGATTGACCTTATGAAACAGGTTCATTGTGAGGTCGGAGTAACTCTGGTATAATTCTCGTGATAGTAAAGGAGGCTTCGATTACTCCTAATGTTTAGACGACGCAAAGAAGAAGTAAAAGCTTGGGCACTGGATGAAGAGAACGTGCCTGGTGTTGGGGGACTTCGAGAACGGCTTGGGGCGAACAATAAGCTCTGGATTGCGTTCCTGGTTCTGGTAATCGTGTTCTCGGCTGTGCTGATTGCTAATTCAGTCTCAACGCCGATGATGCCGCAAATAAAGGAACTGGAAGAAGACCCGATCGGCGTTTATACAGACAGCGACCACAGAAAATTTGCTGACTCGTTTGAGAAAATGGCTCGGAAGCGTGGTCTGCAAGTTGAGGCCAGGTTTATATCGGACAGGACATTCAAACTGGTTGTGCCTTGTGATATCGCGCATGATGAGCTGACTTATCTATCAAAAGCTGCTGCGTCAGGTATATACCGACAGTTCAAGGTAAGTCCTGTAGTGTGGACCTACACCGAAGATGTAAACAAAGCTGCGCCGAGATTAATAGCCAGAACCGAGTGGTCCTCAGATAGAGGCGACTTTATTGTAAGGTTTGAGCGCGCCATGGGGTCTGAGTAGTCTATCCTGGGTAAAAACGGATTGCGTACCTCTTTTAGTGGAGGCAATCTACGATCCAGGAGGTGACTAAAATGCGGCAGGTTTTATATGTCGCAGCAGCAATACTGCTGTTTGGACTTGTTCTGCAGCCTGTATCTGCTCAGATCATAACCGAGAGCCAGGTTGTCCGAGGCATTGCAGTGTCTGGAACCGCTGAAGTGCGAGTAGCGCCTGACATAGCTTACGTGACTCTCGGTGTCCGCACTCGTGCTGCGCAGGCCAATCAGGCGGTTGAACGTAATACAACCGCTATGCAGCAGGTCACGCAGGCGTTGCGCCGTCTGACGATACCGGAAGCAGACATCCAAACAGTTCAATTCTCACTTCAACCTGTATTCGAATATCCCCGTGAAGGGACCCCAAGGTTGACTGGATATGAAGCCACAAACCTTGTCAAGGTAACGGTAAGGGATCTGACCAGAGTAGGCGCAGTGATAGATGCAGCCGTTCAGGCTGGGGCTAACGTTGTACAGGATGTGGCATTTGCTCTTCGCGATGAAGCGGAAGTCCGAGCAACAGCGCTGACCCGAGCTATTCAGGATGCCCGGTCTAAAGCCCAGGTGATGGCACGGGCGCTGAATGTGAATCTCGGACGGGTAATCAATGCCACAGAGACAACTGCACCTATAGTTTTCCCTCTGGTGGCCAGAGCTGAGGCTGGAGCAGGTGGAGTACCACCTATCAGCCCTGGACAGATAGAAGTCCAAGCCACAGTGAATGTCGTTTACGCTATCGGATCTTAGTAAAACAGAAGCAGAGGCGGTCAACTCAATGCCTCTGCTTCTACAACTACTTTAGTTTTTATTTTGAAATGCACCGAACGGATGTACGTTTATTCTTCAGGAAAGCAATAGGTGTGGTGGATTAGTCAGAAAGACTGGGTAGGGCTTTGATTATCAGTAGACCAGCATCATCTCTAAGGTCGCCTGAGGAAAACGAAAATACCTCTTCGAATATTGTTCGCACCAAGTCATTAGGATACATCACTGAATTACGGGTGATGGTTTCTTGAAGTCCTTCAATGCCAAAAAATCTTCCTTCATGCCTTGCCTCTGTGATTCCATCTGTGTATAAGACAGCAATATCGTCAGGTTTGAGTTTGATGCGATGTTCTGTGTAATTGGCGTCAGGGACCATTCCGAGCGCATATCCTGTCAGCTCGCATATTGTGCAAGACCGCAAGTCATGGCAGAACACCACTGGGAAATCATGTCCGGCATTGGCGTAGGTCATCTCACCAGTTGCAGTGTTTAGGATTCCACAGAAAAGAGTGATAAACACCTCATCAGGAAGAAGTTCATAGAGCGTTCTATTGAGTTTTTCCAGAGTTTTCGCCGGGCTTAGACCTGCCAGCAGAAGACCTCTGATAGTAAAACGGGCTGTTGCGGCTTGGATCGCAGCATCTATACCCTTACCAGCAACATCAGCTATCACTACTGCGACATTATTATCATCTAAATTAATGACATCATAAAAGTCCCCGCCGACTATGGTACCTGTGACACATGGAATATAGTCGCAGCCGACCAGAAAATTCGGTATTTTGAAGCCAGAGCCAGGTTTTATGCCTCGCTGTAGTTTGTCAGCAGTTTCGCTTTCTCTACGATAAGCCTCAGCGTTTTCTATAGCTCCTGCCGCTGCACTTGCGATAATGGACAACTTTCTCTCATCTGATTTGTTGAAAGGAGGTTTGTTTATACGAAATGCATTTACAGCGCCTATCAACCTGTTTTGAAATATCATAGGCACGGATAGCATGTGATGTGTCCCATTGTCAGAGCAGTTAAGGTCTCGGTACCGGCAGTATTCACAGTTCGGCACATTTTCAATGAAGCAGGACTCACCTGTGGTTGCGACACGGGCTGCTTCGATCTCACATAGATCTATATGCTCGGGAATTGATACCTGACGAGCGAGTTGGTGACCTGGGCCTAAGATTTGTAATTCTGACTTGTCAGGCACTCGGATCATAAGGGAGCAGGTATCTGCATTTAAAAGAGATTTGGTCTTCTGTTCAAGGATGGTTATCAGTTCGGAACGGTCTAGTCTTGTTGCAAGCACCTGGGCGACTTCGTACAGGTCGGACAACTCCTGCTGCTGTGTGTCAGCCTGCCCCAGCTTTGTTTTAAGACCTTCATTTTCCGCTCTAAGCTCTGCGATAGAAGACTGCTGAGCCTCAAGCAGTTGGACAAGCCTTGACACCAGGTTATTAATGTTGTGATCTTCGGAAGATTCAAGTCCGGTTGTTCCGGATTGAAGTAGCTCGAACAGCTCGCTATCCAGACATTTGATCTTTATCAACCGCTCAATTGCTGCTTCGACCGGATCATCACCATGACCGGCAGGTAATGTAGACATTTATACCAACCAAATATTTTCTGATGAAAGACTGCGAACAAGCGTTCTATGAGGCCTGTTATCATACTGTCAACGTGTAATAATGACTTAATATAATCCATATGAAGTTTACAACGGTATATCAGTTGCGTCAAGTCAATCAACGATGTATGATGCACGATGGACAAACGGAGAAGGTGTAGTTGACACATAAAGTTCTCAGTGATAAACTCGACCTGTAATTGTGTGGGCAAAAATTTATTTGTTCATGGCCTAAAGAATACTTTGGCGCCTGCCGATAATGGGATTGAGCGCATTATAACGTATTGAAAAGGCAAACTCTTCGAAAGAAGGGGACGCAAAGCCGCAGGGGCTTCCTTCCGCTTTAATAGCGGGAGATGCTGGCCAGGCTGCCGTTCTTCTATTTCGATGGTTTGCCTTTTTGTCGTTTTAAAGGACATCGGAATGGGGAGGGGGATTTGATATGAAGATTTCAATTACTGAATGTGGACATGCTGCATCGAGCAAGGAATACGGGAAACAGGAAAAAATCCTTCCAAAGCAGATGCCCCGAAAAAAAGCTGATGATCCTGCAGCTCGAGCCCATTTAACACCGCTTGAGCAGGGCATTCTAGTGGCAGAGGAAGCTCTGAAGGATGTGCCTGATGTCCGTGAGGAACTGATAGAGGACCTTAAAAAACGGATTCAGAGCGGCGAGTATAAAGTTAGCGGTGAGGAAGTCGCCGATATGATGATGCGCCGGAGGGCTGCCGACCGCATTAGATGATGTTGGATAAATTTGCATAATATTTGAGGAGAGGCTGCCGCGCGGCCTCTCTTTATTGGCGTACGAACTGCAGAGCTGAACAAAGATAATGGAAAAGCGTTAGTCTCGGATAGCTCTGGAACAGGTGGGGTATACGGATGGGCATAATTTATGCTGTTGTAAATCAAAAAGGTGGTGTAGGAAAGACCACTACATCTGTAAATTTGGCTGCATGTGCAGGAGCAGCAGGAGAAAAGGTGCTGCTTGTGGATATGGATCCACAGGGAAACGCAACGAGTGGAGTAGGTGTGGTCAAATCCAGCCTCAAAGCATGCATATATGATGTTCTCATCAATGGGGAACCTATTGATGAGGTTATAGTCCCAACCACTACTCCGAATCTCGATCTTGTTCCTGCTCGGCTTGATCTGGCAGGTGCCGATATAGAGCTTATGTCTATGATGTCTCGAGAGATGAAGCTCAAGCAGGCCCTGGAAACAGTAAGGCAGCGATATAAGATGATAGTGATCGACTGCCCTCCATCGCTCGGCTTGCTGACAATAAATGTCCTGACAGCAGCCGATTATGTCATTATGCCTATTCAATGCGAATATTATGCGCTGGAAGGCATAAGTCAGCTTTTAAGAACTGTAGACCTGGTAAGGCAGCACTTGAATCCAAACCTGGAGATAGCAAAGGTGCTGCTGACTATGTATGATTACAGAACGAATTTGTCCCAGCAGGTCGTAAAAGAAGTAGAGACCTTCTTTAGCGATAAAGTGTCTGATGTGCTGGTACCGCGAAACGTGCGGTTGTCAGAAGCACCTAGTCACGGTATGCCGATCATAGCATACGACCCGAAGTCGAAAGGTGCTGAAGCGTATCGACGATTCTCCGAGGAGGTAATAGATTTTGGAAAAGAAAGGACTAGGTAAGGGCCTGGGAGCTTTAATACCAGGTGCTGAGCGTGAGGAGAAGGGTGCGACTGATATTCCAATCGATAAGATCAGTTTGAACCCGTACCAGCCTAGGAAGACGATAGATAATGATAAATTCCAGGATCTGGTTAAGTCGGTGCGGCTTCACGGAGTTCTACAGCCAATCGTAGTGCGTTCAAATGGAGAAGGAGGCTACGAACTGGTAGCCGGTGAGCGCCGCCTGAGAGCTGCAACTGCCGCTGGACTGACTCGAATTCCAGCAATAGTAAAGGACTTTACCAACGAACAAAGCCTGGAAGTAGCTTTAATAGAAAACCTCCAGAGGGAAGATATTGGGCCGCTCGAGGCCGCGCTGGCCTACAAACGATTGGCTGATGAGTTCGGACTAACCCAGGATGACATTGCATTCAGGATCGGAAAGAGCCGTCCAAGTATTACAAACACGCTCAGGCTGCTCAATCTTCCGAAAGCAATACAGGAAAGCTTATCAACCAACGAGATTAGCGAAGGGCATGCACGTGCTCTACTTGGCGTGACTGATGAGAAGCGTCAGAAGGAGATATGGCAGGCAGTAGTAGCAAACCATCTGTCAGTGCGCGAAACCGAGAAATTGTGCCGTGAAACAGGAGCAGGGGATGTTTCACGTGAAACATCCCTTGACGCATCAAGTCCAGTTAAGGAGAAGGATCCGAACTTGCTGGAAGTTGAAGATCAGCTTCGAAAGCTGTTTGGCACCAGGGTTAGTATTTCCATAGGTCGAGACAGAGGGAAGATAGAGATTGAGTTTTATAGTGATGATGAGTTGAACCGGATACTTGGTCTGCTTGGTGCTATATGAGAGGAGATACCAAGATGCACACCGACCACAAACAAGATTCTTGTCCTCATGAACCTGCTCCTTGTCGCTCTACAGGTCAACGGATATTCATTACAAGCATAGCAGTTCTTGCAGTTGCGGGAATGTTCCTGCTTGGCTGTTTTGTGCTCGGTCCGTGGCTCAGAAACAGGCAGTCTGATGTTCCAGAAGTAGCTACTACGGCGCCAGTGCCTATGGCATCACCAATACCTGATACAGATGAAGCCGTGTCGGTTCCACACAGACCTGAATCCAGACCGGATTCACCTTCTGTAGATGTTACAGTCACTGAGGTCCCGGTTTCTGAGCCTGCAGTTGCTCATAATAACGCTGATGAAGCCGTAACTGATGCACCGGTCAGCTCTGATCTTAACTCTGACTCAGTACCTGAGCCTGTTCTCACGGAACCTCGGACTGTTGTGGCTTCGGAACCTAATCCTGCTTCTAGTGATCATATATCTACGGTAGATACAGACGCAACGCCTGCTTTATACCGAGTGAGAGCCGGATTGTTTGCTGATAAGGCCAATGCAGATATGTTATCTGCCAAACTAGCTGCTGCGGGTTTTGCTCCGGCCATTGCACAGGTAGACAAGTCTGGTCAGCGGCTTTATTCAGTGCAGGTTGGGGCATTTCGCAGTCGGTCTTCAGCAGATTCTCTTGCAAAATCACTCCGCAGCAGTGGTTTTGAAGCTGTTGTAACCACTGAGAATTAATTTTTATTTCTGCCCGCGAACTTTTCGCCCACTTTACGTGTCTAATTAGTGTCCCCGACAGTAGGTATAGCCCAATGTATGATGAAGACGCGTTAATCGATGCTTGTCAATCAGGCGATGTATCAGCGTTTGAGGTTCTGGTTCGAAAATACCAGGACCGAACGGTGCGCGTTCTTTACCTGCTGCTTGGTAATTTTGATGATGCCCAGGACGTTGCACAGGAGGCATTCATTCGAGCATTCAAGTGTATTAGGACATTCAAGGGGACATCAAGTTTTGCTACGTGGCTGCACCGAATCGCTCTCAATACAGCGCATAATTGGATACGGGATTGTAAAAGACAAAGAGAAGTGCTAGTGCCATTCGATGACCGGTGGCATACAACCTGTGGAAACCCGGAAGACGAGTTGATCTCAAGGGAAAAGGTATTGCAAGTAAAATTTGCGCTAGCACAACTACCTACGTATTATCGAGAAGCAATTATTCTTAGGCATTATGATGATTTATCCTATGAAGAGATTGCTGAAATACAACAGGTGCCAGTAGGAACAGTAAGATCTCGATTAGCTAAAGCGAGATTACTTCTCCAGCAGCATCTTAGCCATGCGGGAGATTTGAATCTTAAAGAAAGGGTGGCTGATAATGGAATGCAAACAGGCAAAACAATTGATCCCTTTTGCAGCAGACGGAGTTCTAGATGAGCCTAGGATGCAGCGTTTGACAGATCACTTATCTTCGTGTGCCGCTTGTTCGCAGTTGTATGCAGATCAGTGTGATAGTCTGCGCAACCTGGATACCGCTATACGCAATATTGCTTTAGATATTTCTGTTCCAGACAGTTTTGCATCAGCCATTGCTGACCGAATTCGTGAAGATACTCTCAGCCAGAATCGAATAACTCGCCTGAGTGAATGGTTCTCCAACATCTGTACTGGATTTGTGTTCAATCGTAGAGCATCCATTGCAGCAGCATGTGTCACTGCTCTATTGATAATGGCAGTAATCGGTGGTTTAGCGAAAAATCTATTGAATTCAGCTCCTGTTGCTACATCTAACGTGTCGTCAGGCCATCTAGTGGTGTTTACCGTTAACCCCAGACAGGATGGCAACATTGAGGCAGGAGTGAATGCCTATCGTTTTTGCCAGGTGACACGTTCAACGGAGGAGGCTCTTAGGTGAATCGGCAGTTCCTGCTGCTATTTATTGGAGCCGGACTTATCGGGCTTGGTTTAGGGGCTATAGAGGCCGCAATCTGGCTGCGCACTCTGGCGGCAACCGGAACGGACTGGGCTGAGGCCTTTAAGTGGGTGAATATTGGCATCTGGATTCCTGCAGCACTGATTACTTTGGGACTGATTGCTGCCTGTTACTCCGTTGCATCAATTTACACTCGCACTCATCGGACATCTTTCATTCTACGAGCTGTTTTTGGGGTTTTGACAGGTGTAGCTGCATGCTGGCTTATTATTGAGCTTGTGGGTTCGCTTCGATTTGTCACACCAATCTATACATTAAAGCTTGCTGTAGTGTTTTCTATATGTTTGAGTATACTGGCTTACATTACCATACCTCGTAATACTCGTAGTATAAGGACCAGTGTATTGTTCGGTGTTGCGGTGGCAGCGGTATGGACGGGTTTAGTTACAATCCTTCGGCTGGTACTGGATTCATCGGGTGAATTATCCCTGGGCGGATTTGGCATATTCTCTTCATTGGTGCAGACTCCGGAAACAAGAGTATATCCATCGCTTGTCAAAGATACCACTACGGGACTTTTATTAGGTGGTTTTGCTGGTACTGCAGCCTACAGGTTAATCAATCGGGAGTGGGCTTTTACAGGAACGTTGTGGGGAGCTTTTCTTGGAGCCTGGATATCTGGACTTCTGTATGCAGCGCACATTTTTGTTGGAACTCTTATCATGCAGTCTGCGTACAGCAATGACACTGCAATTACTTATAGTTTAATAGTGTTCCCATTTACTGCAGTTGTTCTGATTGGAGGTATAATCACTTTTCTGCCCTATACTGGCAGCAGAAGATATAAATTCATTCAGGTTGCAGCCATTACAGTGGTGTTGACTGCTGTTGCCTGTTATATTTACGATGCCTGGAGGGGATCAGAATACTACCTCGCAGCAGTACGTATTCCGAACAACAAGACGAGAGCATATATTCATTTTCATAAAGATGGCGGTTGGACAAGGACTTTAGAAGGCCATAATGACAACCTGAAAATCGAGATGTGTGATAGATTATTGAGCCAGTATCCTCGGAATATTTATGCTGCTCAAGCATTATACTTAAAGGCCAGGTGCCAATTTGCATCCTGGCAATTTGACAAAGCAGCAGACACGCTTTCGTTACTCCGAAAACGCTACCCTGGTGATCATAGTATTGCTGCATTGTTGCAGGTTCATGCTTATCTGGCTCAGGGGCAGTATAAGCAGGCGTTAACGATTGTAGATCAAGCCAGTCCTGAACTTAGCCATTGCTTTGCCGACAATGGTCGGATGGTCATAGCACATGCATATGAGGTAATGGGCAATAACGACTATGCTCTTGGCCAATATGTTTATTATATAAACGATATACAATATGCCAACCGCTCTGCAGCCTGGTCGCCTGTATCTATTCGTTATGCGGAACAAAAGGCTGCAGCCGTTATGAAAAAGAGCGCTGGATCTACATTCCGTGGAGTCGTGAGTGGACGATTCTTGACCAACGATGGTCCGCTTGCTGGTGTGCATGTAGCTTTGGTACAGCCACATATTGATGCATTATCACCGGATGATACCAGGCAGTTTACCAGCGCACTTACAGTGCCCCTATGGTTTGGTCTTGGTGCTACTTCGGGCGCTGATGGCAGGTTTACCATCGAAAACGTTCCTTATGGTGATTATGAAGTTGTCATTGGATTTGATATACGAACTCCAGGCAGCCATGTTCTATCCAGTGCCATACCGCCGGTATGTGTTGATCGATCATCCGTTCGGCTGTGTGATATTCAGTTGACTCAGAGTATTCACCAGATTAAGCCGATCAACAACCAGGATGTTGGTACCTTGCCGGAATTGGTCTGGGATGCATATCCAGACGCCGCTTACTATTCAGTTTCTGTTATTGCACAACCATATTCCAGCCAGGGGCCGATTGGTGATGTAACACTGGAAGGCTACACATGTTGGGCACGAACAAAAATTAACGGGACTTCAGTCAAGGTTACTCCTGAATGGTTCATCCAGAGAGATGAGATTACTGAGGAAGCAAGGTTACGCCATTTAGTGCCTAAAAGGACCTATATGTGGATCGTTGTTGCATACGATCAAGATGGCAGGATCATATCTTCCTCAGAGCAGTACCGGTTCAATCAGGATTCGACCTTTAAGGTTAAATCTGACGCCCTGAAGGGAGGTTGGTAATCGGAAGCATTAGAATTTGATTCGCTCTTGACACTTTGTCTATCGTCGCTTTACAATCTATTTGAGAAGGAGGCATTCACGAAAATGAAAGGACGAAAAGGCTTTACACTTATTGAGCTATTGGTCGTCATTGCGATCATAGCCATCTTGGCAGCTATCCTGTTCCCTGTATTTGCAAAGGCCAGAGAGGCTGCACGAAATAGTAGTTGTCAATCAAACATGAATCAGATTGGCAAGGCAATAAAGAGTTACCTTACCGACTGGGAGGATTGTTTCCCGACTAATAGGATGCTTACAGGGAATCAGACCATGCCCTTTATTAGGCTATCTGATCCTGCGAAGGATATAGTATATGAGTTTGGGATTAACTGGGTCGAAGCTCTTTACCCTTATGTTGAGAAAGTTGGTAACCCAGGAGATAACCAATCAGTTTGGAAGTGTCCGTCTGCCAGACGTGTCAGCGATACTCGTATTGCATGGAATTTTGCAAACGTTTCCTATATCTTTAACTACTGTTTAATTGAACAACCTGAGGGCATTCTGAGAAATGCTGGCAATACCTTTATGTTGCGTGAATGTGATAAAGTCGTTGACGCACAATGTAGACCAGGTTCTCTATCAACTACGTCTAATATACCACCTCATTTTACGTTTTTGACAAAGAACGATAATGCTTTTGCTGTCACGGTTTCAAATCAAAAGTACAAAATGCATGGTGCAGGCTCAAATATTCTATTTGCAGATGGCCATGTTAAAACCATTCAGAGTACATACTTCCCAGAAAGATTTGAAGCTAGTAAGCATTGGGATGGTCAGCAATGGTGGAACTCTCTTGAACCAGGTCAGAAGTTGATTTGTATCAACCCATAGTTTGGTTATCAATTGACTGATTAAAAGGCCGGGGTGGGTAAGACTATCCCGGCCTTTGTGCATTTAATTGATAGTTCTACTGAGATTAGTAGTGTATCCATCAATCACAAGACAAGTTCATGGTCTGATTTTACTTGACATTGCTCGGATAGGATTGCTAGTATTGGCTAAACTTCAGCCTTTGGAGGTGCTGTGTTGTGAAAGACAGAAGCAAAGGCAAGGACGGCAAGAAACACCGCAAGAAGAAAGAGAAACCGAAGACCACCGGCCAGACTCTTAAGATTCAGACTGGCAACCCAGGCCTGGGGCTTTGACAGGTTCGATCCATGCGCCGTTTCGGATAAAACCTCCACAGCCCTGCTCAGCCAATAAAAGATCTGCATCAAGGTCGAAGTGGCTGATACCTTGTTCTACGCAGGCAAAGTGAACAGCCGCTGTTATGCCAGGTCGTGCCTCTATCATGCATCCCAGCATCATATCCAGACCATAAGCTCTGCATCCTATAGCTATTTCTGCAGCTCCGAAAAATCCAGACTTCATCAGTTTGATGTTGACTCCGGAAACAGCCTTACTTCTGGCAAGTTTGATAAGGTCACTGCGGGTAAGAACGCTTTCATCAGCAAAGACAGGCACATGGACACTTCGTGTAACATACGCCAGACCTTCTACGTCCTGTCTATCTACCGGCTGCTCATAGACCGCTACATTTACCTCATATTCCGCCAGCCGTCGGGCGAAGCTGACAGCCTGTTCCGGCTCGAATCCCTGGTTTGCATCGACAATAAGCCGGGACTGAGGTGCGATACGGCTGATGGCTATTGCCCGGTCGAGATCTTCATCGATATTCTTGCTGCCGACTTTTACTTTGAATGTACTGAAACCCTTTTCAGCCGCTGAAGCAGCCAGTTCACTTGCATGTTCCGGCGGAACTACAGGAATAGTAAGATCGGTCTCTATTCTTCTAGCCTTACCTCCTAACACCTGATAGAATGGACGGTATAGGAGCTTTCCGACGGCATCGATCAATGCGAACTCGATGGCGGCGCGTGCGCTGGGCGCGTCTGGTAGTAATTCTGAGAGCTTCAGCGCGATTCCGGGAAACAAAAGGACTCTCATACCCGTAATGTATGTTTCTACTTCGCGGACGGATGCCATAACAGAGTCAACAGTCTCTCCGGTAACGTATTCTACAGGGGTGGCTGATCCTATGCCGACAATACCGGTTTCCGTGGTCAGTTCGACAATCACGACATCAGAGGCATCAGTCCGTCTTTTTGCAGTCTCGAAAGTCTCTTTTAGAGGCATACGGATGTGTTTGGCCGAGAGCGTTGCGATTCGATCCTGTGCTCTTGCCATAGCTTGCCGCCGCGGTCTATTGATCCTATCCGTCAATCGCCGCCAAAAACTATCGGAATAGTGTTCATTCATATTGGTTCGATTATATCACAGGTTCTTTGGAGGCATTACATGAGACATTCTAATATACGCTGGTTAGCTTTCGTTCCTATTCTGGTGTTTTGTACACTTGTTAGCGCTGGCGGTATAGATCTTGCAGCCTCTATCGATGCGCTTCTTGCCGATCCAGCGCTCAAATACGGTATACAGGGAGTTGTTGTCGAGTCGCTCTCGACTGGTGAAGTGCTTTACGAACGTAATAGAAATATTGCATTTGTTCCGGCATCTAATTTCAAACTGATTGTCTCAGCAGCCGCGTTGGACTGTTTTGGACCTGACCACAGGTTTTATACCAGTATCTACATTACAGCAGAAGTCGATTCCAGCGGCACTCTGGATGGTGATGTGGTCATAGTAGGCGGCGGGAATCCGGTTTTATCGACAACTGACCTGAAGAGCATCGTTGAGGATATTAAGAATCTTGGAATCAAGAGAATTACAGGTAATATCGTTGCAGATAGCAGCCTTTTTGATGATTTACCTCTTGGTCAGGGATGGAGTTGGGACTATGAACCTTACTATTATGCCGCGCAGATCAGCGCGCTCAATCTTGACCGTAATGTAGTGAAAGTTCAAGTTCGGCCTGGAGTAAAGCCAGGCGATCCAGCTTATGTCAGTCTTAACCCATCAAGCGGATTCATGACTGTTAAGACAACCGCAGTAACCGGGGCTACCGGATCGGAGAATACTCTGTATATCGACCGAGAACGAGGAAAAAATAAGATCAGAGTAAGCGGATCGATTCCGATGGACTACAATGGTGTGTTTGTTGAGCCAATCACAATGGAAAACCCTGCTTTGTATACTGCAACTATGTTTCGAGAGCTTCTTTCCCAGTCTGGGATTAAGGTTGATGGAACTGCCACTTGCGGATTAAAGCCTGATAATGCTCAGTTAATCGTAAAACACCAGTCTCCTCCGTTGTCGGACATCCTGCCGCTTCTCAATAAGCCAAGCGATAACTTGATTGCGGAAGTTTTATTCAAATCTCTTGGAGCTCGGTTCAAAGGCCGTGGAGCTGCTGCCAATGCCGAAAAAGTAGAGCTGGATTTTCTTTCCAAGATTGGCGCAGACACAAAGGCTATAGCAATCAATGATGGTTCAGGGTTATCGAGGTTGAATTATGTGACTCCGGGTAACCTTATTGTTCTTCTGCGTTTCATGTGGAACCATGAACACTCTAAAGTGTATATAAAGTCGCTTCCAGTGGCGGGAGTTGATGGCACACTTCGATCCAGGATGAAGGGTACGGCTGCAGAAGGCAATGTCCGGGCTAAAACTGGCTATGTAAGCCGTGCAAGTTGTCTGTCAGGCTATGTAACTACGAGCGATGGAGTGCCGCTCGTTTTTTCTATTATGATGAACGGTCACATGTGTCCGAATTCCGAGGCTAAGAGAGTCCAGGACTCGATTTGCGCGTTGCTGGCTGGGTTAAAGCTATCGTCAGACAAGCAATAGTTTTCCATACATTGCCATTTTTCGGCTGAACTGCGTATAATAACCAGTATACTTTTGTGGGAGGCTGCATTGAAAGATAAGGAGTATATACTTAAAGCTGCTAAAGACCAGAATGTGAAGTTTATCCGTCTCTGGTTTACCGATATTCTGGGGATGCTGAAAAGCTTCTCGATTACCATCGCGGAGCTTGAAGATGCGTTGGAAGACGGCATGGGCTTCGATGGTTCATCTATAGAGGGATTTGCTCGGATAGATGAAAGCGACATGATCGCCAAGCCTGATCCCAGCACGTTTACAATACTCCCATGGCGCACAACGGATGATAGCACTGTCGGACGGATGTTCTGTGATATCCATTATCCAGATGGCCGGCCTTATGAAGGCGATCCCAGATGGGTGCTCAGACAGCAGCTCGAGCGTGCATCTAAACTTGGTTATACGTTTTATGTAGGCCCGGAACTCGAGTATTTCTATTTCAAGAGCGCTCAAGGACCTCCAATAGCTTTGGATGCAGGCGGATATTTCGACCTCACTCCGCTTGATGTTGCCACAGACCTCCGCAAGGATACGATTCTTACGCTCGAGGCAATGGGTATCCCGGTAGAATATAGCCATCATGAGGTCGCTCCCAGCCAGCATGAAATCGATCTCAGATACACCGATGCGCTTACCATGGCCGACAGCACTATGACATATCGTCTGGTGGTCAAAGAAGTTGCAATGAACCACGGAGTATACGCAACCTTTATGCCTAAGCCGATCTTCGGTCAAAACGGCAGTGGAATGCATACTCACCAATCACTTTTCAAAGATGATCGGAATGCATTCTACGACCCAAACGATAAATATCATCTGTCTGACATCGGCCGTAAGTACATTGCTGGTCTGATGAAGCATGTTCCGGAGATTACACTTGTTCTAAACCAGTGGGTGAACTCATATAAGCGGCTGGTTCCAGGTTACGAGGCTCCAATATATGTCTCGTGGACTACGCGCAACAGGTCTGATTTGATTAGAGTGCCAGGTTACCGTCCAAACAAAGAAGATGCAATGAGAGTCGAGCTTCGTTCCCCTGACCCAGCCTGCAACCCATACCTCGCGTTTGCTGTGATGCTTTCCGCGGGGCTTGAAGGTATTGAAAAGTCATATCAGCTTCAGGACCCATATGAAGGCAATATCTACGAGCTTACGGATTCAGAGCGGGCAGAAAGAGGGATTCAAACACTTCCTGAAGACCTGTATGAGGCCATTAAACTTGCTGAAGGCAGTGAATTGTTGAGGCGCACTCTGGGCGAGCATGTGTTCTATAAGCTGATTGAAAACAAAAAGGTTGAATGGGCCAGATATAAAGCTCAAGTCACCGACTACGAAATAGATCAATACCTGCCAATTCTCTGATATAGAGGTTGAGAAATGAACAGACACGACTTTTATCATATCTCATACCTTGTATTTCTTTATGTATAGAGTTCTAGTTGTTACTAATAATGGGCGGTTTGCTGGAGAAGTTGCCGGTGTACTTGCCGGAGCTAATGTAATCACATCTGATGTCAGAAGTGACCTTGGGTCGCTGGAAACCGCGTTGGCCAAGGGCGGACCTCATCTCATAATAATCGATGCCCGCAGCAATGAGCCTCTTGAGGGAATTATAAAGGGGATTCGTAACCAACCGGGGCTTGAAGAAGTGCCGATTATAGCTGTGCTGCCGGTGGCTTTGCTTTCTTCGCTTCCGATGCCCCAGTTGGAGGATTTTGTCCTTGAGTCCGCGCCTGTGCAGGAGTTGGCTGTTCGTGTCTTGACAAGGTTGACAAGGTATCAATCCTGGAGTGAAGGCAATGCAGTCAAAGTTGGACGGCTCGAGGTTGATGTAGATAACTACAAAGCACGAATAGGAAATGAAACCCTCGATTTGACTTACAAGGAGTTCGAGTTGCTCCGGTTCCTGGTTACAAACAAAGGCAGGGTCTTTACAAGAGAAGCACTTTTGAACCGGGTATGGGGATACGACTATTTTGGAGGCGCAAGGACTGTAGATGTTCACATCCGGCGATTGCGGTCAAAGCTCGGAACTCACCAGGGTATGATAGAAACTGTCAGAAACGTCGGATACAGGTTCAATGAAGAACCAGAATAATTATTTCGGTTTCCCGGCTAATCGATTTCACCTGTGTAATGCACTTTGTATATTTTGACGCCGTCTCGGTCGTAATCAAGAGACAGGAATTGGGAAGGAGTTGGTTCTGGCCACCATTCTCGTTCCTTGTTGCCTACGTATATCCACTGCACCCTGTGCCTTCGAAGTTCCTGCAGTTCATCAACAGAAAGGACTCCATCGACAAAGAGTGACCTGCCAAAATCCTCTTTTTCTGTGAAATTGACTGTCTGATGGTCATGTCCCATAAATGCCCGTTTATTAGCGAATCTTGGTGTTACTACTCCAACGGGAAGCCGGGCTGCGAATACGGTATTATCTTCTCCCGGCTGAGCAGCAAGCCATCTTAGGGCATTATAATCTGCCCGAGATATGTAGTAGGGAGGCTTCTTGCCTCTTGCAGTGTGCATTATTGATAAAGCTATATAAGTACTGCTTAGTAAACTGACTATCACAATGTAGGTAATTGCTCTGTTTGCTCTCCAAAGCGGCCTTCGTTGTGATGGATTCAGTTCATATTCGCGCATAGCTCGTTTATGTATCCAGTCAACTGCCAGTACGCATATCGGCAGCGGCATCCCTATGGTCAGCTTCCAGGCAAATGAAACCTCGGGGAAAGAGTAGAGCATTACGGGAAGAGCCAATGCCCATGAGATTATGAGCAGGTCTGAGCTGCTGGTTGTTCTAAAATTAGCCAGTCCCAAAGATAATTGCCTGAGTGCTAACAGACCAAGCGGAAGCAGTCCGATCACATACTTTATCGAACTGAAAGGTCTGATATCATTCTGTAGAAACAACCCCCGAAGATCAGGTGCTGTGCTGAGCGCCCAGTAGTGATATGCCAGGAGTGGCAGAGAGACAATTACAATCCCGGAATATAGCCCAAGTAGTGCGCGGTTTATCTTGGCATCTTTCAGCCACAAGATAATCAGATAGATGAATCCAACAGCATATATGGCAGGCAAATCGTATGGATGGAAAGTTGCAAGGATTAGTGCAAGAAGCGGAGCAAGCCAGAGCGGTCTTTTTTCTCCACGGGTAACTGCAGCCATTCCAGTCATAATCCAGATAACCAGAGCCATAGCCAGTATATGATGCGGCGCAATCATTGTTGGAAGAAAATTCCAGACTTCATGCTTTCTAGTCTCAATAAAGAAATTAATGGCTGGCTGATAAAACTGATCAAGCACGCCAAATATCCAACCCAGACCGCCGCCAAATACAATCAATACAAGCGCAAGCGGTCTTGCTGCCCTGTTTTTTACAAATTCCCTTATTGCTCCTCTCAAGGCAGCGATAAATGGGATAATCACGATGAACCTGAATGCTGCATAAGCCCAAAGAGGTGCTAAACCAACGAGTCCTCCAAGCTTTCCCACTACTATCCACACGGAATTCAAGTATCTGGGAGGTCCTATCTCAGGAGAAAATCTGTTCTTAAACAGCCATGCCCCATTCTGCGCCTGTTCTATCATGTCGAGATACAGAGATCCATCATCCACTGTCCAGGCATGGCTTCCGGCTCCGATGAAGCCAATATATATACGTTCATCATTGGAGTTCATGAACCCAAAAGTCAGCAGTCCGGCAATAATAACCCAAAGCAGCAGGCACACATACAGATAAGGCCGCACGTCATCCTTAGAAGATTGTTTGGTTGTGTGTGTAGCGGTGCTAGCACTTATAGTTTCGGCGTCGGTTGAATCAGGTGAATGCTTGGGCGTTGCCATCTTTCCCTCTCAAGCACAGGTTACTGATATAAGTCCAACGATTATGAGTATTCCCGCAGTTGTTTATTGTGAAACTCTTCTGGGGAGTTACAGATATAGACAAATATTTGAGGCTCGGTATTAGTTAATACTGCAGCAGACACGTCTGTTAGTAGAAAGTAGACCAAGTCCTTTACTTGCTGCAGTAATAATTGAAATCCCAGCTCTCAGAATACGTGGCCGGTTGTATCCGTTCCAGTCCCGCGTAAGGTGATACTGTTAGTTGTAAACATTGACCGTATGCAGTTTCGCAAGCTACAATCGACAGTGATTGCCGAGTTAGTCGAATCAACCAAGAGGTTTTGTGATGAAGTTGCAGTTTCACGTGCCAGCCTTTGTGCTGGTCTTTTTATGTCTCTGTAATACATGTTTTTCTGCCGAAGAACCAGCTCTGACAGTCTACCATCCGGTAACTTGCTCTTTTGGGCAGTATTTCTGTGCAAGTTCACTTGACCGCATTGTTCTTCCAAGCACTCTTGGTGAAATCGACCTGGATTCAAGCGCCGATAACACTGCCGAAGATGTTCTTACTGAGCCGGATCTGGCTGAAAAGCTAAAAAACAGCAAATCCAGCCGGTTTGGATGGGCTGATGATCCCAAGAGGTTCTTCACAGGCGCTTTTTTAGGATTTCTTGGGCACGAAACAGGGCATGTTCTTGCTAATTATGCTGTTGGAACAGATCCATATCTTAAATCCGTCAAGTACGGGCCTTTTCCGTTCTTTACAATTGAGCCGGGGAAGGAGCTTACAGACCGGGAGCACTACCTGATTTCCTCTGCAGGTTTCAACGCCCAGCATCTGATCAACGAATGGATGCTGACCAGCCATCCTAACCTCAGGGAGGAAGACGAACCGCTTCTTAAGGGGATAGCAACGTTCAACTTCTGGTTGACTGTAGGCTACGCTGCCAGTGCCTTCACTAAAACAGGTCCTGTTGAGCGGGATACTAAAGGTATGGCAGACTCTTTGGGCTGGAGTGAGAGGTCAGTAGGTGCGATGATACTTGTTCCAACACTTCTCGACACCTATCGCTACAAGCATCCTGAAGCCAAATGGGCTAAAACAGCCAGCCGGATCAGCAAGATCGTCATAATCGGACTTGTTTTTACGGTGGATGATTAGGGAGTAATCAAGTTACTAGCAATATCCTATCCTACGACCTTCTCATAACGGACAAGCGTAAGGACATCGGAAACAGCACGTTCTCCTGTATTAATAAAACCAAATTTCTCATATAAATGGCGGCTTCGTCCGTTATCACAAGGAGTCACAAGAGTCCAAAGAGTTGCTTGGGGATGCTTAGCCCGAATAATTCGTGATGAGAGTAAAAGGAGCACACTCTGTCGAAGTAGTCATTGATAAGAATATACGGAAACAGAGGATGCTCCTGATGGATAATACGACTTTGGACTTGCTTTTCCCTGCTATTGGTGGGAGGGAAGTGGTAACTCGAAACGACGGAGGTGACATCACTTCGGACGCGGGTCTTCTGCTGGTATCTTTGGCGGCAGCCCCGCCGGGTAGTGGTGAAGGCTGAGATAACCCAGGGTGAATTGAACCCAAGGTTTGTGGTGACGAACCTTTCAGAACTGGGTGATGAACAAGCCTATGTGTTCTACTGCTGGCGCGGCGAGCAGGAGAACCGGATCAAGGAGATAAAGCTGGACCTCTCTAGCGGCAGGACTAGTTGCCACAGCTTTCTTGCCAATCAGTTCAGGCTGCTTCTGCACACGGCGGCGTGTATGCTGATGGGAGTGATCCAGGAGTCTTTAGCAGGAACGCGTTTTGCCAAGGCTCAGATCGTGACGCATAGGACCAGGCTGCTGAAGATCGGAGCGAGGGTAGTAGAAACAGCTCGCAGGATATGGTTCCACCTGCCAAGCTCGTTTCCCGCCCAGGATGCCTGGAAACGGATGTATGGGGCGCTGGTATCCGACTAATCTAAAGAAACAGGACTCCAAAGACCAAAAACACCAGCCCATAAATCCGGTGTAAGAAAACCGGAGACTCGATTACGTTTTGTCAGGAGACAACCTTGACGAGAGCGCATGCAGACTGTGTCCGAAATGAGAACCCGGCGACTTGAAGGCCCTGCAAGCCAATGTCTACATGCGCACAGGTAACGCAAAGCACGGAAACTTGCCCGTTTCAAGGCATGCCTCCGTGCTCATGAATAAAGCGGGCTAGCTGTACAATACGCAGTGTATCTTCAGGTTGCCTGCTTGTCAAGATGCTTACACAAAGCAGGTGTTAATACCAGTGTAAATGTAGGTTATTGAGTAACTTTGGAATAGCTCCACTTGCAGTTTTAATATAGTTACAGGATTTGTACCTTATGATATTTATGCAAAGCTCGGAGATAAATATGGAGCGGGATACGAGGTTATGACTTGTGACCTCATTTGCCAGTGCCAGTGAGTTGCCACCATATACCAGAACCAACAAGCCAAGCAAATCATCCCTGCCCCACATAGACGGATGAACCAGACGTTGACTGGAGTTGGCAAGATACGGAGAATAATGGAGCCAGGTATCAATGTATACGGTTCTTCCCTTAAGCACTTGTCGAACTTGTATGGCTTGAAAAGTGCAAAGCAGCCAGACAGCAGTGGAATTATAGCAAAGAGGATAATCAGAAGTTTTGCTGCCATAGCATACCCCTACATAAAATGGAGCGGGAGACGAGGTTCGAACTCGCGACATCCAGCTTGGAAGTTGACATTTTGGTGATATAAAAGTGTCATTGAGTTGATTTTGCGCGGATTCACGCTCAGAATTTGTCCCATTCCCTTTGTATCATCTCCTATATTTTAGGAGGTGCTACATTGCACGACATCCAGCTTCGAGAATTTGAACGAAGTCCTCTAGGGCAACTACTTGAACTGTATCTGGAGGCAAAGGAAGCCTCAGGCTGCAGTCCCAGAACTATCGACCATTATAGACGAGAGGTGACTGCCTTCGTCAAGTGGCTTCACGAAGATAAGCCCAACTGCAAGCCAGAAGATGTCCAGACTCAAGACATCCGCAGATGGATCATCAAGCGCCGCCACGATGGAATATCCACCCATACTTTACATGACAGCTACAGGAATCCGAAAATCTTCTGGAACTGGCTGATTCGAGAAGAACTGACAGACAACAACCCATTTCTCAAGGTGGATCCGCCTAAGAAGGACAAGGTGATGAAACCAGACCTCAGTCTCGAAGAAGTACAGCGGCTTTTTGCTGCCTGTGAAGGCAGGGATTACAAAATGATCCGTGATAAAGCCTTGCTAGGGGTGCTGTTAGACACAGGTTTACGTATTCATGAAGCAGCAAATCTGAAAGTCGGAGATATCCAAGAGGATACCCTTATCATAAGAGGTAAGGGTGGTAAACATCGATATGTCTTTCTTTCACCTGAAGTAAGGATATCACTCAAGAGGTATTTAAGAGTATGTCCATGTGAGCTCGAGGTTGATGATCCATTATGGGTAGGACATCAGGGCCAGTACACCGCAAATGGGCTCCAGCAGGTTGTTATCGACATAGGAAAACGTGCTGGCATAAATCCATTGGGGCCACATAGGCTTCGCAGAACATTCGCTACGTGGAGTCTACGCAGTGGGTGCGATATTGAAACGCTCCGTAGGCTTATGGGTCATTCGTCACTGACAGTCTTACAGGGTTACCTGGCTCTGGTAGAGACAGACCTTAAGAAAGCTCACTCAAATCATTCACCAATGAATATTGTAGCTATGGAGGACAAAAAGAGGCAGAAGAATATGCATCAACAGTTAACAGTGCGATCAGCCAGAAATAACTTTCCATCAAACCGCAAAAGGAGACAGCAAATGAAGTAGTAAGATAACGTGTATCATTGACTCTGACCAGCCGGAGTGAACGACCGATGTTCTTGGAGAAACATGACGAATATGGAGTTTTTCACTAGGCTCCGGCTGGTTTATATCAAATGCTCTGCTGTCAGGAACGCAGCATCTTTGATTTCCACAAACCTCGTATACTTGTTCCCATCAGATAGTCTTCTATATAAGAGGCAATTGTTACTTGTAAGACATTATTGTTCATTACCCTGTGCAAGCAAGGTGCGCACCTTGCACTGTACGTACAGTGTAATTGAGAGAAGGATACCAGCGAAACACCTCGTATATTCTGCCACATCTCTGCTTTAACGTATTTTAGAAACGGGTAGCGATGCTTTTACGCTGCAGAAACTACTGGGACACACAGATCTGAAGATGGCCCTCAGATACTGGCAACATCAATTAATTAAATTTGATCAACACATCAAAAGTTCAGCCCAGCAGATGCAATAATACCAATGTCGCTTAGTTGTAAGCAGATCAGGTAAGTTCTTACGAGAGGTTGCTGTTGTATCGGAGCCTATCTTCATTTATCAGAGAAATTACTTATGGAGCAAATTGCTGAGGTCCAAAAATAATAGACCTATGCCCCTATTTTACTGTGTTCCTGTATTTTGCAGACCAAAGACTATAACATCCCCTAGCAACTCGCAACAGGGGCGCTAACGGGTGTCACATACACGTTGTTTTATTCTTTGCCTGAGAGAACATAACCGTGCCACTGGCTAAACTGGTTGCAGAGGGAGGTGACTTTTTGCAACGAATTTGAAGTAAAAGGAGGGACTCTGTCCTATAGCTGCAGGAGGAGTTGGCTCATTACTTTTTATATTCAGATAGGACCAGATGATACTTGAGATAAATGGCAGACAGGTTATTGCCTCGTGGATGCGTAACGAAATGGACGGACGGTCAACCTGTGGAGTAAAACTGATATCAAAACTTGATGATTATCATGAGATCCTATACGAGTATTGGTTAAGGTCGAAATAGATGTCGGCAAAGTTATGGTATACTTAGCCAACTGATGTGGTAAGGAGTTACTCAATGACAAATCTGATTGACGCAAAGGAAGCCCTAAGACGGGCTGAGCTTATCAATCCTCCGGCACCTAAGCCGCCATATGATGCTAGATGGCCCAAAAGGGATAGTCCGGACCGGGATCAGTGGCTGAATCTTTATGAGAATAGGGGCCGTGCAATAATTGCTGAGATGATCGCGTCAGCTGCTGATGAAGGAAGGTTACACCTCGATATAGCGCGTGCGCATAAGCGAGATAAGAATTGGAAGTGGGTGTCCTGTTCCGATGATGAACGGCAAGAGATCGCCTACGATGTGCTCGTGAACCTCTACGATGCATGGGAAGATCTGGAATGTAATGGATATACCGTTGATATCGGATCAAGCTGGTGTGGTGATTTCATGTTTGGCTTTATTGGCATATGCTGGATGACAAACATCGAAGATCGTCCCAAGAAAAGAACCTCATGTAAATAAGGTATGCATATAAGGCATAAACCGATATGGCATAAGGTGGTAACGATTTGAAGGAGAACTGTAACCAATGATATGGTTACTGAATGCGTGGAGCTCATCTAAAATCATAACACCCCAAGGGCACAATGGTAGAGGCTACCCTAGAACTGGTTTCATGGTAACTCACGGTTTTGCATGTAACATGTTCGTATAGTGTGCACCTCTCATTGTTTAATGTATTCAAGGGAATCGGGTATGGTGTATGTTAGCTTGCAAGCAGAAGAGCTTTTATCTGTATGTAGGCACCCGTTGTGTCGCAGCTATACTTTGAACATTTCTTTATAATTCCATACGAGACAATTTACTCACTCTCATCCACACACTACATTCTCGCCAGGCACCCAATTCTACTTCAGGTTGATGCTATGCCATGTTAGGTGTCTGTGCTTGACAGAGCTTAGTATAATAATATACCCTGTCTTGTACCTCAAGAATTTACCTGCCTTTCATTTAATTACATTATCCTAAATATACCTTTTATGGCAGGGAATCACTGGGGTTTGATGGGATGATTGATGGTGGACAACAAGAATACCCGATATTCAAGTAGAATAGTCAGAGCCGGGGCTTTATTAACCGATACTAGAACGTTACTATCACAGTGGGATGAGTCTCTCAGTATCTCAGAGAATCTCGATCTCTTTCAAATGGATAATGTATTCGGTAAACCAACTCGCTTTCGAACTGAACGTGTATTAGATATATTCCGTGAGCGTTATCTGGATGATGAGCAAGTGAGAAAGGCACTGATCAAGCTTGTAAAGGCCCAACCACCAGTGCAAGGCCTTGATCTATTACTATACTTTCATACAGCCCAATCAAACTTATTACTTCATGATAGCGTAACCGAGATTTTGAATAAGTTATGGCTCCAAGGCAGAACTCAAGTAGATGCAGAGTTGATGTATTCAGAATTGGCTCAATGGGTTCGAGAAGGAAAGATGCTTGGTAAATGGTCTGAGTCTACCACTAGACGAATTGCATCTGGTATCCTTTCTACTTTGAGAGATTTTGGTGTACTTAAAGGAACAGTAAAAAAGGTAATTGCACCGATCTATCTGCCAGTAGAGGCATTCGCATATGTCGCATTTTGCCTTAAGAATCGTCAACCATCAGGTGAACGATTATTAGATGATCCAGAATGGCAACTATTTTTCTTGTCGCGAAACAACGTAGAGCATCTATTCATGGAGGCACATCAACAGCGCTTGTTGGAGTATCATTCTGCTGGTTCTATTATCAGAATTGACTTCCCTGCAGAGACATTAGAGGAGTATGCCCATGTTATCGCTCGCAGAGCGAATTGAGTTGCTGGAAAATGACCTAAAATCCGTGCCATCTAGAATCAGTGTGTATCACGACTTGCCTTTTGCAATCTTTCGCTATGAACCCAAAGAAGAGTGGGAACTTAGGCGCCAGTTGAGGCTATTATCCACTAGGCTTCTAGAGAATGGCAAGGCAATTGAATTTATATCCCTTGCAGATTTACTGTGGGAAATAATTGATACTACAGAAGGGCTAGATGCTATAGTTGAGCTCGAAAACGATAGAGGATACAAAGCAGCTCAGGATCAAGTTACCACTTACATGTCTGATCGTGATTGGAAACCACTTGTTGATGTGTTGGTGAAACATTTAGAAAAGCTAGATACAAACAAGAATGTTGCTTTTCTCACAAGAGCTGGTGCAATGGCTCCAGGAATATATCATATGTCTAAATTGCTTGATGAATTACAAGGTAAGACTATGGTAACTACAATCCTTTTCTATCCTGGTGCATTGGATGGAACAACAGGCTTGCGTTTTATGGATTTGAAAGGCCGTGAAGCATTAGGAAATTACCGCGTTAAAATCTATGGCTAACCTAGAGGTGTTATCTATGCAGAGAATTAGTGACTTGCTTGCCCGTGATCTAAACCACAAGATCGAGGAAGTCATAAAGGTTGACCAAACCGATGAGCAATCAGTTTATACTGAAATCACCGAATATGTTGTCACAGACAGAATTCGTGAGCAGTATCGGGAAGTATTCAGAGCCATAGCTGATGCTCCGGCTGAGCCACATGAAGGAATAGGTATATGGATCTCTGGTTTCTTTGGCTCAGGTAAGTCTTCTTTTGCAAAGAATCTAGGTTATGTATTAGCCAATCAAGGTGTCCTTGGTTACAGCGCAAGCCAGTTATTCAAAGCTAAGGTAGCGGATACTCAAGTCGAGAGTTTTATAGATTTTATTAACGCGAAAATCCCCAGCGAAGTCATTATGTTCGATATCTCCAAGGCTTCTGAAGTGAGGTTAGGAGATGAGAAAATTGCAGATGTTGTATATAGAGCACTGTTATCAAAACTGGATTATGCTCTGGATTATGATATTGCAGAACTTGAGATTGATCTGGAAAGTAAGGGTGAGCTAGATGAGTTCATCGCGCTTTGTCCTTCAATAAACGGGTTAGAATGGAATATGGCTCGGAAAGGGGCAAGAAAACTAAACCATGCCTCTGCAATACTCCATCACATGAACCCTGCAGTATTCCCTCATGCCGACTCTTGGGCTAAATCTCTAGGTAGCAGGAATACGGTCATTACCGTTCATACTGTGGTTGAACGTGCCTTTGAACTTACAGCAAGACGACGGCCAGGCAAAGCTCTAGTTATTATCATAGATGAAGTTGGCCAATACGTTGCCCGCAGTGCTGAAAAGATTGAGGATCTACGGGCTCTAGTTGAAGAGTTTGGGAAAGTTGGCAAGAACCTCGTTAATGCGAAGAAAGCAATAGCTCCAGCCTGGGTTGTAGTTACTTCGCAGGAAAAGTTGGATGAGGTGGTAGCAGCCATCGATTCAAAGCGAGTAGAGCTGGCAAAGCTTCAGGATCGCTTCAAGTATCGAATCGATATGGCTCCTGCTGATATACATGAGGTAGCAACAAAGCGTGTTCTGGCAAAGAAAGATAGTGCTATACCGGCTCTTACGGAGTTATTTGATAAATCACAAGGACAGCTAAACGCTGCTGTTAAGTTAGAGCGAACCTCACGAAAAAGCTCTGTTGTAGAAAAGGACTTTGTTCAGTTCTATCCTTATCTTCCTCATTATGTAGAACTATCCATTGATATACTCTCCGGTATCAGATTGCAGCCCGGTGCTCCCAAGCATTATGGTGGAAGTAATCGAACAGTAATAAAGCAAGCGTATGAGATGCTTGTTTCTGACAGAACATCTTTGGCAACAAAACCAGTAGGTAGACTGGTAACGGTTGATAACATCTTTGAGTTGGTTGAAGGCAACCTCTCTACAGAGAAACAGAAAGACATCAGCGACATAACGCAGCGTTTTAAAGATGATCCTCAAGATCAAGGTATGGCAGCACGTGTTGCTAAAGCGTTAGCTGTGCTGGAGTTTGTTCGAGATCTGCCTAGAACAGAGTCAAATATCGCAGCTTGTTTAGTAAGCGAGGTCGGACAATACTCTCCTCTAGCTGAAGTTCAACGAGCAATAAAGCTGTTGGATGATTCACAGTTCATCCGGAATACCGAAGAAGGTTGGAAGTTACAGACAGCCCAGGAAAAAGGATGGGACAATGAGCGGAGAGGGTATCTTGAGCCCAAACCAAAGGACAGAAACGAGATTATACGTGGAACTATCACTGATATCTTTGAAGAGCCTGAGCTTAAGACGTATCGCTTCCGCAATCTAAGGAACTTCCGAGTTGGAATCAGCATTAATGGCATTCAAACTGGTGATCAAGGCCAGATACCTCTTGCCATAATCGCCACCGAAGATGCTGAGGATTACCGCGCTAAGCTGTCTGAGACTAGAGATGAAAGTCGCCGGAATGAAAACACTATTTATTGGGTCTTCTTCCTAAACGCTGAGATTGATGATCTTGTCGCTGGACTTTATGCTTCAAAGCAGATGGTCAGTAAATATGATCAGCTAAGAGCTCAGAATAACATCACGAACGAAGAAGCATCTCTTCTCCAGGCTGAAAAAAATGAAGTCCTCCGTATCCAGGGGAGATTGCGTGACAAGATGCTGGATGCGCTTCAAGGCGGAACTGGTATGTTTCGTGGAGTGTCCAAAGATGGCTCTGTGCTTGGGAAGACAACAAGCGAGATGTTTAGAAATCTTTTCGATTTTGCAGTGCCCGATCTCTATCCAAAGCTTGAGATGGGTGCACGTCCGATAAAAGGTACTGAAGCGGATGAGATTTTAAAGGCAGCCAATCTAAGTGGATTATCTAATGTGTTTTATGGTGGTGAGAGTGGGCTCAACCTTGTAGTCAAAGAGGGTTCCAAATTCGTGCCTAATCTTTCTGCTGACATAGTAAAAGAGGTACTGGACTATCTGACTAACGAGCATCAGTACGGGAACAGAGATACCCGGACAGGTAAATCGCTTGAAACGCACTTCAGCGGACTTGGTTATGGATGGGATCGAGATACGTTGAGGTTAATTTTATCTGTACTTTTCCGGGGAGGTGCAATCGACGTTACCTACGGAGGTCAGAGGTTCGATTCATATCTTGACCCTCGAAGCAGAGAACCGTTTACAAGTAACACTACCTTTAAGTCTGCCCTGTTCACTCCAACGACAGTCATAGATTTGAAGACTCTAACAAGTGCAGTTAAGACCTATGAGGAATTGACTGGTGATACGGTTGATGTCGAGAAAAACGCTATAGCAGCGGCATTCAAGCAATTAGCCAGTGATGAATTGGATGCGCTCAAAGATCTTGAAGCTGTTATCAAAGCTAATCACCTGCCGGTAGCAGAGACAATCGAGGATTACAAGAACACGCTGGCAACTGTGGTTGATGGTACGGCAGATTATTGTGTGCGTACGCTTGCCGGAGAAGGACAATCTCTAAGGGATGCACGGGAGAAAGTCCGTAAGATCAGAGAAGCAGCTGACGAGCAGGGATTGAAAATCATCCAACATGCACATGTTGCTGCAGATCAGATGTGGCCAGTGTTAAGTGAACGTGGAAAAGATGGTCACGTTGCTCCTGATGCAGAAGAATTAAAGAATCTTCTGGGTTCTGCTACGTTCTACGATTCCATAATGGACATCAAGCTTAAGACTAATACGGTTGCTTCAGCCTACAAAGAAGCTTATAAAGAAGTGCATACGAAGCGTGGAGAAAGCTTTGCTTCAGCTATTGATGATGTGAAGGGAAGATCGGAATGGTTGAACGTGCCGGACGAGATGAAAGATCCTGTTTTAAGCAGCTTGACCTCCCGTGCCTGCCAATATCTTGATCTGCACGATGATTCGGCTGTATGCAGCAGTTGTGGGGCTACTTTAAACCAGATGGACTCAGATTTGGCTGCAGTAGGTGGCTTAAAAGGCCAGGTTCTGGCTCGTGTGCAAGAAATAACGGCTCCCAAGCAGAAAGTGGAGCGAATACACCTGTATAACTTCTTTACAGACTCGCTGGATTCAGAGGAAGCAGTGGAATCAGCCGTGGAGCGGTTAAAAGAGCATCTTCTGAAACTATTGGCAGAAGGTGTAAAGATAGTATTGGAGTAAATTACCCTTGGCTGTCTTTACAGATATCTTAAATGGTATCCTCCCGGATCTACTGGCTTGCCCGGAGCTTTGTGTCGCACTCCGTCAGCGAGCGAAATTCGAGGGCTGGCTTAAGATTGAGCTTGCTGCTGCACTTCTGTCCAAGGGGTTAACAGTGCGATTGGAGCGAGAGTATCCCGGTGAGGGTACAGACAGATACCGTGCAGACCTGTCTGTAAAACTTGAGGATACTGATAACGAAATTCTGGTGATGTTGAAGACAGTGAATACCAACTTCAGGTTTCCTGATGTGGACTGTCTGACTCGGCCTATCACAAAGAACATCAAGGGACTGATTGACGACGTCCGGAAGCTGGAACTTGCTCCAAGGGATACAGTCCGATACATCGTGTTTACAGTATTTCCTCTTTCTTGTGTAGAAAGCAAGCGGAACGAGCAGTTTTGTGATCACATTGCTAAGCTGCAGTGCTTGAATCTGGATTTCACTGCAATGGAATTCATTCCTCGCACCGAACATTGGGGTGTTGGCTGGTATGCTGCAAGACTAAGTGAGTAACATTTGAATCTCATCAAAGGACCTGATAAATGGACAGAAACGCTATTCATGATATGACTTTACGAGCACGAATCCTTCTCACTGGGGAGGCTCGTGAACTTTTGGAGGGTGTCTACGGGCTTCATTCGGACGGTCATTTTGAGGCCGCTGAGCATCTGCCGGCAGTTCAGGAGTTGGAAGAGGTTAGAAAGACTCGTGAGCGGCTGGAAAGCTTTCTTGCGGATGAAGTTAAAGCTGGCTTAACAAGACGTGAAGCAGTGGATAAGCTCGTAAAGGAAGTTGCCTTCACTCATTTGAACAGGCTTGTGGCGTTCAAGATGATGGAATCAAGAAAGCTGGTCCGCGGCACCATCGACCGTTATCACGATTCCAATGATTTTCTGTTTTATCTTGCAGAAGATGAGCACGCTGATGACATGGCAAGATATGAGCAGGGAAGCCTCCCGCAGAATGCACTTGGTGAAGGCCCTCGTGATATAGCGTATCGTCATTTCCTGCTTTGGCAGTCTGCACAGATGGCCAGAGAGATAAAGGTCCTTTTTGATCCGGATAACCTTCCAAGCAGCCTCTTCCCAAGACCACGAGCACTTCGTGAGCTGATTGAGATGCTCAATGCGCCAAAACTGCAGGATGCATGGGCTCCGGGAGAAGAGGAGACTATCGGATGGATTTATCAAAGTTTCAACAGCGAAGCTCTTGAGCAAGCTTTCCGTGAGGTGCGTCTTTCAGGTAAAAAATTTGAGGCTGAAGATATACCCTCTGTTACACAACTTTTTACTCCTCGTTGGATAGTTAAGTATCTTGTTGAAAACACGCTAGGTAAACTGTGGTTGGAAATGCATCCGGATTCTAGGCTGGCAGAAAATTTAGCCTATCTAGTGCCGACTGGAGTATCATCTGAAGTAGAAACCAAACCGGCAAGTCAGATAAAACTCCTTGATCCTGCTTGTGGAACAATGCATTTTGGATTAGTCGCATTTGATATACTAATGCAGATATATAAGGAAGAGATTGCGTTAGCTGGCAAGCCTGGTTGGCCTCAAAAACCATCTGTTACTAATGAAGATGAGATTCCTGCTGCAATTCTTGCGAATAATTTGTACGGAATAGATATTGATCTGCGTGCGGTGCAGTTATCAGCGTTGACACTTTATCTACGTGCAAAATCTGCTAACCCAAAATCACGAATTTCAGAGTCTCATTTGGCTGTGGCTGATATTCATATGTTGGATGGTGATCAGTTGCAGGCTTTTCTTGTTGAAATGCAATTTAACAGACCTATATACGGTAGAATCCTTGATTCTTTGTATGAGAGGCTGCATGAAGCAGAGCAACTTGGTTCTCTACTACGTCTTGAAAATGAAATTGAAAACCTTGTTGAGCAAGAGCGTAAGCGATATATAAAAGAAGGGGTTCAGCCTGATTTATTTGGTGTAACACAGCAACTGTTTGAGAGTGAAGCTGCAGATCAAGAATACTGGGAGATGCTCAGTGTTCAAATTGGACAGTCTTTGGATGCGTACGCTCGTCACCAAGCTGAAACTGGTAAGGATCAATCATTCTTTATTGGAGAGACAACAAAAGGACTTAGATTACTTGAGGTTATGACGGGCAGCTACGATGTGGTAGTTACTAATCCACCTTATATGTCTAATCGTAAAATGAATAGCAAGTTGAAAAAACTTGTTGCATCAGAATATCCAGAAGCTAAGGGTGACCTTTATGCCGCCTTTATTAAGCGTTGTATGGAGTTTGCTGGAAAACATGGACGAGTAGGAATGCTTACAATGCATTCGTTTATGTTTATCAGTTCTTATCAGCGTCTACGTAACTTTATAGCTGATAAATCATCCATTGATACTGTTCTACACCTTGGCCCCGCCTTATTTGAAGTAGGCAATCCAGGTACTCTTCAAACTGCAGCATATATCTTGAGAATGGAAACTGATAGGCAGTTGCATACACAAAGCACTGGAACATTCATAAGACTGGTGAAAGAGAAGGATGGAGAATCCAAGCGCTTTGCCTTTGAGAATGCGCTGCAGTCACTTCGTCAAAACGAGGCACATCCGTGTGTTTATCGTTATCGTCAGAGTTATTTTGACACCATCCCGGGAAGC
>JAKPFN010000048.1 GCA_029551395.1 Armatimonadota bacterium | reverse complement strand
AGACTACCGTGAAGGCTCTCTGGCGCTTGGAACGACGAACTTGCAGACTATAAGATACGTCATACTGCCAGCAGCCAAATCAGGCATTATTGCTGCCGTTATGCTTGGCATAGGAAGGGCTATCGGGGAGACAATGACAGTCCTGATGGTAGCAGGCGGTGCTGCTCAAATAACCGGTTCTCTGCTTAAACCTGTCAGAGGAATGACTCAGACCATAGCAGCGGAAATGGGCGAAGTAGCGCATCACACCGACCATTACTATGCATTATTTGCAGTCGGAGCGGTGTTGTTTACGATCACATTTATTATCAATCTTATAGCTGATTCGGCTCTCCGTAAGGAGATAAGAGAATGAACGCAGTTACAGAGCAAAGTCTAACCAGAAAAACGGGATCAAGAGCCTTCAAAGAGAGGATGATCGTCTGGCTGCTTGGGTTATCGACGTTGGCGATTATCCTCCCGGTTATAGCGATTATTTATTTCCTCGTCAGATACGGTATGAAGGCGATTAGCTGGGAATTCCTGACCCAGATGCCCAGGAATGGAATGGTCGAAGGCGGGATTATGCCTGCAATAGTTGGCACGGTCTATCTTGTGGTTGGAACCATCCTGATAGCTGTCCCGCTTGGTGTGATGGCTGCGATCTATCTGTCAGAATATGCAGGCAACGGCCGTTTTGTCAGAATAATCAGATTATCGCTCACCAATCTGGCTGGGGTGCCATCTGTAGTTTATGGATTGTTCGGGCTGGGGCTTTTTGTCCTCCTACTGAGGTTCGATACGTCCATACTTGCAGGTTCTTGCACGCTGGCGCTTCTGGTACTTCCGCTGGTAATTACGGCAGCAGAAGAGGCGCTCAGACGGGTTCCGAACACGCTTCGTGAAGCTAGTCTGGCATTGGGCGCTACCAAATGGCAGACTGTGAAGAATGTAGTTCTGCCGAACTCATGGGCAGGAATCCTGACAGGGATAATACTGGCAGTTGGGCGCGCTGCTGGTGAGACTGCGCCGATTCTCTTTACTGCGGCGGTCTACTATCAGGTTTACGTGCCAAGACCGACTGATGCGGGGTTTCTCAGAGAACCGGTTATGGCGCTTCCGTATCATCTATACACTATTACAACGCAGGTTGTAGGTGCGCCGGCTGAACTGCAATGGGGAACGGCTCTTGTGCTGCTTGCACTGGTGTTGGGGATGAATTCTATTGCCATCATCATTAGAGCGAGGCTTAGATCCAAACGATGGTAAAAGAACGAGAGGAGATATCGATGTCGCCTGCGAAGGTAGAAGATATACCGGTGACTACCGTAGATAAGGATGATAATATGAGTGTCAAGCCTGACGATGGTAGTGGCAAAAAAGTCAAAATATTCGCCAGAGCGCTGAATCTATATTATGGTGAGAGTCATGCGTTGAGGGATATCAATGTAGACATCTACGAAAATGAGATCACTGCGCTTATTGGCCCATCTGGATGCGGTAAATCGACGTTTCTACGGTCACTCAACAGGATGAATGACCTGATTCCTTCTGCGCGGTTGAAAGGGTCGGTTTATCTTGATGGAATCGATATTTATCGTCCGGATATCGATGTTGTAGCGCTCAGAAAACGGGTTGGGATGGTCTTCCAGAAGCCTAATCCGTTCCCAATGTCGATATTCGATAATATTTCTTATGGTCCGAAGATGCATGGGATCAGAGATTATGGAAAGCTTGAAGAGATTGTTGAGTCTACTCTTAAAGCAGCAGCTTTATGGGATGAAGTCAAGGATAAGCTGCATAAATCCGCGTTCGAGCTTTCCGGCGGGCAGCAGCAGCGCCTGTGTATAGCCAGAGTGCTTGCTGTGGAGCCTGAGGTGCTTCTAATGGACGAACCTGCATCGGCGCTCGATCCTATATCCACATTCAAAATTGAAGAACTCATGGTAGAATTGAAGCAGCGGTATACTGTTGTGCTTGTAACGCACAATATGTATCAGGCTTCCAGGGTATCTCAGAGAACTGGTTTCTTCCTGGATGGAAAACTAGTGGAAATCGGAGACACGGAACAGATATTTGAAAGGCCGCATGATAAGCGGACTGATGATTACATCAGAGGACGCTTTGGCTAATCGATCCTTCCATACTGGAGAGGTAAATCTAAGAAATATGGATGCTATCCAATCAACTACAAGAAAGACCTTCGATGCTCAACTCAAGGAGTTGGAACAGCAGCTTTTAAAGATGGGCAGCTTTGTCGAAGGTATGTTAGACTCCTCGGTGCAGGCGCTTATCCGCCAGGATAGCGAACTGGCTGATGAGGTTATCCGCCGCGATGATGTTGCAGACAATATGGATCTTGAGATAGAGACGGCCTGCATGAGGCTTTTGGCTCTCCAACAACCTATGTCCAAAGACCTTCGCATAATAAGCACAGCACTTAAGATAATCACCGATCTTGAGCGTATTGGTGATTATTCTGTAGATATTGCCAAGGCTGCTAAATTGTTGTCTGGCGAGCCTTACTTTAAGCCCCTTATAGATATTCCGCGTATGGCTGAGCTGACCAAGAAGATGCTCCGAGATGCTTTACAGGCGTTTGTAGACCGGAGTATAGAAAAGGCGATTCAGGTCTGTAAGGACGATGACGCAGTAGACCAGTTGAATAAAGGTCTTCTGGAAGAGCTTATGGACTATATGCGCAAAGACCCGAAACTGATTATGCAGTCAGTACACTTTATTCTTATCAGCCGGTATCTTGAACGGATTGCTGACCATGTTACAAATGTAGCTGAGCGGATTGTCTATATGGAAACCGGGGAGCTTCGTCAGATAGTTGAAAGCCACAAAGGTGCGTGACAGCAGCAAATGGCGAAGTCACTGATTGTTGACTTTGCGCGCAAGCTCGGTTATGATCTAACAGGGAGACGGGAGTTGGAGAAAGATCAGTTACAAGAAATCGAAACACCGAACAGTCAGAGACATTGGCGTCCTGCTCTGATTAGCTGTTCGGTGTTTACTGTTTTTATTCTTCTGATCCTGACGCTTGTACTTGCCTCGTTTTACCGCAGCCCATATTATCGAGAACTTGCTCAGTGCAGAATCCAAATACAGGCAGTGGGCGATGCTCTTGGGCGTTATGCTATCAAAAATGATGCTTACCCTGAGAAATTGACCGATCTTGTTCCTGATTATATCTCAAAAGAACGCCTGCATTGCCCAAATGACAATTCATCACCTGATACGGTCTCATTCGAGTATACCAGGCTTTCACTGGATGCTCCTGATAAAGCCATTCTTTTACGTTGTCATCATCATAAGATTAAGAAGTCCAAGTTCCCAGGTGTAGTGCTTCATTATAGCAAAGACGGCACAGTAGGGCTGACACCGATTAAAGAGAAGTAGCGGCCCTTTTGCTATCTCCAGGGTTCACTTTCGTAGCGTCTTAATACCAATTCGTCAGTCATAGCAGCGCCATTCTGTGTGCATAAATACAAAGCTGCCTGAGCAACCTCTTCAGGTGTCATCCAAGCATCTTCATTTTCGTTGCCGCGAGATGCCCTTAACTCTTCAGACAAGCCTGTCAGAACACCGCCTGGCGCTAGTACGTGTATCCTGATGCCATAACGCTGTGTTTCAAGTGCCATTACTTTCGATAACCCAATCAACCCGTGTTTGGCCGCACAGTAAGCGCCCTGCTCAACATATCCTCTGCGTCCTGCCATTGATCCGATATTGATGATACGCCCGGATTTTCTCTCCATCATTCCCGGTAGGACTTCTCGACAGGCTAAAAACACAGCTCGTAGATTAACGGATATCAACTCGTCCCACATCGATGTCGATATTTCGGTAACTGGTGCGAGTTTAAGCACTCCTGCGTTATTTATAAGAATATCTATTGGCCCAAAAGCTTGCTCAGTCTCATAGACCATTTTCTTAATGTCCGACTCTGACATCAGGTCTGTTCTGATTGCTATAGCAGTACCGCCTGCCAAGTTTATCTCTTCAGCTACTGTATTTATCTCTCTTTCTGTTCTAGCAGCCATAGCTACTTTTGCGCCTTCTCTTGCCATTGCTAAAGCAATTGCTCTGCCTATGCCTCTGCCAGCGCCTGTTATTTGAACTACTTTATCTTTAAGCTCGTGCATCTTCCTTTGAGCTATCCTCCTGACCATAATTTGTTGACTGAGGCATGGTAGCCCAGATACGGAATGCAATGCAAGCTATTGATATGTTAGTTTTATGAGTATGTGCAATAACAGGATGGGTAATATTGCATTAACCATGAAATATACCATCCTGCTAAAACCTGTTAGAATCATCCTCTCTTTGGCAGCTATTACGGTTGTGCTGCTTATAGTTCAACTTGACTCATCTATCCTTTTCAAGACTCTATCTGTAGCTGTAGTCTTGCTGTTGGCTGTGCAGTTGAATGAAGATGAGATTTTGGAGCTTCAAGCTGCTTTGGAACTATGTAGAATGGTAGCCGAAACAGCACAGGTTTATATTCAACACACCACCTTAGATGGCACCGTAATTTATATGAACAAGTTTGCTGAGGAGGTGAGCGGTTATTCCCGTGATGAAATAATCGGGAAAAACTTCCTCGATATATTTGTTCCCCCTGAATACCGTGATGTTGTCCTTGCAGATATGGGAATGGGGATGACTGGAGGCATATTGCGAAATCGAGAAGCGCCATTGATGACCAAAGATGGAGAAATGCGCATTATGCTGTGGAGCGGCGCAGGTGCGTTAAATCATGAAGGTCATTTAATTGGCCTTGTCGTGAGCGGAATCGATATTACAGACCTCAAAAAAGTCCAGAATGCTCTTCAAGAATCAGAAAGCAGATACCGCTCATTGGCGGATAACACTCTGGTGCCAATTTATATTGTTAAGAATCAGAAGATCATCTTTGCCAACAAGAGTGGACAGGAATTGCTTGGTTACACATTAGAAGAACTGGAAGAGATGAATCCATTAGATACTGTTCACCCGGATGATCGGTTAAAACTTGATGAATATACTCAGCGAGGACTGCGTGGGGAAGATCTTCCGGAACGTTTCCCTATTAGAATAATCAGAAAGAATGGTGAAATACGGGATGTAGAAATATGGGCTGTAAGAACCGCTATGGAAGGCGAAGATGCTGTCCTGGTTAACATAATCGATACTACTGAGATTAAACGTTATCAAAATGCTCTGCGTGAGTCGGAAGTTAAATATAAGACTCTCGTGGATCACAGCCTGACTCCGATATTCATTGTGCAGGATAATAAATTTGTTTTTGCCAATAGAAGTGCTGAAGAAATATCCGGTTATACTGCAGAGGAAGCGCGTCACGTAGATTTTTGGCACCTCGTCCATCCTGATGATCGAAAAATTATGATTGAGCGTGCAGCCCGACGATTGCGTGGCGAACCTGAGCCTGAGCGTTATGAATATCGGATGTTGACCAAGCATGGTGAAACGCGTACTGTGGAAATATGGGCCACTTTGATATCTTATGAAGGCAAGCCTGCGATTATGGCTAATGTGATAGATATTACTGAAAGAAAACAGGCTGAAGAACAACGGCTTCTTGCAGAAAGAGAACTTGCTGAACATAAACGCCAGCTTTATCGGGAGGCAATTCTTGCCCTTACCGGTAATAAACTGGAGGTAGTTGAACCTGAGCAGGCTTATGAAGCAGTGAAAGATGCAAAACTTAAGGTTAATATTGATACACCGAAGGATGTAAGCCTTGCTCGCCATTTAATCAGAGAACTTGCTGTTAACAATGGAATGACTGGAGACAGATTAGAATCATATATTCTTGCTGTGGGTGAAGCTACCGTCAATGCAGTCAAACATGGTGAAAGTGGTGTTGTCTATTCAGATATTTCAGACGGCAAAATCTATACGGGCGTTATAGACAACGGGCCGGGAATGGACACGTTTGTGCTTACTCGAGCTGCACTGCAGCAGGGTTTTTCGACAAAGCCTTCGCTGGGGTTAGGTTATTCTTTCATTCTGAGCGGTTCTGATTATGTAATGCTCGCTACATCAAAAACAGGCACGGCTGTGGTTATGTGGAAAAGCCTTGAAAAAGCGCCGGAGCCTTCTCCAATAGACCTGTCGCGGCTTCCTGATGCATGGTAGATAATGCCTGCTATATCCGCACATTTAAATCAGCTCCATCCACGACGCACTTACCATCCCTGGTAACAGCCACAATCCTTGTTTGATAACCTGTTCGTTCTATTGCAAGCGTTCCATCAGTGTAGCAATAGGTATTCTGGCCTTTTGGTGTAGCATAATTGCCGATATAGACGAACTTCAGGCCTTGCTCATGGCCTATTTCAGCCGCACGGAGCAGTGTAGCAGGAGGAGTCGGAGGAACATCCTGCAACTTGGCATAAGGGAAGAATCTTGTGACATGCCAGGGTGTCAGCTCACCAAGGTTCTCTGCTATCCACCGGGCAATGCACCTCAGATTATCATCAGAATCATTCCAAGTTGGAATAATATTGGTCACGCACTCGATGTGCATTCTCCATTTACTTTTTGCTCGTTCGGCTATTTTGAGGATTCCGCTTACCGAGGGCACTCTTATCAGCTTCCTGTAGAAGTCGTCTTCCATGCTCTTGATATCTACCCGGTAGACATCCAAGAATGGGCCGATGAGGTCCAGATGTTCTTCTGTTGCATAGCCATTGGTGACATATACTGTATACAGCCCGGCTTCTTTGGCTAATTTAGCTCCATCAAGGGTATAGTTAAGCCAGATTCCTGGTTCATTGTAGGTCCAGGCTATTCCTTCGCAGCCGGTTTCCTGGGCAGCTTTGATAAGGTCTTCAGGGAGGAAATCATAACGGCACATTCCGCTTGGTTGGACTGCGTCTGCAAAAGCAATCTGCCAGTTCTGACAAAACATACATCGGAAATTACACCCCAGGCTGCCTACTGAGTAACAGAGACTCCCCGGCTTGAAATGGTAGACAGGCTTTTTTTCAATAGGGTCAGCGGCTGCTGAGGAAATGACGCCGTAGATCGTAGTATACAGAGTTCCGCCTATATTCACCTTGGTCATACAGTAACCAGCTTTATTCTCAGGTATATTGCATCGCCTTTGGCAGATATTACAGCGAACCCGGCCTTTATCCAGCTTCTCCTGAAGCAGCGCCTCCCTGAGTACGCCATCTTCTGCTAAGGATTTTAACTCAGGTGTAGTGACCTCAATCAATTCTGAATCATCCACAACACTTTTCTGAGGTGTTTCCATTTATCCTCTCCTGATGTATCTAAATTTGTTGTTAAAGACAATTTTTAACATTTATTTCCTTTACCCGGTATCATAAAGATTACAACTGTTCGCCACTCCTGCCGATAATAGATTTTGATGAACACTTTATATCCAGGAATAGTATTAGCCGGATCCGGTGTGATCGCATTTTTTGCGGTGGCAATCTGTTCCGGCGCATCAATCGAATTGGCATCGGCACTGGTTGGTATTGGTGTCGCAGTTGTTATTATAGGCAGTCTGATATTTAGTCTGCCTGCCCGACGTCGGGCATCTGACAATACTCTACGAGAGCATCAAGGAGATATCCTCCATGTCCGTCCCCGATAGCCTGTTGAACCGTATTGCCGGTACTGCTGCTGTAGCTACCAAATCGGAAGTTGCAATTATAACAGTCACTGACCGACAAGATAACATTATTCGTGTGGTTGGCGGTCATAATATTAATGTACGTGGAATTACAGGATCGATTATCCATGTCGATGCTGAGAGTTTTTGCGGCGTTGTGACTTCAACAGGCCAGTATGCGGTTACTCGAAACCTGGCACAGCTTCCCACACCTGTCCGAACACCAATGGAATGCTGTGGGGTTAAGACTGTTCTGGCTGTACCGGTTAAAAATGAGACAAACGGTACTACGAGCGGTGTTTTGTTCCTTGGTTCCAGGCGTTTTAGCAATGAACATCAGGCAGCAGAAACTGCTCAGGCGATAGCCCTCCTTGTTGGGCAGTCTTATGATAATGAGAGGCTTTTATTCGAGCTTATTCATGAAGTCCATGACCTTAAATGGCTTGCAAGTATCACAGACAGGATTCGTCTTGAGGACAGTCATGACCAGGTAGTTGGAGCTGTTCTTGAATCAGGCTGCGAAGTGCTCGATGCTGATGCTGTAATTCTTTTCACGCTAAATGATGACTCGCCCAAGCTGAAACTTGCTGCATCGCACGGTCTTCCGTCATCCATTATCAGAGCTGATAACACTACTCAGCATAGGTTGTTATTGGATACTTTGGATATGGTTGACCCTTTAGTCATCCAGGATACCCAACAGTTGTCTGAATCAGACCCTTGGAAAGAGATGGTGCTGGATGTCACCGTTAGAAGCATTCTAGTAGTGCAGCTCAGACACCACGGTTCTCCGATAGGACTTTTGTTGGTGCTTTATAAACGTCCTGGAGCGGCTGGAGAAAGGAAGACCGAGCTTTGCAGGCTGCTTGCTGCTGATGCCGCTGTTGCTCTTAACTATTCCAGAGTTCTGGACCAATCCCGGGCGCTTATTCATGAACTTGAGACAGTAAATGCGCGGTTGGAGCAGCAGGCTGTTCAGGATGGCCTCACTGGGTTGGCTAATCACAGGGCATTTCATCAGAGATTGACAGAATTCGTGCATAGAGTCGGCCGTTACGGAGAATCTTTCTCGGTAGCGATGTTGGATGTAGATCATTTCAAAGCTTATAACGATGCCTATGGGCACCAGGAAGGTGACCTCGCGCTTCAACAGATTGCACGGATGATCTCTGAAGAAATAAGAGAGAGCGATATTGCTGCGCGATACGGTGGTGAAGAGTTTGCAGTAATACTTCCACATACTCCCAAAAGTCATGGCCGTATCGCACTGGAACGCATTCGTAAAGCTATAGATAACTTTCAGTTCCCGAATGGTAAGCTGACCATATCAGGAGGCATTGCGGAATGTCCTGTTGATGGAGTAACTCCCAATGAAGTGCTTGAGAAGGCTGACCGCGCCCTGTATCATGCCAAATTGACCGGCAGGAACAGAGTCTGCCTGTGGGCTGCCTCACCTGATGATCAGACGAAGACTGAGACAGTTGGTGATGGAAAAAACGTAAGTGTTTTGGTCGTCGAGTACGATCAGGATGCTCGCGCAGCACTCGAGCATGCGCTGAAACAGGCTGGTTATGACCTGCATAGGGCATCAACTACTAATGAGGCCATAGACCTCCTTAGAAGCCGCAAATTCGACATTATGCTCTCTGATGCATTAATTCTCGGCACTGATGGAATGCAGATTCTGGGGCTTGCATCCTCTATCCATCCGATGATGCCGATTGTTCTGACAACAGTGCCGTCGATGGCAGGTGTTGCGCGGCAAGCAATGCAGCATGGAGTCACTGACCTGCTGGTTAAGCCATTCAACGAACTTGAACTGCCTGTAGTTATTGAGCGCAACCTTGAGCGCAAGCGTCTGGAGCGGCAGATGCTCTTAGAGAAAAGCACTGGTATCCTTCTTCAAGCGATAGATGCTCTTGTGGCTGCGATAGATGCAAAAGACAGACTGACTGCAGGACATACCGCCAAAGTCACTCATATTGCGCTTGCTATAGCCGATACTCTTGGCCTGCCGTCCGAGGAGCGCTACACTCTGGAGCTTGCAGCCCGGTTGCATGATATCGGAAAACTCTCGCTGCCTGATTCGGCACTTAACAAGCCCGGAGCGCTCTCTGATGAGGAATGGGCTGCTATGCAGCGTCATCCTGCTGTTGGAAGTCAGATTGTCGGCGCTATCGAAGAACTGTCTTACATAGCTACCATAGTCCGGCATCATCATGAGAGGTTGGATGGCAAAGGTTACCCGGATGGCCTTCAAGGTGAGGCTATTCCGTTCCTGTCGCGCATAATCGCTGTTGCCGATGCATTTGAAGCTATGACCAGCGAACGTTCCTACCGCCAAAGAATGACCCCTCAGGAGGCAATTGAGGAGCTTCGACGATGTGTTGGAACACATTATTCATCTGATATCGTTGAAGCATTGGTAGAAAGCCTTCGCCTTGGAGCTTTGGAAGATAAATTATTCTCTCAAGCAGCTTGATAGCCAAAGCCAACACTAACCTGGGGAACTCATCGACCAGTTCCCCAGGTGTTTAGCCCCATTCCTTCAAGCTACTCCCAGCCGCATCTTGGTTCTTACCAGTCTTAGAATACTCTCTTGAGTTACTGTACCGTCCAGCGTTCCATTATCCATTACAAGCAGCCGCCGACGGTCCTCAGTTGCCAGTTTCAGTAGTGCATCCCAGGCATCATCATTTTTACTGACTCTGGCTTCTTCTTCAACAGGTTCAGCAATATCTCCTACAGTAGTACTTGCCCACTTCTCTCTGGGGAGCGCTCGAACCTCGTCTATACTGACTATTCCTTTGACATGGTTGCCTTCAGTAACCGGATAACAAGCATACTCATGGCGCAACAGGTAGTCACTTACGAACTCGTCTACTGCAAGTTGAGGTTCTACTGTTGGAACCTCGGTGGTCATAACGCGTTCCACTTCAACGCCTGATAGCGCTTCTCTGAGCACGACTTGCTCATAACTCGATCTTGCTGAAGATACAAGGAACCATCCGATAAATATCATCCACAGTCCGCCGATTAGAAATCCAGCGAGCAAGTTCACGAAACCGAACGCTATCAGCAGGTAACCGAAACCTTGCCCGGTGTATGAGGCATATCTGGTTGCCTTTTCAAGGTCATCAAACCATGCCCAAAGACCGGACCGCAATACGCGTCCGCCATCGAGTGGAAATCCAGGAACCATGTTGAAGATGGCGAGTATCAAATTGATAAGCGCCAGATAGCCCGATATAGCCACGACAGCCGTTGGCAGTTCAAACGCGATACTTGCCCGGGTAACGGCGTAAAAAAGCGCTGCAACTGCCAGACTAGTAAGCGGCCCGGAAATAGCCATCCAAAACTCTACTTTTGGAGTCCTGGCCTCACCTTTAGTCTGGGCCATACCTCCAAAAATAAAGAGTGTAATACCTTTTATCTCTATCCCGTTGTTTCTGGCAACCACGCTGTGCATCAGCTCATGGGCAAGTACCGATGCAAACAACAGCAAAGCTGCTATAACTCCCATTATCCAGCTTGTACTGGATGACAAGTCAGGATAAACCTGCGGGAAATAAGCAACTGCAAGGCTGTAGGTTACCAGAAAGAATATTATCAACCAACTCCAGTCTATGCTTATCTGGAAACCGGCAATTTTTCCAATGTTTATACCTCTCATCTCAGCCACCCGTAGAAAATTTGTCTCTCTACTATTTGGGTTACCCTGCTGAAGCGGTGAGAGAAACGCGCGGGTGTTGCTGGTGAGGTTGATTATTCTGATAGAAGGCGTGACTGATTATCCCGGTCCAGGTATTGGACTGGTTTGAAGCAATACGGCAAGGAAACGACTAGCTGCCTAGTTCCTCTACAGCAAGCCGGACTGTCTCTTCCATATCCTGGCTGCGTTGTCCATCTTTCAGCCAGCCTGCAAGCCGTTCTCCTTCAACTTCCAGGCTATATGTATGGCTTCCACGTTGAAAGATGATTGTATAGTATTCGCCATCATAGTGCTCGTTGATTTCCGGCACAAACGTTGTTGAGTCGAACTCACGAGCCATCCGGTTGATTTCGTACTTTGCGGCTTGTATATCAATAATCTGCACTCAATCCGCCTCCATTTCGGAAATTGTGAATATTAATGTATGTATAACAGGCTCAATAGTTATTGTCAACTGAAAAATGTAAAGAATCTTTAAGTGAAGGAAGATGAGTGCCTGCAGTTGTGGAAGTTGATTATCGATAATCACAATGCAGGCTGGCAGTATGAAGAGTCTACTTGGAATAACTTAGAGTATAAGGTCTAATCTGTAGAGATAGATTTATCCTTCTTATTTCTGTTGTTGATGAGAATCAGGATAATTCCAATTATTGCAGATACTCCAAGCCCGAAATCCTGAGGAACATGCAGCTTGACAGCAGCAGTTGTCGCTATGACAGACCATAACAGAGGAATTATTACGATATAAATTGGTATACGGATTGATGCTATGAGCAGCAGTCCTAATGTGAATATCGTAGTAGGGCAAGGAGCAACTCCGAACATTGGAGCTCTGGGATACGAATGACCAACTAATGTGCCTATCAATGGATAGACTATCATAGAATAAGCAATAAATAGAGCACCGATTATTGGGATTGGTTTGATGGTAAATTGAAATTTAAGCCTGTCAGAAATACATCCAACTGCAACTAAGAGAATGCCTTGAAGAACGAAAAGAACACCAAACAACCGCGCTATAGGATTTATACTGGAGAAGTGCATGATGTGATAGATAATGCCCATCCATACCCAAAACAGGCCTAACGTTGCGGATATAATTCTGCTGCTTGTTTTATTGCTGCGTATTGTAGCAAATGTTACAATGACACCCAGCACATACGCAGCAATTTGAGCAGGCCAGACTGCAGTGTTATATGCTTCAAACACATCGAAGAACTGCTCAATAGTGAAAGGTACCTTCATATCCTATCCTCCAAACACCACATATCCTCAGAAATAAATGATTCATCATAAATTAATATGTAAACCATATACACACTGAGCATTTGTTTTGACTGTATGCTATATTAAATAATATTAATATGCAAGACAGGCAAGCGGCCTTGATACATTAGATGAGACCAATTGATTTCTAACAACTTAGACCTGCAACCGTAACTTTTGCTTTCAGGTATAATAATTGAGTGGCAATGAGTTTGACAGAACAAGTGAAGATAAGGGCCAGAGAGCTTGGGTTTGATGCAGTCGGCATTGCACCGGCAGTTCCTCTTGAGATGGCTGAACGGGCTATAAGAGAGCGTGTCGAAAGCGGCAGGTTGAAGGACTACGGATTTGCGCGCAGACCGGCTGAATCGTTCACGCGTCCTGATGCTATTTTGCCTGGAGCTAAATCGGTTATAGTTGTTGCTATGTCATACCTGACAGAAGAGCCTGAGGAGGGTAGGGGAGAAGGTCCTCGTGGCAAGATAGCCAGGTTTGCACGCGGAAGTGACTATCATGCAGTTGTCGAAGAGAAACTCCAACAGTTAGGAAAATGGCTTGCGGGGCAAACAGGGGCAAATTACCGGATTTGTGTAGATACAGGCCCGATAATCGACCGTGCGGCTGCCAGAGAAGCGGGAATCGGCTACTATGGCAAGAATACTGCTATCATCACGAAAGAAGCAGGGTCATGGGTTGTGTTGGGAGAGCTGATAACGAATGTCGAGCTTGAATATGACGAACCAGCCTCGATGGAAGAGTGCGGAGATTGTTCTGTCTGCATGCGTGCCTGCCCTTCAGGAGCAATAGCCTGCCCGTTTGTAATCGACCAGACAAAATGTATTTCGCACCTGACTCAAATGAAGGGGTTTATCCCTAGAGAACTCCGCCCGCTTATCGGAGACCGAATCTACGGATGCGATGTCTGCCAGGAAGTCTGCCCCAAGAATATTCTTGTCTCTCCAAAGGCAGCGCCAGTGGATACGCTCTTATCAGGCGCTCCGTACCTTATCCCTCTTCTCAACATAAGCGAGGAAGAGTTCAAACGGATAATCGGTCCAACGGCCATCGCATGGATAGGCAGAACAAGGTTCAGAAGAAATGTTGCCATAGTGCTTGGCAATGCGGCTGATTCGGCTGCTGTTCCGGCTCTTGCTGAAGCGCTTTATGATTCCGAACCTGTCATCCGTGCCCATGCAGCCTGGGCTTTGGGGCAAATCGGCGGCGATGAGGCTATAAGCTTGCTGAAAGAAGCCCTTGAGCAAGAGACAGACGCGCGAGTAGTGGAAGAACTGGAAGTAGCAATCAGCCAAATATGTGGCTAAGAATGAAAGGTCTAAACACTCCCTAGCTCTGTGCTTTACACTTTACGCTTTCCACTAAACGCGCCACTTTTATCGTCCGCCTTGCTAAATCCGATACTTTATGCTCTTCATGGCCGATGAGATACGTCGTCAGCCTGTCGTTGAACGGCTCAATCCACCTGGCAGGAAGGTTCTTTGCACCCAGGATGGCACCCATGATTGAACCTGTAGTTGCTGCGGTGCAGTCGGTATCCAATCCACCCATTACAGCAAGTGCTATAGCGCGTTCGAAGTCGCCATCGGAGTAGAGCAGGGCAGCAATGGTCAATGCAGCATTGTTAAGTGTGTGGACAACATGCATCCCTCGGTACTTTTCATCGATGCGATGCCATGTCTTATCCCAATCTTTGTCTTTGTTGACCCAATCGATGGTCTCAGTGACTGTCTCAGCCATTCTCGATTTTGCTGGAATCTCAGTAAGTCCTATAAGCAGTGCTTCCAGAGGGTTTTGGACGGCAAACGCTGCAGCAATTGCGGCAGAGAAGAACATCTCGCCGTATATTCCATTCTTGGTATGGCTGACACAGGCATCTCTGTAAGCGAACTCGGCAACAAGCTCAGGCCATCCAGGCGCTGCATATCCCCAGGGGTCGCTTCTGATGTCTGCGCCTATCCACTCAGTGTAAGGATTGTCAACAAGCGCTGTTCGTGGTGGTATCAGACCTTTCTTGAGGTTCTCAAGTGCCACGTGCTCTGCAGTGCAGGCCATCGGGAGATATTTAACCCAAGCCTGCCCAACGTTCTCGCTGGTAAAGTTAGGGCCGTATTCCTCCAGAATGAGAAGCCCAAGCACCGTATATGCAAGGTCGTCGTCTGGGGCAACGTGGTCTATCTTGCCTTTAATGTGGCAGTCTACAGGTTCTGAGTAGTGGATTCTTGATACATCGGGATAATCGGCCCAGTATTCGTTGAGAGGGTAGGGCTGGCCGAGTTTCTTTGCCCAAGACTCGATGAACCAGCGGTCCCGGCCTTCTATTGGTACACCAAGTACGCATCCGGCGCTTCGTCCAAGCCATGCGCCGAGGATTTTATCGTAAAGATCTTCTTCAGTCAATGAAAGCGGTATTTTACGGGGGCCATCCGGCCTTAGAGCCTTGATTTCATCGAGTGAATCCGGTTCTTCGTAGGGATAATCAGGTTTTGGCTGCAGTTTCTGCACTTTCTTCTGCATTTCTTTGATGAACTGCCGTACCTCAGCTTCTACAGGTTCTAAATCTGCTCCCTGTTCTTTGGCCAGATCCATCCAAAGCTGCAACTCTTCTACGTCTTTTATCATATCCCCGAAGTAAGGCATCTGTTTCTCCACTCACATTGTCTTGTTATGACGCTCTGACCGCCACCAGTATCAGGATAAACACTCCCAATGCTAACCTGTACCACACGAATATATTAAAATTGTGCTTCCTGACATAGCCCAGTAGGAACTTGATTGCTGCATATCCCACTACAGCAGATGTTACGGTTCCTACTATGAACGGCAGTATCTGATTCTGAGGCATACCTTCATGCATAAGCTCCACGACATGCTTCATCGTTGCCGCAAAGACGATAGGTGCTGACAGAAGGAATGAGAATCGCGCTGCCGCATCGCGCTCCAGACCTCTTATCAATCCCGCGCTCATAGTCGCTCCAGATCGAGACACGCCGGGAATCAATGCAATTGCCTGTGCAAACCCGATAACCAGCCAGTCCGCTATGTTCATATGGCCTATGTGCCGTTTTTTGGCTCCATATCTATCTGAAGCAAAAATGACACCGCCTACAATGATGAGCATCGAGGCTACTACTATCATAACCTGATTGTTCAGTGCAGGATTTTGTTCGATGGAATCGATGGAGTCATTCAACAACAGCCCGATAATCCCTGCTGGTATGCATCCAATAATCAATCCCCACAGAAGATTGGGTTTGATATATGGGTTATCTTCTATTTGCTGTCCTCTGAGCTTTGCAGATGCAGCACGGATTATTTCAATCCAGTCACGCCAGAAGTAAGCAACGATTGCAATGAGCGTTCCTGCGTGCAGCGCGATATCGAATGCAAGCCCGGCGTCATCCCATCCGAAAAATCTGGGAAACAAGCGTAAATGTCCCGTGCTGCTGATAGGTAGAGGTTCCGTTATACCTTGCACTATTCCAAGAATAATGGCCTGGTAAATTGGTATCGGGTCTGTCAATTAATACGCTCCGATCTAACTACTGCAGATGCCAACTCACCATTTCCTTTGGTCTTTTTAAGTTGTTTACTGCGCCGAGGTTGGATTACATAGAAATAAATCATTTCTCTTGCAATTGCTGCAATTGGTGCTGCCAGGAACATTCCAAGAATACCAAACAGTTCTGCTCCCATCAGAAGCACTATGAGCACCACTGCAGGATGCAGCTTCATCCTGTCTCCTATCAAGATAGGCATGATGAACTTGCTTTCCACAAAGTGCATCACTATGACGAAAATCATCAGGTACAGACCCAACATAGGAGACTGAAGAAGCCCCAAAAGACAGATAGGAACGCCTGACACGACCGGCCCAATTACCGGGATTGCTCTTGTTACTCCTGCAAACACTGCAAGCATCAGAGCGTAGTTCATTCCCGATACATGCAGGACAATCCAGGTAAGAATACCAGCGATTATGCATAAGATAAGCTGCCCGATAACATAGCTTTGCAGTATCCCGCCGACTTCGCGCATTATTCGGAGCGCGTCTCGAACATGCCAGGGAGGAATCAGCGCAATAAATTCCCTCTTCAACCATCGGCTGTCAAGCACAAAGTAGAATGCCAAAACAGGGATAAGGACAATTTCCAGTATGTTCCCCAGCCACTCGACTGTGCTTTTTATGACGCTTCCGAGTTGCTTGCCGATTCCTGAACCGACATCGCGGAAATCCTGTTCCCCAATAAACTCCTGCCAGTCCTCAGGCACATTTTTTGTGTACCAATCCTGAACATCCTCGATGCTTTCCTGGAGCCTTGCATTATACTCAGGTACGCTTCGGATGAAATTCTCTGTCTCGATTTTTATCGGTGCAATCAGTATCTTAACGCCTAGCCCTACAACAAAGAAGAATGCGGCAAAAACGAGCACAGAAGCAATCAGCCTTTGGCCTCGTCGGCTTATATAGGGTATGAATCTGCGCGCGCATAAAAACTCGACTGCTGGCAGTAAGACGTATGTGAGCATTGCAGCCAAAACTACGGTGATGAGAACGCTTTTAATCTTCCAGACAATCCAGACCAGAACTGCCACAAGGACTATCCTGACCAGCAAGCCCCAGATAACATTCAGGGTTGACTCTGTTTTCCTCATTCTTTGCCCCCGAAGTGATTAAAGATGGCATCAACTATTCGTTCTGAAGCGAATCCATCGCCGTATGGATTCGCCACTTTTGCCATTGCATCATATTCTGAACTGTCCAGAAGCAATTTACCAGCTTCCTGAACGATTTTCTGCCGGTCTGTTCCTACCAGCTTTGCATTACCGGCTTCTACACCTTCAGGACGCTCCGTAGTTGTTCTAAGCACTAGCACAGGTTTACCAAGTGCTGGCCCTTCTTCCTGAACTCCGCCAGAATCGGTCAGAATCAGGTGACTGGCTTTCATCAGATGGACAAATGGAACATAATCCGGTGGTTCAATAAGGTTTATGCGTTCGAAACTGTCTAATTCAGGTACTATGACCTCTCTCACAATCGGGTTTTTATGCAGGGAGAACACTACTTCCACATCGGGATGCGCTAAAACAAGCTCTTTGACGGCTTTGCATATCTCCCGCATCGGTTCGCCCCAGTTCTCTCTTCTATGGGATGTTACCAGGATTAATTTCCGTCCGCTTGAAACTGCCTTTTGCAGTCTTTCATCTTCAAACACGTAATCTTTTGCCGCTACGTGAAGCAATGCGTCTATTACAGTGTTCCCCGTAACAAAAATCCTGTCCGCAGGGACTCCCTGGGCAAGAAGATTATCTTTTGCAGCAGTCGTAGGAGCAAAATGAAGGTCAGCAAGCACTGCTGTCAGCCTGCGGTTCATTTCTTCAGGGAATGGGTTGTATTTATTATCTGTCCGAAGCCCTGCTTCCACATGCCCGAATGCAACTTTGTGGTAGAACGATGCTAGACTGGCAACAAACGTTGTTGTGGTGTCTCCCTGAGCAAGTAGTATGTCCGGTTTGACCTCATCTATGACAGGGTCCAGCCCTTCCAGTGCGCGGCTGGTCATTCCTGCAAGGGATTGACGGTCTCGCATTATCGCCAGGTCATAGTCCGGCTTAATCTCGAATGCTGCAAGCACCTGGTCAAGCATCTCGCGGTGCTGCCCGGTCACTGCAACCACAAGCCTGACCTTATCAGGATGCTTCATAAACTCCAAAACGACCGGAGCCATTTTGATGGCATCCGGTCTTGTTCCAAATACTGCAAGAACCTTTAAATGATGGCCTGCCATATTACCTCAAATATCCAAAGAGAATCAGTCCTGCTGCTGAAAGTGAAGCTGTTATCAGATAAATAATCCAAATAGTCTGTCCCTGGCTCAGTCCCCGTTCCAGCAGCCTGTGATGCACGTGGCTTTTATCAGCCTCATGTATTTTGCTTCCACGCAGCGCTCTTTTTATTACTACAAACACTGTATCAAAAATCGGGATTGCCAAAATGAACACCGGGACGAACATCGATACAACTGCTGCTACCTTGAACGCGCCAATCACAGATGATGCCGCCAGTATAAACCCCATAAACTGCGCGCCTATTGTGCCCATAAAGATTTTAGCCGGAGGATAATTGAACCTCAAGAACCCCAGACTGGCTCCAAGCAGTGCCCCGGACATAATCATTACTGTTCTAAAAAGGCGCACACGGTCCATATACTCGGCAGTTGGTATTACGACACCCTGTATATCGGACAATGCCAGCAGTGACATTACCAAAAGTGATGCAGAAGCAATAGCGCATATACCAGCCGCAAGACCGTCCAGCCCATCCATCAGGTCCACTGTTTTAGTGACGGCAAATACCCAGATAAGCGTTATCGGAATTGCCAGCCACGGCTTAAACCACCACAGTCCTGGGCCAAACGGTTTGCTGATGTATGAGATAACTCCGCCGAAGTAGATTAATATTGCTGCGCCGAGCATAATGGCTACAACTTGAATCAATGCGGAAAACTCATACTTATCGTCCAGCAGGCCGGCAAATGCTATGACTGTTCCGCCTATTAGAGCGCCTAAAACCTGCTTGTCGAAGCTTACACTTGGATCAATAGCGACAGCCAGAGAGACAGCAGCGATAAACCCGGCATAGATTGCCAGTCCGCCCCATCGTGGAGTAGGATTCACATGTACTCTGCGCTCGCCCGGTTGATCAATTACACCGAAGTGAATCGCCAGTTTTCGCACTAATGGCGTGAGGAGATATGATCCCGCAAGCGCCACGAGGATTGCTAATATTGCGGTCTTCACTTACTTGACTTCCTCAGGCTCCCTAACAAACCGCACCATCTCGACTTCAGCCATTTCAAACATCTCCAGTGCGAAGTTGTCCGGGTAATCTCCCTCAAATACAACCCGTTTTACTCCAGCGTTGATGATTGCTTTAGCACATAGGCTGCATGGTTGATGCGTACAGTATAATACTGAGTTCTGAGTCGAGATGCCGTATAGAGCGGCTTGGATAATTGCATTTTGTTCGGCATGAAGCGCTCTGCAGAGTTCATGCCTGGTGCCTGAGGGAATCCCCAGTTCATCCCTCAGACACCCAAGCTCTACACAGTGAGGCAGCCCGCTGGGCGCGCCGTTATAACCGGTCGTGAGAATACGCCGATCCTTCACGATTACGGCTCCTATCTGGCGCCTGATACATGTTGATCGCCTCGCCACTACATGGGCAATCTCCATAAAGTATTCGTCCCAATCGGGCCGCTTACGCTGTGTCAAACTTATCCTCCGTAGATCGGAAAAGCGTCGCAGAGGTCTTTGACCTTTGCCCTGATCCGGTTCTTCGTTGCTTCGCAGTCTGGATTTGAGATAGCATCGTCAATCAGTCCTGCAATAACTCTCATTTCAGTTTCTGCCATACCTCTGGTTGTCAAGGCAGGTGTTCCTATCCTGATTCCGCTTGTGACAAACGGTTTCTCTTTATCAAACGGGATCATGTTCTTGTTAATGACTATATTCACGTCCTCAAGAACAGCCTGAGCCTTCTTACCTGTCATACCTTTGCCGGTGAGGTCGATAAGCATCAGGTGAGTGTCCGTTCCGCCTGAAACGAGCCTGAATCCCCGCGAGGCAAGCTCAGAAGCGAGCGTCTTAGCATTAGTTACTACCTGCTTCTGGTAAGTAACGAAATCGCTTGACATCGCTTCTTTATAACATACTGCTTTGGCTGCTATGACATGCATCAGCGGCCCGCCTTGCATTCCGGGGAACACGCTCTTATCTATGGCCTCACCGTACTCCTGTTTTGCCAGAATCATACCGGACCTCGGCCCTCGGAGAGTCTTATGGGTCGTGCTTGTGATGACATGAGCGTGCGGTACAGGCGATGGATGAACTCCCGTGGCCACGAGTCCCGCTATATGCGCCATATCGACCATGAAGATAGCACCGACCTCGTCTGCGATGCTCCGAAGCTCAGCGAAGTCCAGAATCCTGGGGTAGACGGATGCTCCCGTTACCAGTATCTTCGGCTTGCTCTGGCGTGCTATTTCTCGGACTTTGTCATAGTTTATTACTTCGGTTTCTGGCTCAACTCCATAATGGACTGCATTATACAGCCTGCCGGAGAAGTTGACCGGACTTCCGTGGGTAAGGTGTCCGCCATGCGCCAGATCCAGTGCCATGAAGGTGTCTCCAGGCTTCATAAAAGCGAAATACACTGCCATATTGGCGATAGCCCCGGAGTGCGGCTGCACATTTGCATGCTCAGCCCCAAACAACTCCTTTGCCCGTTCGATGGCAAGCGTTTCAACCTCGTCTACATACTCGCATCCGCCGTAGTAGCGTTTGCCTGGATAACCTTCCGCATATTTATTTGTTAAGACTGATCCTTGTGCTTCAAGAACCGCCCGGCTGGCGTAGTTCTCAGAAGCAATCATGACCAATTTTTCGTGCTGTCGCTTCTCTTCTTTCCGTATCGATTCAGCAATTTCCGGATCGACCTCGGACAGAGGCAGCCCCATTGCGTTTGTTCCAGCCTGGATATCGATTATTCCCA
>JAKPFN010000023.1 GCA_029551395.1 Armatimonadota bacterium | reverse complement strand
TTCTGACCCGATGGTACTTATCGAACAGAAGCTGGACTTCTCCAAATATGTTAAGGATGGCTTCGGTACAGGAGATTGCGTGATTATAGCCGATGGCACGCTTCACATCGTGGATTTTAAGTACGGTCAGGGCGTTTTGGTTGCAGCTGAAGATAACCCACAGATGAAACTCTACGCGCTTGGTGCTTTGGAATTGTTTGATGGCATTTACGATATTAACGAAGTGTCAATGACCATTTTTCAGCCAAGACGCGAAAACGTAAGCACTTATACGGTTTCAAAGGAGTTGCTTTACAAATGGGCAGAGGAAGTCCTTAAGCCTACTGCAGACCTAGCCTATGAAGGCGGCGGTGAGTATGTCCCCGGAGAGCATTGCCAGTTTTGCAGGGCAGCGGTGAAGTGCAGAGCAAGAGCTGAGTCAAAGATGAAGCTGGCAGCTTTCGAGTTTGCTCTGCCGCCATTGCTATCCGACGAGGAGATAGCTGAAATACTTGCCTTAATCAGTGACTTGACGAGCTGGGCCAATGAAATCATTGCCTATGCCACCGATGCGGCTGTGAACCACGGTAAACAGTGGCCTGGCTTCAAGGTGGTTGAGGGGCGCTCAATTCGTAAGTATTCCGACGAAGAAGCTGTCGCTGCTGCAGCAAAGGCAGCCGGATATCGTGACATCTACAGGCAAAGTCTTATTACCATCACTGAGATGGAAAAGATGATGGGAAAATCAAAATTCAATGAAGTCCTCGGCGGACTCATTATCAAACCGCCGGGTAAGCCGACGCTAGTTCCGCTTTCGGATAAGCGTCCACCTATGAACATATCGAATGCAAAAATTGATTTTATGGAGGAATGTAAATCATGACAAATACTGCTAACCGTATAAACCCTAATCCCAGGAAGAACCCCACGAAGGTCGTTACCGGTGTTGTTCGCCTGTCCTATGCTAACGTATGGGAGCCGAAGTCAGTAAATGGAGGCACTGAAAAATATAGTGTCAGCCTGATCATCCCGAAGTCAGATACCAAGACCATTGCGGCTATCAACGCAGCTGTGGACGCCGCCATTGAGGAAGGTAAGGGTAAATTCGGCGGGAAGATACCGAACAAGGCCGCTCTTAAACTCCCTTTGCGCGACGGTGACATAGACCGACCTGACGACGAAGCTTACGCCAACAGCTATTTTGTTAATGCCAACTCCACCACAGCTCCCCAGATCGTTAACCGTCAACTTGAACCAATCCTTGACCGCTCGGAGGTTTATTCCGGCGTATATGCAAGAGTGTCCATAAACTTCTATGCCTTTAATTCCAACGGTAACAAGGGTATTGCGTGTGGTCTCGGCAACATCCAAAAAATTAGAGACGGAGAGCCGCTGGGCAGTCGCTCTAATGCAGTAGACGATTTTGCCACAGACAGCGACGATGATTTCCTGTCATGAGAGAGCTCTTTATAGACATTGAGACATATAGCGGAACAGACCTCGGTAAATCCGGGGTCTATCGCTATTCAGAGGCACCGGACTTTGAGGTGCTCCTCTTTGGATACTCTGCAGATGGTGGCGAAGTACATGTTATTGATCTGGCTTCGGGAGAAGCT
>JAKPFN010000016.1 GCA_029551395.1 Armatimonadota bacterium | reverse complement strand
AAAAGCTGCTCTTTTTTCTCATCTGAAATAGATAACATGAACTCCTGAACCAGTTCTTGTATAGACAGCTTCTCTTTTCTCGTCTGAAGCCCTTCTCCCCAGCGGATAGAACCACAGTCGCCATGTACAGTCCGCAGTTTGCAGCCTGTTCCTGGCGCAGCGATTGTCGATGTCCACTGTCCTGTTACACCGTTAGCGAACTTGAGCACTGCAACAGTCGTATCCTCTATGGATGCCGATACTGGCCCTTCAAGCGTCTCATGCTTCTCATAGCGAGTGGGACAATACGCCTTTGAGACGCAATAAAGCTCCTCTACCTCACCAATATGATACCGGAACAGGTCCGCAAAATGGACGCCGCCATCCATAGACCATCCACCGCCGGCTTCATTTACATCATCGCGCCAGCCCCAGTGCCACAACCGCTCCTCGACATCCACCCAGAAGAGCATCCTGACCTCACCAATTCGACCTTCCTTGATAGCCCAGTTGATTGCGCGCTCTGCAGGCGCTCTGCGATAGTTTTCCGCAACCTGAAAGACTATTCCCTTCTTCTCTACCGCATCCATTATCATCTTGCCTGTGCGGAGCGTCATGGCAAGTGGTTTCTCGATGGTAACATGCTTTCCAGCTTCTATGCACTGAAGCGCTATCGGGTGATGCAGCCTGTGGACAAGGCTTATATCCACTGCATCCAAGCCTTGTTCGCTTGCAAGCATCTTATCAACATCTGAATAAACTACAGGTCTCGTTCCCTGCCAGGCTGCTATTTTATCGGCTAACGATTCTGCACGGCCGCAATCTACATCACATGCAGCCGTTATGCGGAAATTTCTTATCTCTTTCTCCCAGAGCTTTTCGAATCCGTCCGCATGCTCTCCCATCATCCAACCGCAGCCAATTAAGCCAATTGTGACTTCATCACTCATACTGATTCCTCTCGATTGATCCTAAATCGCAGGTTTGGAGCCATTACCTACCATGAACCACTTCTACTGATTGTTTGTTATATCCTACTGCTCAGTAAGGATATTTTTATTTTATCAAGCAGTAAATCAGTATCATGAAGGAATTATTCGTACTGTTGTAGTAGTTTACTTCATATCTACAATCTGACAGGGACGATAACCGTTCCACCGACATCACCACGAAGACAACGCCTTTTAAATTTGAGTGTTTTGGCTTTTGCCAATCGACTACCGTAAGATTAGCAGCGCGCTAATCAGGCATACACTGGTATGGCAAGACTGTAATTTGGGAAAAACACGAAGTGTAAAACCTGCGCCCATAAAATCAATAATTATTCTACGGGCGCAGGCTTGGAAAATGCAGAAAGGAGTGTCTCACATGCCGTTTATCTATGATGCCGCGTTGGACCAGCTTGTAAGAGAGCGCCTGCAGAACGATAAACGCACTGCGGGGCTTACATTGGATGTGAGCTGTGCTGATGGGTCTATTTGCCTGACAGGCCGTGTCGATACCGAGCAGCAGCGAGATGCCGTACTCTTTCTAGTTGAAGGGCTTACCGGCGTTCGGTCTATCGAAGACAAGATTATCGTCAAGCAATATTAACGGTCAGCCAAGTCACTTGAAGCAGTCTCCGGCTTTGTGTCTGAAGTATCTTCTTTGAGCAGCGGTATATACGGTGCCATAGCCAACTGGGCGAGCAGACAGCATATTGTGGACTCCGAGCCTTGATTAAGGTTGACACCAGATGGCATAAGGCCATCATAACATCCGCCTGTTACAGGGTCGTATAATGCCTCGCCTATGCTGTTTGCGCCAAAGAACCAGTCAAATGACATTTTGGCCTGGTACAGATAATGCCGGTCTTTCAACACATCAAAAGCTGTAAGATTGGCCATAACAGAAGCCATTGGGTCTACAGCTTGTTGGTCGAACCATGCTCTTTCTTCGCCTTTGATATACCACCCATTACACCCTATGGGCTGATGAAATCCATCGATGTTGGTAACACTGTTAAGGAAGTCCAGGCTCCGTTTGGCTACATCCAGATATTCATCCTTGCCTAAGACCTGATAAGCCAAAAACAGCGCGCGCGGCGGAATACCGTTGGAATAAGTAAGATATGGGTCAAACCATGTCCAGTCATCCGTCGCATTTGTTCGGAACGTAGCACAAAGGGCATCTGCCAATCTTTCTATATGAGTTCGAATCGACAGCGCCTCAGGCTCACCTTTCAGATAGAAATAACAACCAAGGGCTGCATACGCCTTGCCTCTAGTGTAACCGATTGTCGGAAGCCAGCGCACAGCATCATCAAACAAGCGTCTGGCAACCTTCTTCACGTTCTCATGGATATTAGTCGCAAGCGCTTCTCCACATGCCCACAACACTCGCCCGAAGCAATCTTCAGAGCCTTCATCATCAAGAAATATCTGGTCGAACGACATGAAGTTGTGGAACCGGCGGCTGGATGTCTGAGCATAGTGAAGAAAACTCAGATATGTGCTCACGAGGCGCAGTAAGCGGCGGTCACCGGTCCGCTCATATTCCTGCAGCGCGACAAGAAGTGCGCGTGCGTTATCATCCGTAGTGTAACCAGTCCTTCTGTTCGGTATTGAGAATATGGCGTGCTGTATGACCCCTGTTCGGTCAGTGAGCGTTTCCAAATGCTCCAGGACAATCGGAGGGTAGTCTATCACTTTTTAACCTCCATAGTCTCCTTTTCCTGCACAGCTTCCTGAGCTGCTTTGTTTCTCTGGAGTATCCTGTGGAACAGATCCAGATAATCTATAGCAACGTTAAACCATGCTGTGCGTCTACCGAACTTGTAGGCCAACGCTTCCATATTTTCTTTCTTCTCTGGGTTGTCGAGAAGGTCTATAATCGCATTCGCCATAGCATCAGGCGAGCGGAAATCGACAAGCACACCCCTGCCATCTGCCAAAACTTCTTCGGCATAAAGATATGGCGTGGAGACAATCGCTTTGCCGCAGCCAAGAGCGTAAGCAAGCGTCCCGCTTACTATCTGATCCTTGTTCAAATACGGAGTTACATATACATCAGTAGCGAAAAGGTATCTAACAAGCTCCGTGAGTGTCAGGAAGCGGTTATTGAACCTTACATGGTTCTCCAGATTAAGCCTGCGGACCAGTTCAAGCAAATCGTTTCGATAAGTCTCGCCTTCCCAAGCTCTGACTCCAGGATGCGTCTCACCAAGCACGAGATACAGCACATTCGGATGCTTCTCTCTTACCCGAGCTACGGCCTCAATGGCAAATTCTATTCCCTTGCCGCGGTTTATCAGTCCAAATGTAGAAAGAATCTTCCTGTCAGCAATTCCAAGGGATCTCTTGACTGCTGCGGTAGATACTCTGTGAACATTCGGCACACCATGCTGGATAATCGTGATCTTCTTCGGGTCTATACCGTAGCTGTCGATCAGAATCTGCCGTCCTGTGCGCACCATAACCACAACAACTTCGCACAACTCTGCCAATTCCTGCAATACTCGCTTCTGATCAGGGTTTGGCGCATGTAGAACAGTGTGAAGAGTCGCTACAGCCGGTTTATTAAGCGCCCGAACCAAATCCAGAACATACTCGCCCTGTGTTCCTCCATAAATGCCATACTCATGCTGGATACTGACAACGTCAACGCTTGAATCGTTCAGATATTTGGCAGCATCCAGATAGCTCTGCAGGTCATCTCTGAAGATCTGCGTCCTTACTACTCTTCCGTAAGGTTCGATTTCTTCCTTGCGTTTAACTGCAACTACAGTTGGCTTGGAAAACGGGGTGTATTTTGCTACAGAGGTAACTACATCTTTTGTAAATGTGGCAATTCCGCATTCAGTAGGAGGATATGTTGCCACATACGCAGGCTCTATCTTGTTCATCGATTCCTTCAGGAACCGGAACAATTTGCTGTCTTCAGCCTTAAGCCATCTTACTTCATCTCGAAGAACATATTCCTCTGGAACATCTATCTCATACGGCACCTTGCCGTCATCTTTTGTTTTGTCTTTCTGCATATTTCTTCCCACATCGAGGTGGATCATCCCACGCTCGACCAACTATCACACAAGATAATAATCAGGCAGCAAGTGAGCGTGCTGCTTCCGTTTCGTCCTCAAACAATGGGAACACTTTCTCAAGTCCAGTAATCTCAAATACTTTGCGAATCTGGTTGGACCTGCACACTACAGCAATTCTACCACCTTTTTCGCTGGCTCGTTTTAGTCCACCTACCAAAGTACCCAATCCCGAACTATCGATGTATTCAACCTCAGCCATGCTGACCACAACGCTCGGATGCCCTTGCTCAATGATATCAATCATTGCATCCCGAAACTGCGAACAGGTATAAGAATCAAGCTCACCACTCAATTCAATTACAGGAACACCCTCCACAATCCTTGTTTTGATACGCAAATCCATTTCCATCATATGTGACACTCCTTCCCAACGGGTGAAAAGTAAGCCTAATTTGAGCAGCCGTGTGCGGTGCTAATAGATAGGATGCTCCGTGAGGGCATCGAACGCGGGCGAGTGGACTCATCGCCACTTCATTTTTATTTCCGCGGCATCGTCCTATTGAAACATGGCAGTAGCGAATCATCTGTGGAGGCAGTTTAACATTTATGCTTTCTCTTGTCAACCACAGTATACACGCTTGGCAGCCTACTCATCAATACACGCTGTTAATTGGTTAGACCGCTGAGGATAACCAGCTCCCAATTATATTAATCGGAGAATTTCACTCTCAGCTATAGATGTAACTGGTCACTTTCCGCTGTATTCTGCTGTTGAGGTTGACATAACTTCTGCTTTATGCGATGTTATTGCCATGAAAAAGACAGCCATCATCGCCGGATCAGGAGCAGAACACTTATCGCCGTTTCGGGACTGGGAATCTATTCTCGTGCCGACACGTTTCGGGACTGCTGAAATCAGGCAGGGAGAAATAAGCGGAAAGCCTGTTCTCTTTGTTGCCAGACATGGAAAGGAACATTCCACCGCACCGCATCTTATCAACTACCGAGCTATCATTTCCGCACTTTCGGAACTTGAAGCAGTCCGGGTAATCGGTACAGCGGCTGTAGGTTCGCTTTCTAACAGTATTCCTCCGGGAACGGCAGCAGTATTGACCGATATTATAGACTTCACGCGCCGCGGGCCAATAACATTCTTCGATGACCCAGCCGCAGGAGTGGTTCATACTGATTTCAGCGAACCGTATTGCTCGGAAATATCAGCAGTCCTTTTGGCTGCTGCAGAGGCGAGCGGTTTGGAAGTGACGACTCCCTGTACCTACATCTGCACAGACGGGCCAAGATATGAGACTCCGGCTGAAATCTCTATGTTCAGGTCATGGGGCGCAGATGTGGTTGGTATGACGAATGCTCCTGAAGTAATCCTGTCGAGGGAAGCTGGTCTATGCTATGGTTCAATAGCCATAATTACGAATTTCGCTGCAGGAATCTCTCCAAAGCCTTTATCTCATTCTGAAGTCGTAGAATGCATGAAGTCCATTGAAGAGAAACTTGCCGCAGCGCTTATTGGGGCTGTTCAAGCGCTGCCAACCAGTTGGCCTTGCAATTGTGGACGATCAACCATCGGCTAACATCTGTCAGACGGTTACTCTTCTTCAACCTCTTGATAGGACGACAAATACGTTACGGCTTCGTTCATTCGCAGGCGCATCTCTTCCATATTCAGGATGAAATCACCTGAACCAAGGGCCACCTGTCCGGCATCCATTGCATCTTCAACGCGAGATATGATGGTTTCAACCCGCGCAGCCTCATCTTCAGAATCAGCCAACTCCATAGCTTCCTCAAGCCGCTTCATCATCTCTTCTCCTGCACGGAGAGTACTCTGGATAACATCTTTAGCATCTTCTGATGTCTCCGGCTCACCTGCTCTGTCCAGTTCTACCAGGATATCTTCTCCTATTGTCTGTGCTTCCGCAAGCATCATCTCAAATTCGTCCATGAGAATCCCCCAGGTTATATGGTAAAGTCAGTTGATACTACCCTCTTGAACCAAACAGCTAAACTGGTTGTTCAGGGATTATAAACCAAAAAAGCGGAGCTGACTAGCTCCGCCTTTTCTGGTTTTGAGACTTATATTTCCGTACTTTCTGTCACGGCCTCGGGTCCTACAGGCTCTGGCGCAGGTTCGACAGCCTCCTGCAGCTTCTTAGGCGGCTTCGGCTTCATCCAGAAGTAAATGACGATTCCTGCAAGGACTAACGCCAAAACAATCCAGAACCACAACGGCACTATCGGCGCCCAGTCCGAATACATGAAATCGAACCTGCCGATAAAGAGCGCCATTCTAGCCATAACAGTGGAACCAAACATCGCGCCAAATGCAAACATCAGGAACCATCGGCCCAGGCCGGCACTTACTTTTATGGACTTCGCCTTATGGTCAATCGAGAAGAAGAAATAAGACATTACGGTTATCAGTACGGTGATGAAGATGAAGTTATTTATGGCCGTTGATATCCCAACTCCTGGATCTGCAGCCCTCAGGCTCCACACATTCGGGATAATCGGCTTAAAAGAACCTTCAATCATCGGGAAGTACATATTGGCAAATGCAAGGAACGCTGCACCAGCGCCTAGTCCTAGAATCATGCCAAATATCAACCTCTGAATCCATACGTTCTTCTTACTGAAGATAAAGTAAAACATCAGACCGCCAATTACACCAAATGCCCACCACCACTGGCCTTTCTCGACCATTGGCAGCCACCATTTGGGATACAAAACGTTGTCCCAGGTCAGAAATACACCCTGCCCCATCGACAATCCGATGAATACATGCTCGCACAGCCGGTAATATGGGTTCTCTTTGTAAAGTAGAGAGAAGATGCCAAGAGTACAAAGAGCACCTAACCAGAGGGTAAGCGCTGTTTCGTGATTAGTTATTAATTCAACTATCCAATCCATATAATACTCACCCCTACATATCTGCTCGACGAGTGCGAGCCATAAAGAAACCTATATTACCTACTATGATAAGCAGGATAATAAGCAGATGTGCAGCAGACAAGGCATCTGCAGCCCTTCGGCCAAAGCCTCTGTGCTCGAGGAGCACTTCATACTGAGCAGCGCCCATCATTCCTGGCAGCATACCTTTGATCTGACCTGTATCAAGATAGTTGTAACCTTCCGGCACCATTACGGCAGTAGGCCCATAAAGAATCGGCACATCGTATTTCTGCCCAAGGAACTGGATCCAGGCAGGAATCGTGTTAGAAGGTGTTGTCTCCATAACCACACCGATATCTTTCACAGACTTGATATTCTTGGTCATCGGAATCTTCGAAAGAGGTATGCCGTTGCGGTCCGTAGAGAACGTCCCCTGGAAATCGACCGCCATCGACATGATAATCTGATCTATATAAGCGGGTCTGTAACCTAGGCTGATCCAGTCTACGCCTTCTTTCTTGCCCATCTCTTCAGCAATTCTTTCTACTGCCTGCTCTGCAAGTGTAGTACCCTGTAGATCCCAGGGAAGGATGGCAAACGGAACGCCCTTCTGGAACAGGTGCCTTGCTATGGCCTCAGTCTGAGGGCGGTTTTCAGCCAACGTTCCGGCTCCCCATAACACCGATATAATTGCAATTTTACCATCTTCAACATTCTCGATGGTATCGTAGGCACTCTTTACTTCTTTGGATACCTTTGGATCTATCCCGATTACATTCCACCTGAGAGGAATCCATACTGCTATCACCAGGAGGATGTAGACAATCCGCCGGTCTATGCTCTGAAGATTCATCAAAAAACGCATATTTACACCCTCACAACTGCTTGTCGAAGAAGCTGCCGCGCTCCAGACTCAACCAGAGCCTGAGTGCCATAGCCAATCCGCCAACACCAATACCAAACATCATGCCGCGCTGTGCTGCAGTATTTGGCACTTCCATAATCCAACTCTGAATGTTCTCTAACCTCAGCGATGTCAAGGAACCAGACAGTCCGTTAGTGAGCCACATTCCAAAAGTAACTACACCAATCATTACGAAGAACGCAGCCATCATCATCAACGCGGCTTCACTGGACTTGATTCGGAATGCCCGATAGGCAGCAGAAACTATATAAAACGCTACAAGCGAGAACATTGTAGCCTGCAGTGCAGCCAGACCACCACTAAACAGGATTTTATATATCGACTCGCTTATTATGCGTCCGTCTGTATTAGCTGGTAGATACTCTTTAAAGAATGCAAACAGTGTCATCAACACCAGCGCTGCAAAGAAGGCAAAACTGTTATACCAGCCAGGACGCCGCTTAGCAATAGATTTACCGTGGATTGATCCAAGACTGTATAATCCTATTCCTACAGTAAAAGCGCCAATAACCTGGAGAATGTCGGAGATTGGCACTTTGTAAGGTGTAAGGAAATTATCAGAAATCTCTATTTGCGCAAAGGATGTCTGAGTAATGGCAGAAAGCACAGCGCCTCTTAATTCGGGGATTTGTTTGTCAGATGCACCTGCTATATTAGCCCGAACATCTTGCAGCAGTCTAATCGCATTATCAGTCCTACCTGCTGCACTGCTCAGACCATCGATTGTTTTGGCAAGTGTTTTTGTCTGCAGGTTTTGAATCTTACCATCTTCGCCGCGTCCCGATAGCTTATCATCCAGTTTATGTTTTTCTGCAAACGAGTCAGATTTCTTAAGCTCGGCTTGATAACGCTCTTCAGTCGGCTTCTTAAGACTTTCGATTAAGGACTGCGCTTTCCGCAAATCTTCCAGCGCAAAATCTATATGTCTTTGCGCCGCTGTAATACGAACAGACCTGTTATTAGCCCCAATTATGACTGCTGAGAGATCCTGATCAACTTTTCTAAGATCCTGCTCTGCAGCTTTGAGTTGAGTGCGTATGGGTGCAGCCTCTCTATTACCTGGGATCATAAACTCAAGGAAGTAGAACCATCCTGCCAGGAAGGTTACTCCTATTATCAGTGTCTTGCGGTACCTGTTCGGCACTCTTGTCAATAAGAACAGGAACAAAACACCTATAATAAGACTGCCTATTATAAAAATCCATAAAGAGGTGCCTTGTTTCGGCACTATCGCTATGAAAGACAGGTTATAAACAAACCCAAACATAATCTATTACGCCCCTATCCGCTGAATGCCCCCGTGAAACGAAGCATAATCGTTTCAAGGAAGGGCGCAGTGCTGACAGCCAGAAAACTGGCTGAGACTATACCTATAATAATGAGAAAAAGGATTACCGCTTTACTGTAATCCTGTCCTACAAGGCTTCCGAGCAGTGTTGGCTCCCTTGAAAGGTATGCGCTGGCAGCGTAATACTCATCACCAATGATGGTGTAGTCGCAAGCTGCAATAAAGAAAGGAATCTGCATGACCTGAGGGGTTCCCGCGACCTGAATTGCTCCGACCTGCTGGCCGTTCTCAGCCAGAATCAGCGATTCCGCGAAGAAATCACCAAAATAGAAGGCTCCGGCCACCTTTTCCCTGTTAAGAATACCAACTACACCAGAAGCATAAGCAAACTGGTCACTCGAAACAAACCTGATATCATCCCGATTGAATATCTCGCCTATACCCTGAGACTCATACGCATCGCGTACAGTCTCTTCCGCAATCGTGTAAAGCATAGGATCAGATGTTGGGACGATGATTCTGGCTCGATACCTGGCTGCGATGGAGATAATATGGCCTAGTATCGAGAGTGCCTGAAGAGTAACAACGGTGATTCCGCCTAAGCCCGGACTGAACATCATTGGTCTGCCCATTTCCGTCGCTCGGCCTACGGCTTCATCTATTGCCGTGAGGCCCGGAATCCTCCTGATAAAGAGCCTTCGCCCTGCCCGGGCAGAAAAGATCTTATACAGGATGAAGAACACTATGATCCCTTCAAGCAGGTATACCATTAAGTTAGCATGTTGCATGTTACTTCTGCTTGTCCTCCTTTTGCGCTGTGTCGCGCTCTTCGGACATGTCTTCTATTCGCTGTATTAGCCGTTCCACGTTGTCCCGTCCCTGCAGAAACCTGCTCAACTTGCTCATTCGGTCCTGCCCAAGGATAGGTGCAAGAAACGGCAGAGCGACGATCAGCCCTTGACTTGCTATAAAACTGAGCGGTTTATGCATCTCGAGGAAAAGCACAGCCGGAGTCTCGAGCCGCCTCTTTATAATTTCAGCAGCGACATCATTGACCAGCTTTTCCGTCTCTTCTTCGCTCAGTGGTTCTCCAAGATTATCAAGCATTTTGCGGCCTAAGCTTTCTAACCGCCTCGATTAATTCTTCCTGATTACCATTAAACCGAAGAAACACACCTCGGTATGCTTCTAACCTGGACTTTCTGCCAAGCGGACTAAGTTTTATCCCGTCTTCGTGAAGGTAGCACTTCCTGACCTTCTCCCATGCAATAACCTGTTTGCCTACAAGTGTTGAAGCAGATGCTTCTTTTTTTGTAAGGGTATAGGTAACAGGAAGAAGGAAGTCGGAAAGTGATCCAAGGAAGACGAATGCCATCACAATAGCCGGAATCAGGTTCTGGAATAGTACATAAGCCAGCATTCCCATCCCTGCCATTGCAACAAGAATCCCTGCGAGTTGTTGCGGCTGTTCTTTGGCCAGGTGGATTCGCCAGGTCAAAACAACGTCGTTATCAGTGGTTATAGTATCGGTTAGAGATTTACTCACGCGTGTATAACAATTAAAAATGATATATGAAAACACTGCAATTACTATGCAGCCATTGTCGCCATTATAGTTGAGGTAATCTGCCATGTCAAGCAACTAACAAAGGTGCTGATTTAGAGAGATCAAATAAGAGGTTTTTGAGAGGAAATCCACGATATATTGGACTAAAAAGGCGGCTGCCAATGGCAGCCGCCTTCCGTCTATTATCTAAGTCATGAGCAGTTTAGTAATTAATTATTGTTGCTGTGGAATATAAACCTGCCATATTTATCTTTGGCAGTATCCCATTCTAAATGACCGCGCAACCTTCCAGCATGTCCATCAAGGTACATAACATTGGCCATACCATTGTGTCTGTCAGTTGTATGATCATCAAACACAAACAAGCCGTCATTGACTCTAGGGCCTTCTTTATATGTTCTAAAATCCGTATGTTCATCGACGAAGGTAACTGTCCTCGAAGGATACCTGAACCAGCTTACGGGGAATCCATCCTTCGATGCTCTAATAACAGGATCTTTCAAGCCAGATGGATAATCCGAGTACATAAAATCAGGGTAGTGCTCAACTCGCCAAGTAACCCAGCCATTAAGCGTATAGCTGAATTTATATTCTCTTTCAGCACCACCAGGTGTAATTATTGTTGATTTCCGCGTATCAGAAGGGCACTTTAAAATGTTCTTTGTTTTACTTATGTATGGGTAAAGAGCAGATGATTTAAACGCGTTATGGTCCCAGTTAATACTCCAAGGATCACCACAGAAGTTCAATGCAACGAATTTACCACCATTATCGTCTGCATATTGGATCGCAGCATTGTTTATCTGCTTCATGTTACTCATACATCTGGTTGCGCGGCCATTTTCTCGCGCAGATTCAAATACCGGGAACAGAATCGCCGCTAAAATGGCGATGATGGCTATTACGACCAGTAACTCAATCAGCGTAAAGCCACGCTTGCTCCTAAACTCCTTCATTGTCGTCCTCCCAAACCAGCGACTAACCGCCTGAATATACCCCCGCCGTTGATTCCCTCATTACTAATTCTGCAGGCAATACAATATGGCGAATTTTCTCTTTATCCGCGCCTTCTGCGTTGATCTTCTCTACAAGCATTCTTACAGCTTGACGGCCCATGTCTTCTTTAGCCAGCCTCATTGTTGTGAGCGGGATTTCCGCTCTGGCTGCCATATCTGAGTCATCGCATCCTACGATACTCATCTCTTCAGGCACTTTCACTCCTGCATCATGCAAAGAATGCAGCACACCAATAGCCAGAAGATCACTGTAACAGAAGATCGCCGTAGGTCTTGGGTTTACCTCAAGGAGTCTTCGCGCTCCCTCATAACCTCCATCGATCGAGTGCCTGGTATCAACTACCAGGTTCTCGTCGAATGGGATTCCGGCATCCGCAAGCCCACCTCGATATCCTTCCAGCCTGTCATCTCCCGTGAGACGACCATCGATGCTTCGGCGTGAGAGCGCGGTACATATATATCCAATTCTTCTGTGCCCCAAGCTGACCAGATGCTCTACCGCCTGTCTCGCCGCACCGTAAAGATCGTGTATGACACAATCTACAGTTGAATCTCTAAAATACCTGTCAACCAGCACGATCGGAGTGCCTTCCACTCGCAACTGGTTCACTAACTCTGCGTTCTCGAACTCCCGGCGTTCATTGACCATAGGACTCACCAGAAGCCCATCAACCCGCCGTTCCTTCAGCATCCGCACAAATTCACGTTCCCGGTCGAATATGCCCCCTGTGAAGGCAAATATCGCCATATAACTCCACTCATAGAGTTCATTGGCTATCGCCTGTACCAAGGCTGCATGATACGGGGCACTGATGCCAGCCGTAACAATGCCGACCATACCGGAGCGTTTTGTTACCAACCCTCTGGCGAGGCCATTGGGCCAGTATTGATACTGCTCCATTGCGGCCCGTATTTTTTCTTTTGTCTCAGGTGCAACCCGAGGATGGTTATTTATTGCCCTGCTGACTGTAGCGCGGCTAACGCCAACCAGCCTGGCAAACTCCTCCATTGTTAGTCTCATATTGACTCCGTGGGAGCGTGTAACATTTGCAATCAGAATGCAATATGTCGCAGCCACCACTTCACTGGATACCACAATAATCGAATATTGTCAACCCTTAATCAATTAAGACCTTTTGACAACTTCAACTACTGTGGGAGCGTGTAGCCTTCCACCCTCGAACCTGTTGCTCTTACTTGGTTTATCGGCAGATTATGACTTTTATATAAGCCTTGAGCAGTTTTTTTACCCTGCGTTTTCGCCATTCTTAAGAATCTTGATAAAATTATACCTTGTACAAAATATCGCAAAACAGCATAGCAGTCAAGCTCATATTCTGCCAAGTGAAGATTTTTAGTGAACTTATTATGATAAGAATATCATCCAGTATAGCCTCAAGAACACTGGTTCTTAAGTATACCAGCTTATTCCCTCTCTATTTCCAGTTTTTCTTACTTTCTGATTTTCCGCATCTCCCTCATTCCGCACTCTCAACTGTATCAGCACGGCAATGTGATAAATAAGAACACGACTATGGTAATATAGTGTGGCACTATTACCACAATCACAGGCTGTTATAAGCCGGAGGAATTACACATGAAGAGATTATTGATAATATTAGGACTCGTTGCCCTATTATCATTCCCTGTAGTTGCTGAGGATACTGCAGAAGAACAGCAGCCGCAGCTATCGGCCATTCCGATACCGGCCGGCGCTGCAGTTACCACTGAGATGAATGTGAGCCGGGAACAGCTTGCAATTGTGCTTCCGGCCTTAGCTGCTGAAAGCGGCTTAGGCATCGAACTGGATATGGAACAACTCGATGCTGCCCTTGGAACGCTTTCCAGCATCCAATATGCTGAGATGGAGATGGGGCAGGACTATTCAGTAATCGATACCATCGCCATGTTCGAAAAACAGGTTGGCGGTAAAAGAGTTTTGTTCGACATAAGCAAAGCACCGGAACAGGGATTTCTGCTTCTTTCCATGCCGGATGACGGTGGGTTCTTTTTTGCTCAGATAAAAGCTGAAAGAGACAAGGAAAACAACATAACCGGTGCAGAAATCAAAGCTGGCAGACTGTTTGGCCGCCCGGATGCCGCTCAGACAGTTAAGTTTATCGTTCCCACACTTTTAAAGTTATTCGCCACGACTGCCGTCATACCGGCAGTCGAATAGGCAGATTCCGTTTCAGGAGGACTGATTTATGAGAACATCGGTAGTTATCGTTCTTGCACTTATGATGTTTATGCCGGCAGCCTGGGCGCAACAGCCTGATATTCCAGCGCCGCCTAATTCCACACTGGTGACCGAAATCAACCTTAGTGAATCAGACATTCTTGGTATGATTAAAGCCGCCATCCCTGCTTTTGCCGAAGCAGTCACAAGTACCCCGGGTGAATTGAGTTATTTAATAAGCCAGCTTAACCTCAATGCACTGGTAGACTCGATTCGTGATGTCAAACAAATAAGAGTAGTGCAATACAGGCTGCTGCCAGGAATCGATTCGAAGGGGATATTAGACTTCTATGACCAGTCATTGCCAGATTCGGAGGGATGGTCTCGCCTGCTTTATGATATTTCTGCGCTGCCAAAAGGCGCAGCAGCAATCTATACTCGCTCCGGCCAGGATTTTCTTATAGTAGGAGTCGATCCGAGTAAGAACGCTGTTTTTGCTGCAAGGACCGTCGGATTTGTAGATGTACCCAAACTTGCAGAATGGGTTGGTAAAGCATTATCTTACTTTGTATTCCTGGATGTGCAAAAAAAGCAGGAAACTGAATCCCAACCTGCAGCACCTGTAGAAAAATCTCAAACGAATTCCACAGCACCTGCTGTGACATCAAATACTTCGCCTACCAAGTCTTCTACAAACACAACTTCCAAAACAACAACACAATCTTCTAAAAAAACTACGCCAAGTAAGTGATATAATCTTGGGTAATGTGTAGTGAGTGGCTGGCAAGTCACTCACTACATAAGTTAATAACTATTTCCGCAAGGAGAAACACGTGTGCGGCATTGTTGGCTATACTGGCGGACGTGAAGTCTGCCCGATTCTTGTGGACGGATTAAGAAGGCTGGAATACCGCGGTTATGACAGCGCTGGAGTAGCCATCCTGTCCGATGAACGAATAGAAGTCTGTAAAGCGACTGGTAAACTGAGCGTACTGGAATCAGTACTGATTGACAATTCGCCAAACGGGGTGCTTGGCATCGGCCACACCAGATGGGCCACTCACGGCAGGCCATCAGATGAGAACGCGCATCCTCATTCAGACTGCACAGGCAGTATTGTTGTAGTGCACAACGGAATCATCGAAAACTACCTGCCGCTCAAGACCCAGTTGATTGCTAACGGACATAAATTCGTGTCCGAAACTGACACGGAAGTCATCGCCCACCTGGTTGAGGAAGCTTATCAGGGAGATTTGGCTGAAGCTGTCCGCAGCACTGTCCTTCGGCTTGAAGGGTCTTTCGCGCTTGCTGTAATATGCCGGGAACAGCCGGATTTGATAGTTGCTGCCCGCCGTCACAGCCCTCTTGTAGTCGGACTGGGGGAAAACGAGAACTTCATAGCTTCCGATGTTCCTGCTTTTCTGCCCTATACAAAGAAAGTCTATTTTATCGACGATGACACACTGGCCATAGTAAAAAAATCTGGCGTAGAGCTTCGTTCACTCGATGGTGACCCGATTTCAAAAGATGTATTCGAAGTTACATGGAATGCAGATATGGCCGAGCGCGGCGGTTATGAGCATTTTATGCTTAAAGAGATTCATGAGCAGCCAACTGCACTTCGTGAGACTATGCGCGGAAGGCTTTCATCCGAAACCGCCGATGTCACTCTTGAAGGACTGGGGTTATCCCATGAAGATATCCTCAAGCTAAACAAGATCGTTATGATAGCTTGCGGTACTGCATACCACGCTGCAATGGTCGGGAAATATATGATTGAAGGTCTGGTGCGGATACCTGTTGAACTGGATGTAGCATCCGAACTTCGATACCGAGACCCTATCATAGACAATAACACACTAGCTTTGGTAATCAGCCAGTCAGGAGAAACAGCAGACACTCTGGCCGGTATGCGAGAAGCAAAACGAAGAGGGGCAAAAGTTCTGGCTATAACCAACGTAGTAGGCAGTTCAGTGGCAAGGGAAGCTGATGGAGTATTATACACCTACGCCGGGCCTGAGATTGCAGTCGCATCTACTAAAGCTTACACTACACAGTTGATGGTATTATCTCTGGTTTCTTTATATTTAAGCCGCGTACGTGGGACGATTTCTACGGAAAGAGATGCCCAACTACGCCGCGCTTTATGGTATATACCGGAACAAGCTGACCTGTTCCTGTCTGAATACCAGGATATCATTGGATGTGCTGACCGTTACCACAACTTCGCCGGATTCCTCTATATGGGACGAGGCCCGAACCTTGCTTCAGCTTTGGAAGGCGCTCTCAAAATAAAAGAAATTGCCTATATCCACGCAGAAGGCTACGCTGCAGGTGAAATGAAACATGGGCCGATTGCTATGATAGACCCATCTATGGCAACGGTCGCTATAGCCACCAAAGGCCGGACTTACGAGAAGGTCTTATCGAACATGCAGGAAGTCAAAGCAAGACTTGGGGAGATCATAGCCATAGCAAGCACGCATGATACTGAAATCCATTCACTTGCCGATAAGGTAATCCACGTGCCGGAAACCGAAGAGATGCTTTCACCAATATTGAACGCTCTTCCTCTTCAGCTTTTGGCATATTATGTAGCCAAATTCCGAGGGCATGAGATTGACCAGCCCAGAAACCTGGCAAAAAGCGTTACAGTGGAGTAAGAAGACCTTCGAGGGCCGGGAAGAGGATTTTCCGGCCCTTATGCCATCATTTTTGCTACAAATTCATGCACCAAGGCTCTGAACCTGCCCCAGTCCTGCCATTTTCCAGGCAAATTGCGCAGGTTTTCTGCTGCCTGCCCTAACTCATCAGGCTTAACAGTAATGAACCCGGTGATTTGTTCTTCCTGGTCCTCTGGATACGGTTCTTCTGATGTCTCTTTAGCAAGATAAATATGGGATGTAAAATCCACTGACTTATTGCCTGAGAAGATAATGCAGCGCAATGCGCCCAGTTTTCTTTCAATTTCCCCTTCTTGCCCTAATTCCTCTCGAAACTCTCGATAGAACGCATCCTGGGGAGACTCTCCTTTATGCAGCTTGCCTGTGGGAAGCCGGTAAGCTCCGTTGGGATAGAATGATTTTGTGTGCAGCAGTATCCTTCCATCTGGGCTTGGCACTACGAGGACGACTTCACCTGACTCACCTGATTCCTCAGATTTTCTAAGCATCTCCTGCACAAACCGGTCTGAGGCTTCCAATTGACATTCTGCATATACACCCGAATCAAGACTCATTAGAGCGTTCCAAGCTCCTCGACACAGCGCGCGTATACTTCTTCCAGATAATCCCCATAATCAAAACTACCAGATGGAGGATTTACACCAGTTTTAGCCATTATCGGCAGGGCAATCTGTCTGGCAACGTTCTCCTGCGCCTGTAAATCCAGCTCCAACCGCCGTTCGACGAACCTCCGCACAGTATCTATCTCATCTCGGGTCAGGATACCTATATCTTTAACCAGAGACGCTTCGAGGCTGGAAGGTGCTTTCCTCTCCGGCACGACATCATTCTTGATGGTGATTACCCCTGTGGCCCGCTCTTTGACGACGATAGTGCCAGCCGCATAATCTCCAAGTCTTTTGCATTTGGAGGTGACTATCATTAAAACGATGCTTATTGAATAGCTGCCTAGACCTGCCTCAATTAATCGCACCAGATTTCTGATGATTGCATTGGACAAATTTATCGGCGATCCTTCTTCTCTGACTACTCTAATCCTCATCCAGTATTTCCCTGGAGTCTGTCCGTTTTTAAATCCTTCATAATAGATAAAATAGCCTGAGTATAACAGGAAAATCACAATAAAAAATGCAGCTCCAATAAAATCTGCTAAGAACAATTGTATCCGGGATTGGATACCAGATAAGCCTATAAGTGTATTAAATCCAATAAGCACAAGAAAGAGTATAAGTATCAAACCTGCTTGTACGAGTGTATCCAAAACTAACGCCGTAGCCCGTGAGCCAATCCCTGCTAATTCATAGTTAATTTTAACATTCTCTGGTGTAACTACATTGGTTTCTCTAGACAATTTATTTGCACCTCTGGCAGCCCTCCTGGTATAATCCACCTGTGGATGAAAGGGCATTTGTAGAAAGAAGACGGCCCGAGTGGGAACGTCTGACGAATATTCTCAACCAAGCTTCCTCACGCGGTGGACTAAAGTCACTGTCTGGTGAAGAACTTGCGGATCTAGGCAAGCTCTATCGGCGTGTAACCTCTGACCTTTCTTACGTCAACACCAACTCAGCAAGCGAACAGCTTATTACTTATTTGAACGAACTCTCAGGCCGCGCTCATGGAATACTCTACGCAGATGCTCCAACTAGCGAGCTTAGTTCTATTGTAAACTTTCTACGTAAAGGTTTCCCAATCCTCTTTAGAGCAAAATGGCAGTTTATCGCTGTAGCAACAATGATTATGGTCATATCTGCTATATTTGCTGCAGCTTCAGTTAAGAATAACCCTGATACTGCTGTTTATTTCCTTCCAAAGCAGATAATGGGATCCGGTGATGGGTGAACGAACCTTGCACAAGCGCCTAAGGAGCCGGTTCGGCCCCGTCAATTAGAAGAATATTATAATCCTGTGCCAGCTATCTTCTCCAGCATGTTGATGATTAACAACATCAAAGTAGCTATAATTGCATTCGCTGGAGGTGTTTCATTTGGTGCAGTAACAGTCTATGTTCTTATTCAGAACGGATTGCTGGTCGGAGCTTTTCTTATAGCGCCGTATCCATTCCTGAATGACACATGGGACTTGATTGCATTCCTGTTTCCGCATGGAGTGATAGAACTGCTGGCAATATGTATCTCAGGCGGAGCCGGACTGATGCTCGGTTGGTCACTCATCGCTCCTGGTAACTTATCGAGAATAGATTCTTTACGGAAGGCTTCTCTAGACGCTCTGCCGTTATTTGGCGGGGTCGTCATAATGCTGATAGTTGCCGCAATTATCGAGAGTTTCGTTGCAAGGACTGGAGTGCCAAGAGAACTCAAGCTTTCAGTCGCAGCTTTGACTGCAATTGGTATGGTCTTTTATTTTGGATGTGCTGGAAGAGATCAAGGATGCCAAGTCAAATAGATACGGCACTGGTCAAACCTGCATCCCGGAGGCTCCAGCCATCCTGATATTTCAAATCCCTGGCTGATATAAAAGTCCACCGCCGGAACATAATCAAAACCAGCCCACAAGCTGATAAAAGAGCATCCTATCTCTTTACAGTGGTCTTTCACACGGTCAAGCAGCGCTGCACCTACCTTTTGACCTCTCTTCTCACGGTCTACTGCAAAAGCAGCCAGCAAATACTCCCTGGGCATAACTACACAACCGGGCGGATATGATGCTTCTTGAGTAAGCGGAGTAGAACACACTGCACCGATTATTCTGTCATCTTCCTCTGCTACCAGAAACAGGTCGTAGCGGTCGAACTCATCTTCATATCTCAGCGCAGCGCTGGGAGAAGTGCTTCCGAATATGGGCGGCATGACAAACTGCACCGAATCACATTCTACCCGTTCTATGTACGGCTCTGCAGGCTTGCTTTTTGTAACCTGATATATCTGGCTTGTTTCAAAAGATGGATCGATTTCAGCTAAACGGGCACATTCGGAAATATCGAGATTTCTAATAATCAATTCATAACCCCATTCTCCACACAGCTTCAGTGAATGCCTGGGTACTGTTCGGAAACAGGAACAGCCAAAGCGTTGCAACTACTGCAATGATTATTGCCACGTATGCAGCTATTGGAACATGAACCGCAGATACTTCACTCGGGCGGTGCATAAACATTATGACCGTTACTCGCAGATAAAAATAGGCCGAAATTATCGTAGTAACAACCGCTACAATTAGGAGACCTATCAGATTTGCATTTACTGCCGCCATGAACAAGTATATTTTCGCAGTGAATCCGGCAGTCGGAGGGATCCCTGCCAGTGAAAACATAAAAAGCCCCATCGATACGGCCAGAAGCGGATTTCTCCAGAACAGGCCGGTATAATCGCTCAGTCCAACACCTTCCTCGCCTTTTCTGGTTATCACAGTAACAACAGCCCACGCTCCGATATTCATAAACGTATAGGCTATAAGATAAAAAGGTATGCTCTGGATACCAAGCTGGTTTGCTGATGCTACTGCCACAAGGATATATCCGGCATGCGCGATGCTCGAGTAAGCCAGCATCCGCTTGATGTTGTTCTGAGCAATGGCTACCAGGTTCCCGAAGATCATCGTGAGCGCTGCAATGGCCCAAATCACAGCCATCCAGACACCGCTGAGGTCGCTAAAAGCAAAGACCAGCACTCTGGTAAGCGCTGCAAATGCGGCTGCTTTAGTGCTGACCGACATAAACGCCGTAACCGGAGATGGAGCGCCCTCGTAGACATCAGGAGTCCACATCTGAAACGGCACTGCAGCCACCTTGAACCCCAGTCCTACCAGCACCAAACCTGCTCCAGCAAGAAGCACCGGATTGGAGAGTATACCCGGAGCAGTCAACGCTTCTGCCACACCAGCCAGATCAACCGTCCCCAAAGCGCCATAGATCAATGCAACACCATAGACCAGTATCGCAGCAGAAAACGAACCCAACAGGAAATATTTCATCCCGGCTTCCTGAGACCTTGGCCGCATACGGGCATATCCCGTCAGCACATAAAGCGCAATCGACAGCATCTCGAGTGACAGAAAGATCATTATCAGGTTCGCACTCGAGGTAAGCAGGAGCATCCCGACGGTTGAAAGCAGCAACAAACCATAATATTCACCTTGGGCAAGCTCCTCGCGCCGCAGATAGTCCACCGAAAGCAAGACTGCAAGCCCGGTGCCGAACAGGATAGCCATCTTGACCAGCACGGAGAAGCTGTCAATTACCAGCATCCCTGCAAAACCTGTGTATTCCTGCCCCCAGAGAAATCCCAGTGATACTAGTCCTCCAACTACTCCAACCAGCGTAATCCACGGAGAAATTCTGTCTGAAATCCGCCTGTTGAAAGCATCGAGCAGAAGCACAATCATCGCGGTACCGACCAGAATCAACTCTGTATTAATAACAATCCAGTCGGCAGCACTCACTGGAATCGTCACTGCTCTTCACCTCCTTCAACCAGGAAGTGAGGAACAGGCTGGGGACTATCTGTTTTGGGCCGCAGAGCATGTGTGCCAATCCCGCGCACTTCTATGGCCCATGCCCCACGGCCCAAACTTGTCCTGGATTCATCAGGTCTTACCTGCTCCAGAATCGCTTCTGACGAAACCGCTGTCCGGTCGAGTACTACTCCTGGAAATACCCCAAGAAGCACGATAAAAATCACGACCGGAGCAAGAACAAACGCTTCCCGCACTGAAAGGTCTCGCATAGCTTCCACTTCAGGCTTCTCTACAGGCCCTTGCATCACGTTTCCATATAACCAGAGGATGTATATAGCAGCAAAGACCACGCCGCTCGCAGCCAAAAGTGCATAAACCCAGTTAGCAGCCGCAAATGTGCCAAGTATCACCAGAAACTCTCCAGGGAAGTTTGCCAGCCCTGGAAGCCCAAGCGAAGCCAGCGCCGCTATGATGAAAAATGCGCCAAAAAACGGCATCCGACGCCACACACCGCCGTAATCAGACATCAACCGAGTATGCCGCCGCTCATACATCATCCCAACTATAAGGAAGAGAGCACCTGTGGACAGCCCGTGGGCAATCATGATAAGCAGCGCGCCTTGAATCCCCTGGATATTGAGGGCAAAAATACCAAGAACCACAAATCCGAGATGGCTGACGCTGGAATACGCAACCAACCGCTTGATATCCGGCTGCGAGTAAGCCACCAACGCTCCGTAGATAATCCCGATAACACCAAGCACAATCATCAGAGGCGCAAAATGAACAGATGCCTCCGGGAACAGCGGCAGGCAGAATCTCAGGAAGCCGTAAGCCCCCATCTTCAGCAGAATTCCAGCCAGAATCACGCTGCCGGCAGTAGGAGCCTCTGTATGAGCATCAGGAAGCCAGGTATGAAGCGGAAATACAGGCACTTTGATCGCAAACGCAAGCCCAAACGCTAAGAACAGCCAGTATTGGACAGAACGGGCAATATCAGCCGCTACAAGTTCGGTCAAATCGAACGTCAGCCCGGCTGGGTTCTGCAATCCGAGATAGATTATCGCAGCAAGCATCAGAAGGCTTCCGACCAGAGTATAGATGAAGAACTTGATGGACGCATATATCCGGTTCTCGTAGCCCCATACTCCAATGATGAAATACATCGGGATAAGCATTGCATCCCAGAACACATAGAATAGTATCAGGTCGAGCGATGAGAACACGCCTATCATCGCGCCTTCCAACAGGAGCAAAGCAACATAGAACTCCCTGGCACGCTCCGTGATTCCCCTCCAGGACGCAAGAATGGCAACCGGAGTGAGAAAGGTAGTCAGCATAATTAGAAACAGGCTGATTCCATCTATTCCCAGATGATAGTTGATGGCATACCTGGTCTCGCCTTCAACTACCCTCGGCAGCACTCGTATCCAAGGAGCAAATTCCTCGAATTGCCACCCAGCCATGTTGCTTCTGAACCAGAGGAAAAGCAGGATAGACAGCGCAAATGCTACAAGCCCGCTTATGAACGCAAACCATCGGATAAATACGGCGTATCTCCTCGGAACAATCACAAGCGCTATCCCAGCAGCAATAGGCAGGAAAATCAGTATGGATAATATATGATTGCGAATTAAGTCCATTTAAAATCCCAAATCATCTCGTCAACACCAGGTATCCCACTATAAGAATTGCCCCGGTTAAAACGGCCAGTGCATAACTGCGCAGGTAGCCTGTCTGGACCTTTCTGACCCATAAAGACAGCCCGCCAACTGCATACGCAGCACCGTTCACGATGAAGTCTATCACGCCGATATCTATCACTCTCCAGAGAAAAACAGCAAAAGCCTTCCCTGGTCTGACAAGCACCGCGTTGTATATCTCATCCACCCAATACTTGTTAGCTAAGATATTGTAAACAACCGGAGCACGCTGAGCTATCCTTGCAGCCGTTCCTGGCTTTTTGACGTAGAAATACCAAGCTGTAACGATCCCGATTATGCCGACAGCAAGCGCTGCAATCATCAGCAGCACTCCCGTTCCTGCAGCAATGTTTGGTTCCGATTCATGAGCAAGAGCAGGTTCCAAAAAATTGCCGATAGCATGTGCCCATGAAGACTGCGGAGCAAGGAATCTTGGAATGCCGACAAGTCCTGCAGCAGCCGCGCCTACCGCAAGCACAATCAGCGGAACAGTCATCGACGCTGGCGACTCATGAGCATGTTCCCAGCGTTCTTCCGGCATCCTCGGTTCTCTGTGAAACGCCTTGAAAACCAGCCTGAAAATGTAAAACGCTGTCAACAGTGACGTTCCCAAGCCAAGCGCATACAGCAGCCAGTTTCCATGAGGCCCAATGAACGCTGCAGCCAGTATCTCATCTTTGCTGAAGAATCCCGAAAACGGAGCAATCCCCGCAAGAGCAAGCGCTGCAACAAGGAACGTCCAGTAGGTAACTGGCATTTTGCGCTTCAGTCCACCCATTTCTCGCAGGTCAGTCTCACCAGCCAGCGCATGCATCACGCTTCCCGCGCCAAGGAACAGAAGTGCTTTGAAAAACGCATGCGTCATAAGGTGAAACAGCCCTGCAACGAATGCACCTACTCCTACTCCTAAAAACATCAACCCAATCTGGCTGATAGTCGAATATGCCAACATACGCTTGATGTCGTTGTTGACAACGGCGATAGTCGCAGCAAAGAATGCAGTAACACCGCCGATTACAGCCACCAATGTCATCACTGCCTGAGCTTCCACGAACAGCGGACTTGCCCGTGCAATGAGGTATACGCCGGCAGTGACCATCGTTGCAGCGTGGATTAATGCGCTGACAGGAGTCGGACCTTCCATAGCATCAGGAAGCCACACATAAAGCGGTATTTGGGCTGATTTCCCAATCGCGCCTATAAAAAGTAAAACAGTTATCGCTGCCAAAGTCCCAGCAGCCACAGTTCCGGCAGCAGCAAAGACTGAACCGTAGTCAAGCGTTCCAAAAGTAAGGAAAATCAGAACAACCCCAAGGGTAAACCCGACATCCCCTATCCTGGTTGTGATAAAAGCCTTCTTACCTGCAGCAACGGCAGATGGCCTG